>JBEKHI010000663.1:1605-2973 GCA_050012355.1 Streptosporangiaceae bacterium | reverse complement strand
GACACCCCCCAGATGGCCGCGCTAGAAATCCCGTGACCGCCCACGGAGACGCGCGTGGGTGCCGTCGAAGGGGGGTGCGCTCAGGTAGCGCTTGGGGAACTTGACGATCGACGTGTAGTTGGTGTCGCAGACGTTGGCTAGCGGGGCTTCGATCGCCTGGGTTACCAGCTGGTAGGCATCTAGCGGGTCTAGTTCCAGGAGTTCGGCCACCCAGTGGGTCATGTCGTGGGCCGCGATCCGGAACGCGTCCTCCAGCGGGCGGGCGGAACCGGCTGTCATGATGTGGGTGTCTGACTCCAGGCGCGGCCACGGGCACGGGCGGCCCTTGATCAGATCGACCACGATCACGGTATTCATCGCGCACTCGACCGCGACACCGCAGGTCTCGCCCTCACCCTGGCGGGCGTGCCCGTCGCCGAGCGACAGCAGCGCGCCCTCGACGTTGACGCCTAGGTAACAGGTGGTGCCCGCGCGCATCTCGGGCGTGTCCATGTTCCCGCCGAACGCGTCAGGCACCAGCGCGCTGCGGACCTCGAGGTTGGCCGGAGCGACGCCGACGGTGCCATGCATCGGCTCCATCGGCAGATCCGCCTCGAAGCCGGATGAGCGGGCGGTAAACCGGCAGGTCCGGGCGGCGGCGTCCAGCTGCCACAGCCACACGGTCTCGGGCAGCGGGTCGTTCAGCGTCGCGGTCAGGTGGGTTCCGGTCAGCGCCCCGAACAGCGGCACCGTCGTCGACGCGGCCCAGTCCCGGGCGGGCTCGATCGACACGAAATGCACCGCCACCGTGTCGCCGGGCTCGGCGCCCTCGATGTAGAACGGCCCGGTCTGCGGGTTCAGGAACGGAAACTCGCACACTCGCGATACAAGGTCGCCCTCGGACCGCACTCGGCCGGCGAAGCAGTCCTCGGTGAACAGTTCCAGGATCGCCGGCGGCTTGACGCGCATGACCGGCGCCGCACCGCCGAACGTCCAGGCGTACTCCCCGGCTTCCGGCTTGTAGGTGATGCTGCGCATCTCACTCCTCAGGTACATCGTCCAGGTGGACGAGTCCCACCTCGAGCACTCGTTGCGGGTGACGTGCGTACAGGTACGCCAGGTACACCACGCCGGCCAGCATCCAGCCTGCCACCCCGGGGCCCATGTAGGACGAGGGCGCGGTGAGCGGAGCGACGAAGGAGAACACCCGGATGCCGGCCGAGGTCAGCCAGGCGGGCACGAAGACCGCGATCCCGAGAAGCGGGATTACCAGGTGCATCAGGGGGTTCCAGTGATGACCGTGGTGCCTGGCGGCGGCCGCGAAGTACCCGATACACGCGGCGTTCACCAGGATGTAGACAGCCACCAGGATGATCACCAGGCCGGTGC
>JBEKHI010000663.1:0-1600 GCA_050012355.1 Streptosporangiaceae bacterium | reverse complement strand
CATGGCGAACGCGTTCTCCGGCCCGTAGCCCAGGCCAAGTCCGAGCGTGACCGCCACGGTGAGGACGAACGTCGTGACGATACCCGCGACCGGGGCGCGGTGCTGGCGGCTGACGGACGCGAAGAACCGGGGGAACGCGCCGATCCGGCCCATCGCATACGCGGTGCGGCTGGCGACGTTGACTCCGGCGTTGGAGTTCGCGATCGTCGAGTTCACGATCGCGAGGAACACGAAGAACCAGAAAATCCCGTACAGCGAACGCGCCATCCCCTCCCAGGAGGCGGTCCCCGAACTGGTGAACCCGGCGAACCCCTTCGGGCCGAACGCGACGTCGGCCGCGTACGTGGTGAAGACGTACAGCACGCCGATCCCGGCGGTCGCGAGCAGCACCGCCCTCTGCACGGTGCGCCGCGGATCCCGCGCCTCCTCGGCCAGCGGCGCCGCGCCCTCGAACCCGCCGAAGGCGAGCACCGAGTACACCGAGCCGGCGATCACGCCCGACACACCGCGGAACCCGGTCGGGGTATAGCTGGTGCCGAACACTTTCACCGTGTTGGCGTGACCGGCGTGCACGACGAGGAAAACACCTAGCACCAGAAAAACGGCGATTTCAAAGCTCCCGAGCACGGTACCCAGCCGGGCGGAGGTCCGGATCCCGTAGAGCCCGGCGGCCAGCACGATGACCGCACCGAGCAGCGACCACGGCCACCAGAGGTTCGCCGGGTAGCCATGGAACTCCGAGTTGATGGTGGATGCCGTCGTGAAGCCGAGCTGCAGCAGGACCAGCGGGCAGATCAGCACGCCGACTAGCACGTAGCCCCAGGCGACGAGGAAACCCGCGATCGGATGCAGCCCGCGAGCGGCGTACGTGGCGAGCGAGCCGGCGCTGGGCATCTCGCGGGCGAGGAGGCCGATCGAGACGGCGCTCAGCAGGCAGGCCACCAGGGCGACCAGAACGGCGAGCGGCAGAGCGCCGCCCGCGTAGGCGGCACCCGCCGGGATCGAGGCCGCGATGGCCGCGCCGGGCGCCATGTCGGTGATGGACTGGAAGAGAACCTCGCGCAGTCCGATCGCGTCGCGTCGTAGTCCTGGGGTGGATGTTGCCGTCTCAGTCGTCACAGTGACCTCGTCCGGATTCGCGGCGGTATGACGCGATTGTCGCAAAGATCACCGTACGACGAGATCAGCGGCGTGTTAAGAATGCGTTTTAAAGCGTGCCGCAGGTGTTGTCGGCGGCGTTGGCGTCGGTGTTCAGGGTGTTCACGACGTTCTTCGGCACGGATCCGCTGGACACGTCGGACTTGACCGCGCCGAGCTCAGCGATCAGCGTGCTCAGGGAGCTCCGGACGCTGGAGCTCTGGGCCTTGTTCTCGGCGGTGGTGAGCTGGCTGATCGTGGAGGTGAGGGCACCGGTCAGCGTGGCCGGGGTCGCTTGCCCGTTCAGGTCGTCGATCATCGTGTTATACGTGGTCAGCGCGGTCCCCTTGAAGTAGCTGCAGCCGGGATCGAGGCCGCGATGGCCGCGCCGGGCGCCATGTCGGTGATGGACTGGAAGAGAACCTCGCGCAGTCCGATCGCGTCGCGTCGTAGTCCTGGGGTG
>JBEKHI010000662.1:0-3201 GCA_050012355.1 Streptosporangiaceae bacterium | reverse complement strand
CTATTGTCGAGCCGCTGGTGGACAGTTTCTATGCATGGCTGCATACGGTCACGCCTGTACAGGCAGCGATGAACCTGGCGTTCGCGCAGATCCCCCTCCTCGAGTCCTACCTGCAATCTCCCCAGGTCCATATCAACGCGTGCCGTAACCCCGCGCTGCGGGGCGGGTTCTTTATCGGGATCGAGGAGGAGCGGAGCAACGAGGTCCGGGACCTGCTGGCGTCCATCAAGCGGGACCGGGCGGAGATGCTGGGCTTCGCCATGGCGGTGGCGGAGGCCGAGAAGTTGGTGCGGTCGGCGGCGACCGGGTTCGACCTCACCCCGCTGTACTCGAAGCTGCCGTCCGCGCTGTCCGGGCTAGTGGAGATCGCCTACGACACCAGCAACCAGCCCGCCATCCGGTACATCGAGCCGCTGGTGTACGAGAGCAGCGTCTATTCCGAGGACCGCCAGTCCGTGCAGCTGTCGCTGGAAACGGGCATCGAGCGGCCGTTCATCTTGAGTACACCTCGGCTGAGTTCACCGGATGTCCTCGATCTGCGGATACCGTTCCGGCACCCGGGGCTGGGGGAGCTATTCCGGTCGAGGGTACGCGGCACGACGCTGAGCCGCGTCCGCGGCATGCTCGAGCTGGATGACGATCAGGCGACCGCGCTCGGTCGGCTACTGGCCGAGCAGCCGGACCTGTCGGATGACCGCCACATCGACGGCGGAGCCCGGATCCGTTACTTCAACCACGCATGCCTGGTCATGCAGACGCCGGAGGCGGCGATCATCACCGATCCGTGGGTGAACGCCGATGCCTCGGCCGCCGGCCGGTTCACCTACCGGGATCTGCCGGATCACCTCGATCTGGCGCTGATCACCCACGGGCACCAGGACCACATCGTGCTGGAGACCCTGCTGGCGCTGCGCGGCCGGATCGGCACGGTCGTGGTGCCCCGGTCTTCGCGCGGCAACATGGCCGACCCGTCGCTGGCGCTGTACCTGGCGCACATGGGCCTGCCGGTGACCGAGGTCGACGACTACGGCGAGGTGGAGTTTCCCGGCGGCACGGTGATCGCGACGCCGTTCCTCGGAGAGCATGCCGACCTGGATATCCGGGCCAAGTCAACCTACTGCGTCAGGTTCGGCGGCCGTGCGATATTCGTCGGGGCGGACTCCTCGGGCATCGACCCGGGCCTGTACCGGCACATCCGCGGCCACGTGGGGCAGGTGGATATGGCGTTCCTTGGCATGGAGTGTGCCGGGGCGCCGCTGACCTGGCTTTATCAGGGGCTATTTACCATGCCGATCACAAAGAAGATGAGCGATTCGCGCACGCTGTCGGGATCCAACGCCGAGCAGGCGGCCGGGATCATGACCGAGCTGAGCGCCCGTGAGGCCTACGTCTACGCCATGGGCGAGGAAAGCTGGCTGGGCCACGTCATGGCCACCTCCTACAACGAGGACTCCTACCAGCTTAAGCAGGTCGTGGAATTCATGACCTGGTGCGCCGACCACGGCATCAAATCCGACCACCTCCTCGGCCAGCACGAATGGCGCTGGTAACCACACATGAACGGTCAACACATGAGTGATGAAGCCGACGCTGGTCGCGATGCGAGGACACCGCGTCGTCCTGCTGGAGAAAGAGAAGTTCCCCCGCTGGCAGATCGGCGAATCGCTGCTGCCCTCCACTGTCCACGGAATCTGCCGCCTCACCGGCGTCGCCGACGAACTCGCCAAGGCCGGGTTCACCAAGAAACGCGGCGGCACTCAACGGTGGGGCGCCAACCCAGAACCATGGACGTTCGCGTTCTCCGTGTCGCCGAAGATGGCCGGCGAGACGTCCTACGCCTACCAGGTCGAGCGGAGCAAGTTCGACCACATCCTGCTCGACCACGCACGCCACATGGGCGTCGACGTCCGCGAACAGCACGCCGTCAGAGACGTGATCGAGGACGAGGGCCGGGTCCGCGGCGTCGCCTACACAGACGCCGCGGGCAACCCTGGCACCATCCACGCGCAGTACGTGGTGGACGCCTCGGGCAACAACAGCCGCATCTACCAGCGGACCGGTGCGACACGGCAGTACTCGGAATTCTTCCGAAGCCTCGCCCTGTTCGGCTACTTCGAAGGCGGCAAACGCCTGCCAGAACCCAACTCCGGCAACGTCCTGTCCTGCGCCTTCGACAGCGGCTGGTTCTGGTACATCCCGCTCAGCCCCACACTCACCAGCGTCGGCGCCGTCGTCCGCCACGAGATGGCCAGCAAGATCCAAGGCGACCCCGAACAAGCCTTCACCGCTCTCATCGCCGAGTGCCCGATGATCAGCGACTACCTCCGCGACGCCACCCGTGTCACCCACGGCCAGTACGGGCAGCTCCGGGTCCGCAAGGACTACTCCTACGCGAACACCACGTTCTGGCGAAGCGGCATGGTTCTCGTCGGCGACGCCGCGTGCTTCGTCGACCCCGTCTTCTCCTCCGGCGTCCACCTGGCCACCTACGGAGCCCTGCTCGCCGCACGCTCCATCAACAGCGTCCTTGACCAGACAACCGACGAGAACACCGCCTTCCACGAATTCGAACAGCGATACCGCCGGGAATTCGGCGTATATTACGAGTTTCTGGTTGCCTTCTACGACCTTAACGTCAATGAGGACTCATACTTCTGGTCCGCCAAGAAGGTGACCGACGGCACCAGTTCCGATCTGCAGTCCTTCGTGGAGCTGGTCGGCGGAGTGTCATCCGGTGAGTCGGCGCTCGCGGACCATTACAAGAGGCGATCCAGCGAGTTCGCAAGCGCGGTAGAACAACTCGTCGCGAACAACGAGCAGAGCATGGTGCCGATCATCAAGTCCTCGATCGTCAATAGCGCCATGCAAGAAGGCGCCAAGGAGCAGGCCCGCGTGCTTCTCGGCCAGAGCGCCGGGACCGCGATTCCGCTCTTCAACGGTGGCCTCATCACGTCACCCGATGGTTTGAGCTGGTCGCTGCCCGCCTGATGCTGGCATTCGGCCGGAAGCGAGACATGGCATGAGTGAAGAAGCCGATGTTGTCGTCGTCGGCGGCGGGCCGGGCGGATCAACCCTAGCGACGCTGGTCGCGATGCGAGGACACCGCGTCGTCCTGCTGGAGAAAGAGAAGTTCCCCCGCTGGCAGATCGGCGAATCGCTGCTGCCCTCCACTGTCCACGGAATCTGCCGCCTCACCGGCGT
>JBEKHI010000661.1:0-3231 GCA_050012355.1 Streptosporangiaceae bacterium | reverse complement strand
ACGATCTGCATCGAGCCGCCGCCGACGAGCTTCTTGAACTTGACCAGCGCGAGGTCGGGCTCGATGCCGGTGGTGTCGCAGTCCATCATGAGCCCGATGGTGCCGGTGGGCGCGAGCAGACTAGCCTGCGCGTTCCGGTAACCGTTGGTCTCACCTAGCTTGAGGCCCTCCCGCCAGGTGGCGTTGGCCAGGTCAATGATGTCGCGCTCGAGGTCACCAGCGGGGCGGATCGCCGCCGTGGCGTCGGCGTGCATCCGCATGACCCGGTTGTGCGGCGTCGCGTTGCGCTCGTAGCCCTCGTACGGGCCGACGATGGCCGCGAGCTCCGCGGACCGCTTGTAGGAGGCGGCCGTCATGAGGGCGGTGATCCCGGCGGCGATCGCCCGGCCGCTCTCGGAGTCGTACGCGTGGCCGGTGGCCATCAGCAGCGCGCCGAGGTTGGCGTAGCCGATGCCGAGCTGGCGGAACTTGCGGGTGGTGTCCGCGATCTTCTCGGTCGGGAAGTCGGCGAAGGTGATCGAGATGTCCATCGCGGTGATGATCAGCTCGCACATCGCCTTGAACCGGTCGGTGTCGAAGGTGTCATCGCTGTTCAGGAACTTGAGCAGGTTCAGGCTTGACAGGTTGCACGAGCTGTTGTCGAGATGCACGTACTCGCTGCATGGGTTGCTGGCGGTGATGCGGCCGGACTCCGGGCAGGTGTGCCAGTCGTTGATCGTGCTGTCGTACTGGATGCCAGGGTCGGCGCATTCCCAGGCCGCCTTGGCCAGCGCGGTGAACAGGTCGCGTGCCTTGATCGTCTCCACGACCTCGCCGGTGCGCCGGCCAAGCAGGTCAAAGTCGCCGCCGGACTCCACCGCGCGCATGAACTCATCGGAGACGCGCACGGAGTTGTTGGCGTTCTGGTACTGGACGCTGACGATGTCCTTGCCGCCGAGGTCCATGTCGAACCCGGCGTCCCGCAGCACCCGGACCTTGTCCTCTTCACGGGCCTTGGTCTCGATGAACTCCGCGACATCGGGGTGGTCCACGTCGAGGACGACCATCTTCGCCGCGCGCCGGGTGGCGCCGCCGGACTTGATCGTGCCCGCCGACGCGTCCGCGCCGCGCATGAAGGAGACCGGGCCGCTCGCCGTACCGCCGCTGCTCAGCAATTCCTTGCTCGACCTGATCCGGGACAGGTTCACACCGGAGCCGGAACCGCCCTTGAAGATCAGGCCTTCCTCGCGGTACCAGTCCAGGATCGCGTCCATCGTGTCATCGACGGCCAAGATGAAGCACGCCGACACCTGCTGCGGAGAGCTGGTGCCCACGTTGAACCAGACGGGGGAGTTAAAGGCGAAGATCTGGTGCACGAGGGCGTACTTCAGCTCGTGGTCGAAAATCTCGGCGTCCTCGTCGGTGGCGAAATAGCCGTTCTCGACTCCGGTCCGCACGTACACGTCGACGACCCGGTCGACAAGCTGCCGTAGTGACCATTCACGCGTCGAGGTGCCCACCGCCCCGCGGAAGTACTTGGTGGTCACGATGTTGGCCGCGTTGACCGACCAGGAGTCCGGGAACTCCACGCCCTGCTGCTCGAAGTTGACGCTGCCGTCCCGCCAGTTGGTCATCACGACATCGCGGCGTTCCCACGTCACCTGGTCATACGGATGCACCCCCGCCGTGGTGTTGATCCGCTGGACCTTCAACCCTTTGCGCTTGCCCTTGCGCGTGGTCTTGCCACTGCTGCTCACCGTCTCGGTCACCGCTGTACTTCCCCCTTCTGCACTGCTGGCCCCTTCTGCACTGCTGGCCCCTTCTGCATTGCCTGGCCCCTTCTGCATTTTGCCGCGATCTGACGCCTGCTTATCGCTCACTGCACATCGGTGTGCCGGCTCCGCAGCGTTGTGATTTCCTTCTCGAAGTCGTCGAGGGAGTCGAAACTCCGGTAGACGGAGGCGAACCTGAGATAGGCGACCTCGTCCAGCTCCCGCAACGGGCCAAGGATGGCCAGCCCCACCTCGTGGGACGGCACTTCTCCCATACCCCGCGCGCGGATAGCCTCTTCAACCTTCTGCGCCAGCTTCGCCAGCTGGTCCTCGCCGACCGGTCGGCCCTGGCACGCGCGCCGGACGCCACTGATGATCTTTTCCCGGGAAAACGGCTCGGTTACGCCGCTGCGCTTGGCCACCATGAGGATGACCGTCTCCTGGGTGGTGAACCTCCGGCCGCACTCCGGACATGACCGGCGGCGCCTGATCGCCGCCCCGTCGTCCGCGGTCCTGCTGTCGATCACACGGCTGTCGGGATGGCGGCAGAACGGACAGTACACGCTCTACCTCCTTCCGGTGTCCACAAGCTACTGCCATTATATCCACAACTTGTGGATAAACCACAGCCGCGTAACTACTAGATGTTGTGGTTCAACCGTAGAGCCTCACCAGGGACGGTTGCAAGTCCATGAACGCCTGATGACCAGAAATCGCTGGCACGTCGGAGGTCCGGGAAGCCGCCGGCGTGTCGCGCGGTCGGGCGTGTCCTCCGGGGGGTTAGCTCTCTGGCACCCAGAGTGTCTCGCCGGGGGTGACCTGGTACCCGGGGAGCGAGTTGAGCTGGCGAATCTGTTCGATCACGGCGCGCGGGTCGGCGTTCGGCTCCGCGGACTCCGCGATCGACCACAGGCTCTGGCCGGACAGCACGACCATCTTCGCCAGGTTGCCCTTGGCCTGCGGTCCCCGGTGGCTGGTCGCCTGGGCCGCGGACGCGGCTACCAGCGAGACCGCGCCGATCACCAGGACGGCCGCCGCCGTCACCACCACCCGGCCGCGCCGCGTCAGCCGGACCGGCGGCGTCTTGCGCTTCGGCACGCTGCGCTTTGGCGCCTGAGCGGCTGGGCGTTTCGCGGTCTGGGGACGCCGCCCGATGGGAGACTCCGGCGTTCGCGGCGCGGGGACCGTCGCCCCCGGCCCCGGAACTAGCGTCCGCGCGGGCCTAACAGAACCCGCGACTTTGCTTACGCTGCCGTTGCGCTCTGCTACCGTCGCGTACACGATCGCCTCCTCGGTCAAACTCTCGTTCGATGGTACACCCGTTCGATCGAATCTTGGATCGATCGAACATGAACGACACGCTATCGCGGGGGTCTGACATTCTGGCGACACGTCGAACAGATGTTTGGCCTTTGACGAAAAGACGACTAATCTCGTATGCGTAAGCGACTCCTAGGTTCCGGAGGACATCCGATGGAAA
>JBEKHI010000660.1:0-2920 GCA_050012355.1 Streptosporangiaceae bacterium | reverse complement strand
GCCGCGGTCGAAGTGACCAGGAAGGGCGGGGAACAGGGCGGCCTGATGAAGGACGTCCAGGGTGTCTGGGAGTTGCCGGTCGCCATCTTGCTGCCCCCGTTCTTCGCGCTGATCATCCCTATTGCCGACGCCGCGCTGTTCCAGTGGCGGGTCGCGCCATCGCCCCCGTACCGCCGGGTGTTCAGCGCCGCGGCGGTCGGCCTGTCGTACGGTGCCGCGTCGCTCACCTTCCACGGCCTGTCCGGTTTCGTCCCGCAGAATACGGGTGGGGCGCTCAGCCGGGACACGGTATGGACCGCGCTGGTGATCCTCAGCGCCTTGGTCAAGTGGGCCGTGAACAAGGCCCTGGTCATCCCGGCCGTCAAGGGGGCCAACCGGTCCGCGAATGTCCGTACGGCGTTCTTCGGCGGCGAGGGGCTGTACAACGACGCGGCGGAGATCAGCATTGCCATCCTGGTCACCTTCGGCGTGGCCGGGGACCCGCTGCTCGCCGTGGCCGCGCTGCCCGTCGTCACCCTGCTGCAGCGGTCGCTGAGCCACATGCAGCTGGTCAGCGAGTCGCGCAATGACTCCAAGACCGGCCTGCTGAACGCGGCGACCTGGGACCGCGAGTCGACGGTGGAGGTCGCCCGGGCGGTGCGGACGCAGTCGCCGCTGGCGATCGCGATGGTGGACATCGACAAGTTCAAGGTCATCAACGACACCTACGGGCACCTGGTCGGCGACCAGGTGCTCAAGGAGATCGCCAACACCCTCAACGCCTTGCTTCGCGATTACGACCTGGCCGGGCGGTTCGGCGGGGAGGAGTTCTCGCTCCTGCTGCCGCAGACGCGGGCCGTGGACGCGTTCCGGATCGCCGAGCGGGTGCGCGCCAAGATCGCGGCCTTGAGCATCATCGCCCCGGGAGCAACCGGCGGGGAGCGGGTGCACGTGACGGTCTCGATCGGGGTCGCGGCGCTGGATAGCGGCGGTAAGCGCGAGCTTTCGCAGCTAGTGGCGACAGCGGACGCGGCACTGTACCGGGCCAAGGCCGGCGGCCGTGATCAGGTACAGATGATCAGCACGAGCCGGGGCCTGAGCGCGATCAGCGGTCCGGGAACGGGTGCCGCGGCCTGCGGGCCGAACGACCACGCGGACACGCCCAGCGTATTCCGCCGGGCCCAGGGCTCCTTAGCCCACTTGATCGCGCGTCCCTGATCGCTCCCGGGAGCAGCCCGGGTCGGTCATGAGATGGGTGGAAATGCTCAGACCCAAACTGTGGTACGCATGGTGACGTCCGTCCTTTCGAGTTCTGCGTGAACCTTTAGCCGGTTGTGAAATCTGATGAGTAAGGGCTCAGACCCAGACGGTGGTACGCATGATGACTCCTCTCGGCGCGCGGTTTACTCCAGGTCAAGTCGCGGAGCCTAGCGGATGACCGAGGACAACGAGTACGCAAATCTGAAATGTCCGGCATCTCCGACATGAGGCCCAGGATGACCTGCATATAGTCACTATGTAGACACTCTGCGTAACCACCAAGGTAACAATCAACCTCGTTAAGTAGCCGAATTTGACGTTCGGCAGCCGATGCGGGGGCAATTCGGGACACTAGGTGGTACGTGTCGCCCCCCTCACAGGTTCAAGGTGCTAGTGGCTGCCGAACAGACACCGGTTCGCTCGATCCACGAGCGAAGCAGCGGAGTCCGGGCCTGGCCGATCTGGAAGCTTCGGGACTGGCTGCTCTGGAAGCTTCCGGACTGGCTGCTCGCCTTCGTCATCGTCGTCGTGCTCTCGGACGCGGTCGTCCTCGGGCTGGCCGCCAGCTCGGTCACGTTGCACGCCCGCGATCTCGCGCTGTTCGCCGGCCTGCTGGCCTCCAGCGCCGCCACCGTCGAGCTGACCCGGCGGGTCGGCGAGAACAACGGCGTGGCCAAGGACGTCTACGCGACCTGGGAACTGCCCGCGGCCTTACCCAGTGGCGGGTCCACCGTGGCGCCCCGTACCGCCGGGTGTTCTCCGCGGCGGTCGTCGGGCTGAGCTACGTCGCGGCCGCCTTCGCCTTCCACGCCCTGATCCGGCTGGTCCCGGGCGCGGCCGCCCATCCCGCGAGTCACGCCGTGGCCTGGATGCTGGTCGCGGCGGCCAGCGCGGCCGTGCAGTGGACCACCAACCAGGTTCTGATCGGAACGGCCGTCAAGGGCTCGAATCCGGGCGTGCGGATCCGCGACGAGCTGTTCGCCCGCGAGCCCATGTACAACGACGTGACCGAGCTGTGCGTGGCGGTGATCGTCACCTTCTGCGTAGCCAGCAGCGTCCTCGCCTTGGTCTTCGCATTCCCGTTCATCACCTTGCTGCAGCGCTCCGTGCGGCACGCCGGGCTCGTCCAGGACTCGCGGGTCGACGCCAAGACCGGCCTGCTGAACGCGGCGACCTGGGATCGGGGGGCGAGCACCGAAGTCGCCCGCGCGGTCCGGACCAAGACTGCGCTGGCCATTGCCCTGCTGGACATCGACCGGTTCAAGGTGATCAACGACACCTACGGCCATCTCGTCGGCGACCAAGTGCTCAAGGAGATCGCCCGCACGGTGACCAGCATGCTGCGTGAGTATGACCTGGCCGGGCGGTTCGGCGGCGAGGAGTTCTCGCTACTGCTGCCGCAGACCCGCGCGGTCAACGCCATGCGCATCGCGGAGCGGATCCGGTCCAACATCGCCGCGCTGTCCATCATCGCGCCCGGCGCCCTCGGCGGGGAGCGCGTGCAGGTGACGGTGTCGATCGGCGTGGCCGCGCTAGACAGCGGGACCGAACGCACGTTCTCTCAGCTGATGTCGGCGGCCGACGCCGCGCTGTACCGGGCCAAGGGCTGCGGCCGGGACCAGGTGCAGATGATCAGCACGGCCCGCGGCCTGAGCGCGGTCAGCGGCACGCCGAGCGTCTT
>JBEKHI010000659.1:0-2501 GCA_050012355.1 Streptosporangiaceae bacterium | reverse complement strand
ACAGTTCATGCCTGACCATGTCCCGGGGACGCTGACCGCAATACCTCGCCCCGGGCCGAGTAGGAGAGTCTTGAGCTGGCCGTTTCCCGTGTCAATCGGCCACCGCTGATACTCGTGAAGCAATAATTGTCTCTGGGGTTACGCCCGGGTCCTGTAGGGATACTGAGCTTGGGAGCACCTCGCTTTCGATATCGTGGGCCTTCCGGGTGGTACCGCCCGATTGCATTTGCGCCGAACCCGGCAAACTGGTGCTGTTTCGGAACGGGAGGACGTTTCCAAATGTGGAAGCCTCTACCGAACCCTGGAGCGGCATGCGACAGTGTAGGCAGCTATCGGGTTTGCCTGGGGGTGGCGGATGGATCCGTTGACGGTTGGTGCGGTGCTGGTGGCTGTGGTGACCGGAGCCGGCGAGGCTGTGGGTGCCCGGCTGTTGGCGGCTGTGATGTCGCTGGTACGCCGCCCGCCGAGCGGTAAGGCCGATGCGGGGGAGCAGGCAGCGACAGGAGAAGCAGCGCTGGCGGCGTTGCTCCAGGCCCCGGCCGATCAGGACAAGGCGGTAGCGCTGGCGCGTGTCCTGCTGGAACGTGCGGCGGCCGATGCTGAATTTGACCAGGCGCTCCGGCGGTGGTGGGAGCAGGCGGGGCCGGTCCGTGCGGGAATAAGGGACGCCAGCCCGGTCAGCGGCGAGCGGTCAGCGACGATTATCGGCGATGTGGAGGTCAGCGCTCCTCATGGCGTCGCGATAGGGACGGCAGGGACCGTCAACCTGGGCGGTCCAGCAGCGGACCCTCTGAAGCCGGGGCGGTCCAGCGGCTGACCGCTCCCGGCGCTGATCAGCCAGTGGAACCCGCAAGCGGGTTCTCTGCAGCCGCTCAAGGATCGCCGCCCGTTGGGGAGCCCGTTGGTGCACCGGGGCAGGTCCGCGCCTTTGGGGGCTTCGCTGTCGGGTCGGTCGGGGTTCTCAACTATTACGCCGCGGCCGCCGTGCGTCCGGGCCGGCTGGAGTACCTGGCCCAGGTCCGGGAGATTGCGCCGTATGGCGGCCTGGCAGATCGGGGCGCGGAAGTAGCGGACATGGGGGCGTTCTGCGACAGCCCGGATTCGTACTGGTGGTGGCAGGCTGATACCTGGTCAGGCAAGTCAGCCCTTATGTCATGGTTCGTTCTGCATCCACCGCCGCGTGTGATCCCTGTGTCGTTCTTCGTCACGGCGCGGCTTACCCCGCATGGCGATAGCGCGGCATTTACGTCGACGGTGCTGGGACAGCTTGAGGATATCCTCGGGCTCTCACCGGGACTCGCCGCAGCCGGCGAGACAACTGCACGGTACTACCTGCTCCTCCAAGCCGCCGCGCAACAGCTTGCACAGCAGGGGGACCGGCTCGTGCTGGTTGTTGACGGGCTCGATGAGGACCGAAGCCTCGCGGCAGGACTGCCTAGCATCGCCTCGCTGCTTCCCAAGCATTGCGAGCACGGCCTGAAGGCGATACTCGCAAGCCGCCCGACTCTCCGTGTTCCGCTTGACGTCAGCCCGGATCATCCGCTGCGCAGTACTCGTATCGTCCGGACCTTGAGCGGGTCGCCGCATGCGGTGGCAATCCGGGACATGGCGGAACTGGAGTTGCGTACACTGCTCGAGGGGACCCAGGTTCAGCGTGACTTGCTCGGCTTGCTCACCGCCGCGGGCGGCGGCCTCACCCTTTCTGACCTGAGCGAGCTAACGGAGCTGGCGCCGTTTGAGATCAAGCCGATCCTGACGGGGGTGACGGGCCGGACATTCACCAGCCGCCCCGACGAATGGGCTACGCCGGATGAGGGCACCCGCGTGTACCTGCTGGCCCATGACACCCTCCGAGAGGAAGCGGTCGCCGCGTTCGGGGACCGCCTGCTGGGCGGCTACCGGGACCGCCTGCACGTATGGGCCGACCGGTACCGGGCGCGCAACTGGCCGCCTGCGACCCCCGCTTATCTGCTCCGAGGATACTTCTGGATGCTGAACGCCGTCGGCGACGCCGGGCGGCAGCTCGCCTGCGCCCTGGACACCGTTCGCCATGACCGGATGCGCGCCATGAGCGGGAGCGACGCCACAGCTGAGCGTGAACTCGCGGCTGCCAAGGCGGTGCTCCTGGCGCAGCCGGATCCGGATCTCTACGTGATGGCCCGTCTGGTGATGCACGGCGATGACCTGTCTCGTCCCGGTAAGGACGTACCACGACATCTGCCTGCTGTCTGGGCAGTCCTGGGACTGGCCGACCGCGCTGAATCACTGGCCAATTCCATCCACTCTCCGCGCCAGCGGACACTGGCGCTGATCAAGCTCACGGCAGTGCACGGCGTCGCGGGGTTCCGCGAACAAGCAGCACTGGTGGCTCTGCAGGCCGAGACCTCCGCCCGCATCGCAGCGACCGGGATCC
Organism: Streptosporangiaceae bacterium; assembly: GCA_050012355.1. Classification (GTDB taxonomy): domain Bacteria; phylum Actinomycetota; class Actinomycetes; order Streptosporangiales; family Streptosporangiaceae; genus JBEKHI01. Next base: position 88 of record JBEKHI010000659.1, on the reverse strand, counting down.
GTGGCAAGGACGAACTGGCCGAGTACCTCGCCAACATCGCAATTGCGCTGGCTGATGGCGGCCTATACGACCGGGCCGAGGCCGTGAC
>JBEKHI010000658.1:0-2514 GCA_050012355.1 Streptosporangiaceae bacterium | reverse complement strand
GACGGGGGACGTCTGGCTGCCGCTGTTCCGGCCGGTTGGGGACGCTTCGGGGGCGTCGCCGCCTGCGTCGGCGGCTGCGCCGGCGTCGCTGCCGGAGGACGAGATCGCACCGGGGGAATACTGGCGGCACGTGCGGCCGATGATCGCGGCCGAGAAGTTCGAGGACAAGGTCGCGATCACCGGCATCGGCGCCTCCGAGATCGGGCGCCGGCTGATGCGGCCGCCGCTCGCCCTCACCGTGGAGGCGTGCGAGCGGGCCGTCGCCGACGCCGGGCTGACCCTGGCCGACATCGACGGGCTTTCCTCTTACCCCGGCGGGGGCAGCTTCGGCGGGTTCGGCGAGGGCGGGGTGACCGCGCTCGAGGCGGCGCTCGGGATCCGGCCGACCTGGTACAACGGCGGCATCGAGACGTTCGGGCCCGGCGGCTCGCTGGTCGCCGCGATGCTGGCGGTCGCGGGGGGCCTGGCCCGGCACGTGCTCTGCTTCCGCACGCTGTGGGAGGCCACCTTCGCCGAGCAGATGCGCCAGGGGCAGATCAAGCCGCCGGGGTCTGGCGGCGGGCTCGGCGGCTGGATGCGCCCGTTCGGCGCCACCTCGGCCGCGCACACCCTGGCGATGAACGCGCAGCGGCACTTCCACAAGTACGGCACCACCCGCGAGACGCTCGGCTGGATCGCGCTCAACCAGCGGGCCAACGCCGCGCTCAACCCAACCGCGATCTACCGCGAGCCGATGACGATGGACGACTACCTGCAGGCGAGGACGGTCACGACGCCGTTCGGGCTCTACGACTGCGACGTGCCCTGCGACGCGTCGATCGCGGTCATCGTCTCTTCGGTTGACGCGGCGTACGACCGGGCGAAGCCGCCGGTGCTGGTGGAGGCGGTCGGGACGCAGATCCTGGAGCGGATCGACTGGGACCAGTCCACGCTCACGCACGAGCCGCAGGTGCTCGGGCCGGCCGCGCACCTGTGGACCCGCACGTCGCTGCGGCCTTCCGATGTGGACGTGGCCGAGCTCTACGACGGCTTCACCATGAACTGCCTGTCCTGGATCGAGGCGCTCGGGTTCTGCGGGATCGGCGAGGCCAGGGACTTCCTCGACGGCGGGAAGAACATCGCCCGTGACGGCGTCCTCCCGCTCAACACGCACGGCGGCCAGCTCTCGCACGGCCGCACCCACGGCATGGGCCTGATCCACGAGGCGATCGTCCAGCTCCGCCGCGAAGCCGGGGAGCGGCAGGTGAAGGACGCGCGGGTCGCCGCGGTCAGCTCCGGCGGCCTCACCCCCGGCGGCGCGCTGCTGCTCCGGGCGGCCACGTGAGCGCCGCATCGGGTGAGCTGTCGAGCGCGGAGTCGCTTGAACGGCTGCTCGCGATTTTCGACGTGGCGCCGGCCGACGCGGGGCTGACCCGGTTCATCGGCGCCAGCGAGAGCAGGGGCCGGAACGTAGTCGAGGGCAGCCAGCTGCTCGGCCAGGCGATGGTGGCAGCGTCCAAGGCGCTTCCTGGCCGCACCGTGCGCTCCGCGCACGGGCTTTTCGCGGCCGCTTGCAACCCCGCGCAGGAGATCGAGTTCACCGTATCGCCGGTGCGGGCGGGGCGTTCGTTCGCGAGTGCCGTGGTCGCGATCGGTCAGGGCGACCGGGCCTGCGCGACGGCCACGGTGCTGCTCGACCGGCCGGAGGCCGACGTCATCAGGCACGACCACCCCGACTCGGGGTCGGTCGGGGCCCCGGAGTCGGCGCAGCTGGCGGCGATCAACCCGGTGCCCGGCCGGGAGCTGCGCATCGACGGCGTGGCCGATCACAACGACCCCGACCAGGTGGGGCCGCCGGTGATGGACGCGTGGCTCCGCTACGACTCGGTGCCCGATCGGGACGACCTCCGCCGGGCGCTGCTCGCGCATTACACCGGCGACCTGTCCATCGCCACCGCGATGCGGGCGCACCCCGGGATCGGCACCGCCCAGGCCCACCACACCGTCTCGACCGCGGTGATGACCATCGGGGTCACCTTCCACGAGCCGGTGAGCTGGGACGGCTGGATCCGCTACCACCACGAGTCCACGTTCGCCGGTGCCGGCCTGGCCTACGCCCGAGGCCAGGTGCTCACCTCCGACGGCCGCATCATCGCGTCGTTCACCCAGGACGCGATGATCCGCGCGTTCGCGCCCAACAGCTCCCAGTCGGCGATGGCGGCCGGATCGCGGCTCTAGGACCGGGCGCGGCTGCGTTGACTCGGGTGCCACCGCCTCGGCCGACGGGTCGCGAAGGTAGGCTCTCCATGCACCCCATTTCGCTCAGCCAGCAAAGGAGCGGTCCAGTAATGCCCGAACGCAGTAACTGGAACCAGCAGATCATTGACGAGTTCCGCGCCAATGGCGGGAAGGTGGGGGGCAACTTCGCGGATGCGCAGCTGGTCCTCGTGCACCACATTGGCCGCAAGAGCGGCAAAGAATATGTCAACCCGCTCGCGTACCTGCCGGGGGATGACGATCACGACACGATCTACA
>JBEKHI010000657.1:0-4756 GCA_050012355.1 Streptosporangiaceae bacterium | reverse complement strand
GCAGCTGGACCTACGCGCGGCTGCTGGGCGATGCCGAGGCGGTGGCCCGTGCCCTGCTCGGCCGCTTCGCCCCGGGCGAGAAGGTCGCCGTCTGGGCTCCCAACATCCCCGAGTGGATCCTGCTCCAGCTCGGCGCGGGACTGGCCGGGCTGATCCTGGTCACGGTCAACCCGGCGCTACGGGACGAGGAAGCGCGGCATGTCCTGGCCCAGTCCGGGGCGGACGGGCTGTTCCACGTCGGTGAGTACCGGGGCTTCGACGTGGGCGCGGCGGTCGCCGGGCTGCGCCCGGCCCTTCCCGCGCTGCGGGAAGTGGTCCGGGTCGAGGAGCTGGCCGCGTTCGCGGCGACCGGCGCCCCGGCCGCCGAACTGCCGCTGGTGATGCCGGATGACCTGGTCCAGATCCAGTACACGTCCGGCACCACTGGCGTCCCGAAGGGCGCGACGCTGCGGCACCGGGGCATCGTCAACAACGCGATCCTCTCCTATGCCCGGCTGCTCGGCATGCGGCCCGGCGAGGCGATGGTGAACCCGATGCCGCTGTTCCACACGGCGGGCTCCTGCGCGGCTGTCCTGTCGCTGCTGTGGAGCCGAGGCACGCACGTGCTCGCGCCGGGATTCGACCCCGCCTGGCAGCTGGAGCTGATCGAGCGGTACCGCGCGCCCGGCTTCTGCGGCGTGCCGACCATGCTGCACGCGCTGCTGGCCCAGCCGAGCCTGGTGGAGCGCGACCTATCGTGCCTGCGGTATGCCCTGTCGGGCGGCGCGACCGTCGATCCCGCGCTGGTGCGCAGGATCGAGGAGACCTTCGGCATCGGTATGTGCATCATCTATGCCCAGACCGAGGCGTCGCCCGGCATCACCATGACCCGGCTGGACGACAGCCCGGCCGACCGGGCCGAGACCCTTGGACAGCCGCTGCCGGCCGTCGACGTCAAGATCGCCGTCGGCGATGGCACGACGCCGGCGGCTCTCGGCGAGGTCGGCGAGCTGTGCACTCGCGGCTACCACGTCATGGCGGGCTATCACGACGAGCCCGGGCTCACCGCCGCCGCGATCGACGACGACGGCTGGCTGCACACCGGCGACCTGGCCTCGATGGACGCCCGCGGGTACCTGACCATCCGGGGGCGCCTCAAGGAGATGATCATCCGGGGCGGGGAGAACATTTACCCGAGGGAGATCGAGGAGGTGCTAAGTCGCCATCCGGCGGTCGGCCAGGTCGCCGTCGTCGGCGTGCCCGACGAGAAATGGGGCGAGCAGGTCGCCGCCAGCGTCATCCCCGCCGCTGGTGCCACGCCCAGCGCCGCCGAGCTTGAGGAGTACGGCAAGGCGCACCTCGCCGCGCACAAGGTGCCCCGGGTCTGGGCCTTCGTCGATGCCTTCCCGGTGACCGGTTCCGGCAAGATCCGCAAGAACGTGCTCCGCGAGCAGTTGGCGGGCAACCGTCACGAGACCTAGTTATCCTGCTCGGTGGGCCTTATCAGCACCTCGTTGATCGCGACTCGCGCTGGCCGGGTGACGATGAAGGCGATGGTTTCCGCGATGTCGGTCGCCTGCATGATCGTCATCCCGGCGAACCGCTGGTTCTGCCGCTCGACGATCTCCGGCCGGTTGTGCGAGCGCAGCTCGGTCTCGGTGGCGCCCGGCTCGACGAGCGACACCCGCAGGTGACGGCGCGCGACCTCCTGGCGCAGTGCCTCGCTGAACGCGCCGACCGCGTGCTTGGTCGCGTTGTAGCCGGCGCTGCCGCTGCGGGCGACGCGGCCCGCGACCGATGAGATGTTGACCAGGTCCGACACCCCGCGCGGACTGTCGGCGGCGGCTGTCAGCAGGTGGGGGACCGCCGCGTGCGTGCAGTACATCAGGCCCTTGATGTTCAGGTCGACCATCCGCTGCCAGTCGGATAGGTCGGAGCCGACCGCGGGGCCGAGCAGCATGAGCCCGGCATTGTTGATCAGCGTGTCGAGCCGCCCGAACTCGCCCACCGTCTGCTCGACGCAGGCCAGGGCCTGCGCCTCATCCGTGACGTCGGCGGTGATGGCCACCGCCTTGCCGGGGCCGCTGCCGTTCAGCCGCGCGGCCAGCGCGTCGATCCGGTCCGTTCGCCGGGCGACCAGGGCCACCGACGCCCCGAGCCTCGCCAGCTCGATCGCGGTTGCCTCGCCGATCCCGCTAGACGCCCCGGTGACAAGAGCCGCGGTTCCCTCCAGAGTGCTCATACCCCCACCCTAAAACCCGCCCCCGGACCTCGCCCGCGCGCCCCCGATCCGGCCCGTGCGCCCCAAGATGATCATGGTGGGCTGCACCGCCCAGCAAAGCCTGGTTCATCCGGCATCTTCTCCCGGGTTGGTGCACTCCGGCTGCCGGGCATATCCGGGCATTGCGGACGGGAAATGTGCGCTAAGCCGGGAGAAGTCAGCTGGCCGCCAGCGGGTTCGGGCCGGCTGCCGCGCCCAGCCGAGGTGGAGGACTCTCCGGTCAGAGTGTGGGTAATGCAGCACTCACCAGGGAAAAGCCGCGGGGCGCTACGGCGCCCCAGCCGCCAGGGCGAGCGGCCGCTAGTCGACTGGGGGAGTGCCGTGGGTGTGGAAGGACTCGATGGTCTTCAGGCCCCAGGCCTGGCCCTTGGCGCGTTCGTCCTCGGTCCAGGTGATGGTCTTCCAGTCCGGCGCCATCACCAGCCGCGAGACCGGGTTGCACAGTTCGATCCGGTTGCCGCCTGGTTCGTACACGTATAGGAAGAATGTCTGCTGGATCGCGTGCTTGTGCGGTCCGGTCTCGATGAATATGCCCGCGTCAAGGCAGATGTCCGCGGCGCGCAGGATGTCCTCACGGGTGTCGGTCGCGAACGCGATGTGGTGCAGCCGCCCGTTGGTCTGCGTCCAGTCCCTGGTGTACACCAAGTCGTAGCTCTTGGTCGCGAAGTGCAGCCACTGCGCCGCAATGGTCCCGTCGTTGAGCTGGATCTGCTCGGTGACCCGCCCGCCGAGGATGTCCCGCACGAAGTCCCCGTTCGGCAGCACGTCCTTGGCCAGGTAGTTCACGTGGTCCAGCCGCCGCACGGAGAAACCGGTGCGCGCGTACCGTGCGGCCTGGTTCTTCAGCGCGGGGGCCAGTTCCGGCGGCGCGGAGTACCAGTCACTCTCGTAGTACACGTGCATCGGGTGGTCGTCGGGGTCATGGAAGGCATAGGTCGCGCCAAGACCAGGTTCGCCGTCCTGCCAGCCGAGCCCGAGACCGCTCGCCTCGATCGCCTTGGTCCGGCGTTCCAGCGCCTCTTCGCTCTCGGCCCGCAGCCCGGTCGGACCGATACCCGCGGTGGAACGCGCGGTCAGCTTGAGCGAGAACTGCTCGTACTCGTCCCAGGTGCGCAGGTAAACCGAGTCGCCGCGGCTGCCGTTCTCCGTCAGCCCGATGATCTCGGTGAAGAACCGCAAGGACTCCTCGGGCTTCGGCGTGAACAGCTCGACATAGCTCAGGTGAGCGATGTCGTGCAGCGGGGGGCGAGACATTATGAAACCTCCTGACGAGGGAAAACTGTACCGTCGAAGAGCATGCGGGCCGTGCGCACCACCCCTGAACGTCTGATTACAGGCGGGAAACCGGACGGCTCTAGTTCCAGCTCTACCGGCATGACTCCGGACGGATGCTCGATGAGCAGCCGAGGGCCGGTGATGTCCGGCCGGTGTCCCACCGCTCCCTCGGTCAGCAGCGTCGCGGCGACGCTGACCGCGCCGAGCACGCCGATCGCCTCGTGCACCCGCACGGGGATGAAGGTGCGGGTGGAAACAGTCCCGCCGCCGGCGGGAGACCCGATAAGCGAGACCTTCGGCGCGGTCGTGGCCGAGACGTTGCCCAGCCCCATGGCCTTCCCTGCCTCGAGCCGCAGCGCTGTCACGCGTTCCAGTAGCCCTGGGTCGGCTTCCAGCGCGGCGACCTGCAGGAACAGGTCGGCCGCGAGGAAGTACGCGCCCTTGGAGGTGCCGCCGCGGATCAACGCGCAGGGCACACCGCTCATCCGGTGATCCTCGCCTGGTATTCCTCGAAGCTGATGTACTCGGTCTTGGCCAGCTTGGCCCGCAGCCCGTACATGTCCAGGCCGAGCTGCCCGTCGGCGAGTGCCTTCCGGCTGCCAGCCTCCTTGGCCTCCCGGGCGGCCGAGTTGCCGATGGCCGCCGCCACCGACACCCGCGGGACGCACACCACGCCGTCGTCATCGGCGACGATCGCGTCCCCCGGGGTGACGACCACCCCGTCGATCGAGACCGGCACGTTCACCGCCCCCGCGGTCTCCTTGACCGTGCCCTGCGCGCTGACGTGCGCCGACCACACCGGGAAGCCCATCGAGCGCAGCTCGGCCACGTCGCGCACCCCGGCCGTGGTGATCAGCCCGCGGACCCCGTGCGCGGCCAGCGATGTCGCGAGCAGTTCGCCGAACGAACCGTCGGAACACGGTGACGTGGTGGTCACCACGAGAACATCACCCGGCTGGCATTGCTCGACGGCGGCGTGGATCATCAGGTTGTCGCCCGGCCAGCAGACCGCCGTGACCACGGTTCCGGCGATCCGCGTCCCGTCCTGGATCGGCCGGATCCGCGTCCCCAGGTACCCGGCGCGGCCGATGGCCTCATGGACGGTGGCGACGCCGAAGCCGGCGAGCTTGTCCACGAGTTCGGAGTCCGCCCGGGGAATCCCGGTGACGATGACGTTCAGCATGAAGTTCTCCTTCATCAACCTTCGGTCAGCGCTGATAT
>JBEKHI010000656.1:0-2540 GCA_050012355.1 Streptosporangiaceae bacterium | reverse complement strand
GCGATCCACGCCTTAATCGCAGCCAGTCGCTGGACCTGGCCTTCCGCGTCGCCGACTTGTACCGCGGCCACCTCGACTCCGACAGCGGCGAGTAAGCGGACGACGCTCACCTCCGGCGGCGGACGACGAGCACTGCGGAGTCCACCTGCGGCGGCGGCAGGAACGCGCGTCGCGGCAGCATGAGGCCGACGGTTTGGCTGAACCTTCGCATGCCACCGGGAGCGTCACCGGACGCGTGCCTGCGCACCACCGCCCGCTGCAGCACGAGGTCGGCCCCGACCAGCCTGCTGCCGGGCGCCAGCAGCGTCCGCAGCAGACTGGACGACATTCCGTAGGGCGGGTTCGCCACCACCCGGAACGGCCGCCCGGGCAACCGGAGCGAGGCGGCGTCCGCCTCCACCACGGTGATGCCGGGGAACCGCTCGCGCAGGACGTCGGCCCGCCGCGGGTTCAGCTCGACCGCGACCACCCGCGCTCCCGCCCGCACCAGGTGCGCGGTCAGCGCGCCCTCGCCGGCCCCGATATCGAGCACGAGTTCGCCGGGCCGCACTCCCGCGGCGGCGACCACCCGCGCCGCCCATTCATCAGCGAGCCGGTGCCAGCCCCATGCCCGGCGCGACCGCCCGGAGGCGGGCACGACGGACCATCACCATCTGGATACCCATACGCCGACCGTAACCCGCATCGGTCCCGGCCATCAATTCGTTTTCCCGGCCCCGCGCCGTCTGACGGTTCGCGCGCCCGCTGGAGTTCGTGTGCTGAGATCCCGAAGACGAAACTCTCGCCGACCGGCGGGAAGAGATGGGATGCGGACGCGGTCGATCGAACCCTGCGGTTGTGCGCCCGAGACCGGGCAGCCGAAACTCGGCGTTACTGGCAAGCCCGATCGTCATTCGACCGTACGCGCAAGCATCCACCGATCTGCACGCCTGTCTGGTTGCCGATGTCGGGGAACGAGTCTGGTGCATAGCTGGGGGATTTGCGCGCCTCCACGTCGCCGAGCTTGCGGGAAGGCGTAGTCTGCGAAGGGAAGTCATTTTTGAAATCCGGAGGTACGAGTGGGTTTTTTCTCAAGATTGTTCGTTCCGCGGAGTGTCCGCCGTGCTATGCACCCCGGCCGCGCCGTGAAGCGGGCGGTGACACCGAAGGCGGTAAAGAAAGCCAGCCGGGCTCTCCACCCTGTCGACAATGCCGTGTACTCGATGCAGCGCTCTGCGGCGACAACGATCCGGTCTGGCCGCAAGAAAAGCAAAGCTCCCGTCTTTCGACACGGTAACTGCCATGTCAATCACCGTAGCGCGGAGGCTGTAGCGAAGTGCAGGAATTCGTAGACGCCACCCGTCAGCCTGAGCCGCTACGGAAGCTGGTGCGCCAGGTACCGCGACCCGCTGCTTCGGTCAGCGTATGACCTTCAAAGTAGAATCTACAACGTCTATCGCCCGGGTGGATTCAAGGGTGGCAGGATCCTGAATACTTCCGGCTGAACACTCTGTTCCTCTTCGCAGAGTTTCTCGCATGGCTCGAAATTATCCGCCGCGAGATACAATTCCTCGACCTCGGAGCCGTTGAGGAGACGAAAGTCCTCTCAAGCGTGCTTCTGCGAGTGCAGGATCAGATCGCATCCACGTCGAGGACCCATGATGATCTTTACCTGTATCGAGGGCAACAGCGGGCTATCGGCGAGCTAATGATGGTGCGAACAGAAGGACAGACCGCAACCGGGCCGCGGTACGAGTGCATGGGGTACTCTGCATTCGTCGCAGCGCAAGGGACCCCTTCCTTCGCGAACTGGTTCACACGTCTAGGTGAGGCCATAAGCCAGCTTCCCCGGAACCGGCCCGAACGACTGATATGGGTTCAGCGCGCCCTCATCGATCTCATCGACCTCCTCGATCCGGGGCACGACCGCTTCGAACTGAACCGCCAGCGCCTTCCGGAGCCTTAACCGCCCAGACAACTCCTACCCCAACCGCCGAGGAACCCGGATCCCCCGCGTCCATGACACGGAACTAAGCATCGGCGCTCGGTATGGCTGTACTGGGATGCTTATCGGCGGGAGTCTGGCGGCAGATGGCGGGGTGCGGAGGTTTCGGCCAGCCGGGCGTGCAGCCGGTTCCGGACTTCGTCTGGGGTGTAGGCGCTGCGGCGCCGCTGGTCGCGGATGATCACCACCCCGGTGGCGGCCACGCCTGCGAAGGCGGCCAGTCCCAGCATCTTGAGCCAGCGCATCTGCTTAGGTTAGATCATGTCCGCCGCGAGTATCAGCCTGGATGAGGCAGTCGATCTGGCCCGCACCGGTGATGTGTGGCTGTTCCGCGGGCACACGATGGCCGACCGTGCGATCCAGGTGGCGACCAACAGCCCGGTCAACCATGTGGGCATGTCGGTGGTTATTGAGGATCTGCCGCCGTTGATGTGGCACGCCGAGCTGGGTCGCTCCCTGCCCGATGCGTGGACCGGGGTCCGTCTTCGCGGGGTCCAGCTGCATGACTTGCGCGACGCGGTTAGCGTGTGGGCTGGCAGGTACGGCCAGCGGGCGT
>JBEKHI010000655.1:0-2550 GCA_050012355.1 Streptosporangiaceae bacterium | reverse complement strand
TCATGTGTTCGAATGATTATGGTTGGTGCGGCACTATCCAGAAAAGAGTATGGGTAATGTCGCACCAACCATAATCACCGGGCCCGATAGTAGGGCGAGATGACGCGGATGTCTGATTCGGGAGCCTGCCGGTGCGGGGTAAATCACGGACAGGGTCCGCAACACGCTGTAAACGCATCTTATTTTTGACATGTTTCCTATAAGTCCTGAACTGTCCACGATCATGGCCACGCAGGCAGTGGAAGGAGTGCGCTACCGGTGGCTGGCGAGGACGGCGTTGGTGCTGAACAGCCGGGCAGCGAGATACGGGGTTATGGTCGAGACGTAGCTGCTGGTCAGGTGATGGGCGTCGAAGTAGACGAGGACGTTGCCGACTACCGACGAGCAGATACTGGGCTGGCAGATGAACTGGTTCATGTCGATGACTTTCACCTTGCCCGCCATCAGGCGGGTCGCCTGCACGGTCGGCGGATCCTGCGGGATCGCCTCGGTGGCCGGACGGTCACAGGCCGGCGAAGCGGCGCCGTATTCGGAGACGCAATCCGGCGGAGTGAAATTCATCTCGGGGGTTTCCTGGATCGGGATCACGGAGATGCCATGGTCTTGGAGTTGCTTCCAGTACTGTGCCATCCCCGCTGCGATGTCCGCGTAGGCGGCCGGGCCGTACTGAGGGTGCGTCATGGATCCCACCTGGGTGAAGTCGGATGTGATCACGACGTTGGGGCGGATGCTGGTGAGCAGGTCGTGCTGCACGCGGGTGTCCCATTCGTGGCACGCCGTGTACCGGACGCCGGGGACGGGGGTGTTCGGGTCGGTCACCCAGGTGGCGGTCCACGGGCAAGTGGAGTGCAGGTCGGTGACTAGCCGCCAGTGATAGCGCAGGGCGAGTTCGTCGAGGGCCGGGAACCAGTTACCGGCGATCGAGTCACCGACCAGAGCGACGGTGATCGTGGGATGGGTCGTGTCGCCGTACACGCACACCTTGGGCGCGATGGCGTACTCGCCGTCCAGGCAGCCTTGCTGCCAGTACTCGGGAATAGCCGCGAGCGCGTCGTCCGGTGGCGGCAGGACGGGCTTCGCCGGAACGCTGACAGCCGTGCCCGCCAGCGCGGCGGCACCGGGATAGCCGGGACCTAGCTTGCCGTCCCACCCAGGCACGCCCGCGAGGTATACCGACACCAGAGCCACCGGCAAGGCCGCGGTCAGCGCGGTCGACAGGGACCACCAGCTGTGCCCGGTCAGCTTCGGCGAGCGCCGTATCGGGTCTTCGACGTAAGTCTTGGTCCACCAGGCCGCCGCTAGCGAAGCCACGATCAGGACCGGGCCGCTCACGGCGTCGGGGCTCTTGCCGCTCTCGGCGGTCCACAAGCTGATCATGGGCCAGTGCCACAGGTAGAGCGAGTACGAGATGCCGCCGAGAAAGACCATCGGCCGCGCCGACATCAGCCGCGCCGGGCCGTGCCGTCCCTGGTCCGCGATGAGCATGACGGCCCCGCTGACCGGCAGCAACGCGAGGGCACCGGGAAACTCGGACGTCCCGCGCAGGGCGAAGGCCGACGCGAGCACGCTGGCCAGCCCGGCCCAGCCGAGCCAGCCTTGCCCGCGAAGCACGCGATCGACGCTGGTCGATCGGGGAAGCAGAGCCAGAATTCCGCCGGCACCGAGTTCCCAGATCCTGGTGGTCGTGACGAAATAGGCGGCGGCGCGGTCAACCCGCGTCTCGTACACCGAGTACGCCAGGGAGGCGGCCACCAGCGTCACCACGAGTCCGGCGAGCACGATACGCCCGCTCCGGGCAGTACCTTGCCGGCGCCCCGCGAGCGCCGCGAGGACGAAGAGCAGCGGCCAGATCAGGTAGAACTGTTCCTCTACCGACAGCGACCAGAAATGCTGGACCGGTGTGGCCGCATCGCCGGATGTCAGGTAATTGACAGCATCGTGCGCGAGTTGCCAGTTCTGAAAGTACAGCGCGCTGGCCCTTATCTGCTCGGCCGTATCGGCGAGCCGTCCGGGCGGCAGCACGATGCGCGAGACGACCCAGGTCACGACGAGAACGAGAGCCGCCGACGGCACGAGACGCCGAGCCCGGCGGCCCCAGAAATCGAGTAGCCGGACCTGGCCGTCGCGCTGGTAACCACGCCATAGATGCCCGGTGATCAGGAAGCCCGAGATCACGAAGAAGACATCGACCCCCACGAAACCGCCGGGCAGGAGCGACGGGTAGAGGTGATAGATCACCACCATCGAAACGGCGAGTGCCCGCAGGCCCTGGATGTCTGGGCGGAAACCGCGACCGTTCGACTCGGACCGGTCAGTGACTGGCCGTGCCGCCGTGGACAACACCTCGGTCACTTCTGCTCCGCCTTCGGCTCGCATGGGGACAGGCACCAGGCTGCCGTCACGCAGAAGTCAGGGCAGGTGAGATCGCTGAGAGGCAAGCAAATCGTAAGCGGGCGCAAATTCCAGATATCGGGAAGCCGGCCGTGATTCGTTGACTTGCCGCCGCACGGAACCGCATCCTCGGTGACGAGACCAACACTGCGGTAACAG
>JBEKHI010000654.1:0-2576 GCA_050012355.1 Streptosporangiaceae bacterium | reverse complement strand
GCCGCCTGGTCGTGAATCTCGGCCAGGAAGCAGGCGTCAGCTACCTCCCGGAACGCATCTCCGAGAGGCTGTACCGGCGACAGATCGAGGGTGCCCGTGTCCCCGGAATCGACGACATCCGCTCCGACCTGGCCCTGATAGCGGCGCCCGTCCCCGCCCAGGTCGTCTGGGGAACGCAGGGGAGGACCGACCGCTTGCGGCTGTACATCAAAGGCCGGTATGTGCTGGTGCTGGAGGTCGCCAAGAACGGGCGCAGCTACTTCCTCACCGACGTCCGCCCGCTAGGCCTTCGGGACCAGGACCAGATCGTTCGCTGCGAGTTCGCGCTTATGGCCCAGTCCTGGCAGCTGTATGACCACCCGGGCGACGTCCCGGACGACCTCGACGCCCAGTGGGACACCATCTCGCAGGCATGGAAAAGGCGTCCCAACCACGACGCGGTCGGCGGGAAGACGGGCGCTCTGCCACGGCAGCACAGCGAGTACCTCGACAGCCTCGACCTGGTCATCCAGAAGGGCCGCGAGATCGAGCTGACTGGCAAGCCGGCCGACCGGATGTGCCGCTACCAGCGGATCACCCCCGCTGCCGTGCAGCGCCGCACTGCCCAGTCGATCTACAAGTTCCAGGTTATGGGCGAGTCGCGGCTCGTCGCCGGGACTAAGGTCCACATTGATGAGCATCCCGGCCTGCGCGGCGAGGTCAGGGATATCAGGGACAGCCTGATCACGGTCAAGTTCGACCAGCCCCTCGACTTCAGCCAGATTCCCGCACTCGGTGCGTTCGTCGCGTCGCCCAACACGATGGGCTTCGACAAGCAGGCGGAAGCGGTGGAGGTCCTCCGCGAGCAGCGCTCCCGGAACCCCAAGCTCCTCGACGTCCTGGTGGACCGGCGGTTCCAGCCGTTCCAGCCCGCGACGGCCAGCCCCGCAGAACGGCTGGACCCCAGCCAGCAGGCAGCGTTCTGCATGGCGCTCCAAGTTCCCGATCTCGCCCTCGTCCAGGGGCCGCCGGGCACCGGGAAGACGCGAACCATCAAGCAGGTCGTCCGCGCCATCGCCGCCAGCGGCAACGGGCGAACCGTCCTCGTCTCCTCCTACACCAACCAGGCCGTGGACAACGTGCTCAAGGACCTGGGCAAGGACGGACTGACCGCGGTCCGCATCGGCAGCGGCGTCACCCCCGGCTGCGAGCACCTGACGCTTGAGGCGCGTGCCGCCGATCTGCAGCAGCGCATCCTGGACCGCACTGAGCCGCAGCTCGCCCGGTATGCGCCAGCCGACCCGGACACCGGCGCGGTCACGCACCGGATGACCGAGTTGGATGCCGAGCGCGCCCAACTGGCGGACGCCGTCACCCGCGAGGGCAGGGCCCGGGCCGACCTCGAACGCCGCGACGCGCAGATCACGGCACCGCTGCGATCGAGGCTGGCCGAGCTGGACACGGCGCTCACCGCCCAGCGCGCCGCCGCCGCCGAGCGCGAGGAGCAGACTGCGAGGGCCGCCGCCCGCCAGGAGAGAGCCGCGCGACTGGCCAGGATGCCGGTGCTCGGCTTCCTGTTCACCGGCAGGGCGAGGCGGCGTGCCGCCCAGGCTCACGAGGCCGCGTCCATGGCGGCACAGGCGGCGAGCGAGGTAGCAGCTACGCAGGGCCTCCGCGTGCGGGCGGAGTCCGACCTCGCCGCGCTCCGCGCCGCAGACCCCGCCCTGGCCGATCTCCGAGGCCGCCTGGCCCAGTGCGGCAGCGACAGGGACCTGCGCGCTAGCCGTACGGTGGCGGCTGCCCGCCGCCTTGCGGACTCCCTCGACGCTGCCGCTGCCCTGCCGCCGGTCTCCGCCGACCCAACCGCGCTTGCCCAGTTCTGCGCCGCCGCCGGGCAGGCTGTGTCCCTCGCCCAGCGGCGGCTGCTCCTGCTGCGGAAGTGGCGTGCCACGCTCGAACGGCGGACCGAGCAGCTCTACCCGGAACTGATCCGCTACGCCGACGTGGTCGGCGCCACCTGCATCGGAGTGGCGGCGAGCAAGTACCTCAGCGGCATCGACTTCAGCGTGGCGATCATCGACGAGGCCGGGCAGATCACCGCCCCCAACCTGCTGGTTCCCCTCGTTCGGGCCGAACGGGCCGTCCTCGTCGGCGACCATGTCCAGTTGCCGCCCTACGCCGAGGCGGCGCTCGTGACCTGGGCGCAGGCCGAGGATCCGGTGCTCGCCGACCTCGTGGCCAAGAGCGCCTTCGAGTTGATCTTCCCGTCCGTGCCGGACAGCAACCGGAAGATGCTGAACACCCAGCGGCGGATGCCCCACGCCATCGGGACGTTCATCTCCAACCAGTTCTACGGTGGCCAGCTCGACACTGACACCGACCGGTGGGAGCGCGATGAGCTCTTCGCCTCGCCGCTGGCCTTCATCGACACCGCGGAGTTGCCCTCCGGCGAGCGGCGGGAGCGCCATCCACGCCACAGCGAGCCGTGGCCGGACAGGAGCTGGGTAAACGACGCGGAGGCGACGCTCATCGCCGACCTGGTCGCCTACTACAACGCGCGCGGAAGCGACTGGGTGGTGATCGTGCCGTTCTCCGCG
>JBEKHI010000653.1:0-2585 GCA_050012355.1 Streptosporangiaceae bacterium | reverse complement strand
CACCGTCAGCTTCCGCCGGACGAACACCAGCATGATGCAGCCGATCGAGGCCAGCACGTAGACGACCAGCAGGATCAGTGTGCCGATGGTGCCAGACCACAGAAAGCTGTCGAACGCGGTGGCGTGGAAGGCCGCCGTGTAGACGATGATGATCAGGGCCGACATGGCGGTGATGACCAAGGTCGCGTTGGCCGGAGTGCCCCAGCGTGAGCCCGCGCCGACGCCGCGCGCCCCGGCGGTGTCCCGGGACAGCGCGTACATCAGCCGCGCCGCCCCGACCGTGGAGGCCAGGCAGCAGCCGAACGCGCTGACCGTGGTGCCGAGCGTGATCACGTCGCCGACCCAGTTCCCGACGTAGGAGGAGCCCAGGGCGCCCAGCAGCGACGGCGAGTTGATGAAGTTGGTGACGCCCGCCTTGCTGGTGCCGAAGCCCATCATCTCGACCGCGGTCACGATCACGAAGTAGACCCCGCCGAATACCGCGACGCCGAAGATCGCGCGCGGGATGTCCCGGGTCGGCCGCTTCGCTTCCTCGCCCAGGGTGGCCGCCGCCTCGAACCCGGCGAACGACAGGAAGCCGAACACCACGCCAAGGAATACCGCAGAGACGCCCGTGCCCGGCGTTGGCTGGAACACGGTCCAGGTGAAGTGCTCGTGTCCCGGCGCGTTCCCGGCCAGCAGCCGGACCAGCACCACGGCAGTGACGATCAGGATCAGCGCGACCGTGGTGCCCTCGACGCTCAGCAGCACGCTCGCGCCGCGCCTGGCCGGGATGACGGCCAGCAGCAGCACTAGGGCCAGCACGAGCGAGATCAGGACCCATGGCGCCCAGGTCGGCGGGTGCGGCCAGATCCCGACCGCCTGCAGGAAGGCGGTGCCGAAGATGCCGGCCGCGCTCGCGGTGACCACCGCGTAGAACACGTAGGTGCCGAGCAGGCCCCACCCCGCGACCACCCCCGCCCGCGGGCCGAGCGTCGCGCCGACGAACGCGTAGGCCGAGCCCGAGTGGTGGAAGTACTGAGTCAGCCGGACGAAGGAGTAGGCCACCAGCAGCACGCCGACGGCCGCGATGAGGAAGGTCAGCGGCACCGCGCGGCCCGCGGTGGTCGCGCTGGCCTGCGGGTTGATGTTCGCGGCCATGCTCGGCGCCATGAGCGCGATCGACAGGCCGACCGCAGCCCATACCGACAGTGAACGCTTGAGCCCCCGCGTGCCCTCGACGGCCATATCCTCCTCCTTCTCCGTTTTCCGTTCCCCATAGTGTCCCTCCGGCCCCGATGACACGGAAGGGGTAAAAGGTGCGAAACACCGATCAGACCAGCTGTTTCTATTACTCGCTTCCGGTCGCCGCGACGTGACCGCGACTGTCCGGAAAAGCCCGTGTGAACCGTTTTGACCCGTTGCGCGTCACACAGGGTAGGAGTCAGATGTCAGGGGGTGACCTACAGTGACTGGTGCCTACCCGGTGCTACACGTGGGTTCCTTCGGGTCCGCAGGTCCCGTCCAATCGACGCGTCCCCGGGTCCGTACGTTCCGCGGCATGCCCGCGTCAGTGCCCGAAGCGCGCAGGTTCGTGGCCGAACTGCTGGCCGGCTGCCCGGCTCGCGAAGTCCTCATGACCTGCGTGTCCGAACTGTGCGCGAACGCCATCGCGCACGGCGGCTCGGGGAACGGCGGCGTATTCATTGTCGAGGTCGACCTGCCCGGGCCCGGTGTAGCCCGGATCGCGGTCACCGACGAGGGCGGCCCGTCCCTCCCGGTCGCCGGGTCCCTCGACCTGATGGCCGAGGGCGGCCGCGGCCTTGCCATGGTCGCCGCCTGCACCAGTCGCTGGGGCTACGCCGACGCCCACCCCGGCCGCACCGTCTGGGCCGAAGCCTGCTGGCCCGTCCCCGTCCCCATCCCTGCCCCCCGCCAGCCCTCCGCCCGTGAAGCCGCGCCCCGCCAGTCGTCCCGCCGTCGCCGCCTCCGGGTCCCCGGCTCCTCCCCGCTTCCCCCGGACGACCGTCCCCCCGATCCTGCTGCCTAAAAGTTCCACACCACCCGCCGGCCCAGGACGTCGGGGAATTTCCTCTCGGCATAGCGCACGTACTCTCCGATGTGCTTGGCCATAGCCTCCTGCGCCGCATCGGGGTCTTTCCGCTCCAAGGCATCAAGGATGCCGCGATGCGCGCGCAGTATTGCCGCCCTGCGGTGTGCGGGATAGTCGATGCCCAGCATGGTGCCGTCAAGGATATCGGCGAGCGCATCTACCAGATAGCCGAAAAGTGCGTTGCCAGAAGACCAGGCAATAATGTCGTGAAATCTTTTATTTGCTTCCAGGAACGTGGCCTGGTCATCGAGGCCCGCTTCCATCGCTTTGACCGTGTCTGACAGTTCAGCAAGAGATTCAGCCGTCATCCGCTCCGCCGCGAGCCTCGCCATCGTCGGTTCCAGCGCGACGCGCGCTTCCGCGACCACGCGGTATGGTGCGTCGGCGAATTGCAGCAGCAACATCAGCGACGTCGCCAGGCTGGTGGCCTCGGGCCGCTCGACGACCGGACCGCCGCCCGGGCCTGGCTTCAGCGAAATGATGCCCTGGAGCT
>JBEKHI010000652.1:0-2588 GCA_050012355.1 Streptosporangiaceae bacterium | reverse complement strand
GCACTGTAGAAGAACCCTTGCCTGGCGGTATGTCCCGTATGCGCGCCGGCTAGCCGTTGACGCTCTGGATCTCGCGGACGATCATCGACCGAGTGGCCGTCACGACGGACGGCGGGTTGGTGAAGACCCCGGCGTTACCGTCGCTGGTGGTCCAGCGGACCGTCCAGGTCACGGTCGCGGTGATCACGTATGGAGTGGTGCCGGTCGGGGTGCCGAACGTGACCGAGCAGACCTGAGCGCTAGAGCAGACGCCGTTGTCGGCGATCTTCGCGCTGGGGTCGTTGGTGCTGATCGTGACCACCGGACGTGAGGTGGTGATCCGCGCCTGCAGGTACACGCCGCCGCCGAAGACCACCCTGGCGGTGTCGGCTGGCTGGGGATTTGAACCGTACGTTATGGCCACGTTGGTAGGAAGGTTCACGTAAGCGGACGTACGGTCGGTCGCCCCCGATGGCGAGGTTTGCAGGCTTACGGCGGGCAGCTGGAGAGCGGCGCGCGCCAGTGCGGCGAGATCGGTGCTGCTGATTTCCTGCGGCGCGGTGTCCGGAGCGGCGGGCGGATCGAGGCTGAGGAAGCCCTCGTTCATGTCCGCGGTGGCGATCAGGCCTTGCGCGCAGGCCCATCCGGCGGCCCCCGCGAGCCAGTTCGGACCCCACCAGACCCATCGGGCAGTTACCGGGTTCTGGCCGCCGGGGGCCGGGTTCTTGCCCTGCTGCGCCATCTCGAAATCGCCGTTGATATCGGCATCGGCACCCTCTATATGGGCTATCGCTGCGACCAGTCCCGGGTACTGGTCAGCGACGTACCACCAGAAACTGTCCGCGTCGGCCGCGGTCTGGGGGCTCGTCGCCGGTTGCGGATCGCCGAGCTGCCAGGATTCCGGCTGGTAGAACCAGGGTTGCAGCCAGCATTCCGGCGGCGAGTAGGCGCCGTTGAACTGGCCCGCACCGTCGCCGCCCTGGATGAAGTCGCCGCCGAGCTGAATGTTGCCGAGCACGGTCTTGGTGTACGTCGGGCCGGCTGACGGGTTCGGTGTCCCCGCGTTCGCGGCTGCGGATGCGGCGGCGGGCGCGATGGCGGCGAGTCCGGCCACCAGCAGCGCGGCTAGGATCGTCCTCATCATCCGTCGCACACCCCCGCCGTGCCACCACTAGTCGACGGGTAATTGTCGGTGTGGCTGACCACCCAGTAGCCCGCATCCGCTTTCCCGGCCGCGGCCTGCTCCTGGTAGTTGTCGTAGCCGCCGGTGAACAGCGGCTTGACTGTCGCGCCGGTGTGCTCGTTCACCACGTTCATCTGCGACGCGTCGACGCAGGACTCCACCTCGGCGCCGGCCCCGAAGTACACCTGCGGCACGCTCGTGTCGTAGTAGACGAGCGTCCCCTTGAGCTGGTACCCGTTCGACGTGAACGCGTTGATCTCCGCCTGCGCGAAGTCCAGCGCGTTGCCGAACACGTACTTGGTGTACGTCTTGTCCGCGCCATGCGTGTAGACCGCGTACCACACCGAATCGATGTAGTTCTCGTAGCCGATGACCGCTGCGCGTTGCGGGCCGCTGGCGGGCAGCGGCGTCTGGAACTGGACCTGGATCGTCGACGGGAAGGCGAACGATCTCAGCCCGGCTACGGCCGTCGATTGCGCGGCCGCGGTCGGCTGCGCGCTGCTGTTGTCGCCCTCGGGGGTGAACGTGCCCGCGGGCGTCTGTCCGCTACTGCATCCGGTGACGGCGGCTACCACGCAGGCCGCCGGCAGAATAACGCGCCTGAAGAGTCCCATGTCCCGGTCGCTCCGCTCTAGCGATGGACCTTCTACCTAGAAGAACGGCCCGAGCGCAGACATGGTTCACCGTTCGTGGTTGGTGTGGCACTACCCGTACTCTTTGCTGGGTAGCGCCACACCCACCAGGAAAACGTCAGCCTCCGTTGGTGGACTGGACCTCGTCCACGCCCGCGACGTTCGCGGTGCCGAGGGTCGCGTTTGGCGGTCCGAGCGGTGTCCCTTCCGACGACACGACCGTCCACGTCTCTGACGCGTTGACCTTGAACGCGGACGCCGACGGCGCGTCGAAGACAAAGCCGCAGTCGGGTGTCGAGCCAACTCCGGCAGAACTCATCTCCTGTGCGCTCTCCGTGCTGCCCTCAGGTCCGCACAGTCCGGACGGGTAGGTCGCGGCGGTCGGCGCGCCCGCTGCCAGCGTGAGCTGCAGGCCGGCGGCGGTGGCGGTGACGGTTACCACCTCACCGTCAAGCTTCGCGGTGATGGTGGGGTGCGCAGGCACCGTTGCCTTCACGAACGTCGGCAGGTTCACGTACGTGGCCTTGCCAGCGGCCGGGTTAAGGGTAATCGTCGGCTTAGGCAGGATCATCTTGCCGTACGCGTACTCGGCCAGAACTTTCGGCGGCACATCGGCCGCGATGTCCGGGGGCACGCCACCGGCCGGGACCCATTCGAGCAGCGGAAGCGACTGACAATAGCTGCTGCTGAAGGCGGCCATCGTCCCGTTATCCTCCGGCGCCCACCACATCCCGGCGGCCTTGTCCTTGTTTTCCTGGTCGATCTGCGACACGTACTGCAAATAAGCCTCGCCG
>JBEKHI010000651.1:0-2588 GCA_050012355.1 Streptosporangiaceae bacterium | reverse complement strand
ATCATCTCGCCGCAGGGGCCGGCGCCGGTTACAGGCATCTTTCCGGCGGGCGTTTACTTGCGCCTTCTGGAGACTGGGATTCAGGCAATCCGGCTTTCGCCATATCACGCGGATCTCCCGGTGCACCGTCCCTGACACCTGGGCGCGGTCACCGGTTTCCTGGCATGCTATTTTCCCTTGCATCCTTTCGGATTCCGGTAAGCCATCAGATCCAGAGATATCTCCTCTCATCTCTGCCCGCTGCGCGGGCGATACAACAGTGCGCCACATGGCGCACTAGGGCTGTAAAACCGTCGGCTCAGCCTACGATGGTTCGAACCCAACACCTGCCACCACCTGCGAAAACGGCCCGCTAGCTGCGAATTCTCGTGCTAGCGGGCCGTTTCTCCTCTGTCCCGTCATGTGTCACCTTGTATCGCTGTAGGGCGCTGTGTCGCGGTGTCCACGGACGTATAGCGGACGGGATTTGTGTTCCAGGACGGTCGGTGCGCACCGTCGGCTCTTCCACGGACGGGCACGGACGGGGCCACGCCAGCGGCTTGCTCCGGCTGAACGTGCGCCCCACAGCTGGGTAATTGCGGGCGTTTCAGCGGTCGTGTTGACGGCGTGCCGGCCCTCGGCTACCGTGCCGGGCACTGTGTGCCCATGCGCGTTGGGAACGCCGGGCTTGATGTCATCGGGCCGGCTATCCGCCGCCACGAAACGTCTCCGGAGTGACTGTGGGCGGATTGAGGGCCGAAACGTCGTGGTGCCTGCGGAGATCGAGGTTGCATTTTGGTGTTGGTGGCCGACTGAATACCACCCAGGGCGCTATGAAGAGTGCTGTGCCTATGCACCCGCAGATTAAGAGTCCGCTGCTTTGTTCGTTTATTCTTCTTGAACTTGTGGACCGGCTGCCGCGACTGGACGTGGCGAGCGCCCTGGCGGTGGTGGAACTGCCGTTGTACCTCAACTGGTCGGCACCAGGCCGCGTGTTCGACCTGCGGTCGCGCGCCGACCGGGCGCGCGTGTACGAGACCGTCCTGCAAGAGGGAAGGCCCGCCGACATCCTCGCCTACGTCGACGGCGCGCTGCTCGTTGACCTGCGGGACGACCTGGTCCTCCCGCGAGCGGTCCGGTCCGCATGGGCACCGCTGGTCTCGCCGTCCGGCGAGGCGGAGGGGTGATGGCGGGCGACGGCCAGCCTGGGCTGCCGCCTTCCAGCTGGAGGTGGCCGGGATGTTCTTCGCGCTGCCGGCTAGCAGGGGCTTCCTGCTGGCCGGGGGGAGCAGCGCTGCTCGCACAGCACCTCACGGCAAGGCCTACCGAGAACCTCGACTTCTTCACCGTACCTGAGCGCGGGCATGTTCCCGCCGCACGCGTTGCCCTGGAGGCCGCGGCCCGCCAGCGAGGCTGGATGACCGAGCGGATCCACGATAGTGACACGTTCTGCCGGATGGTAATCCGCAGCGCTGACAGCGGGGTCCTGATCGACCCGGCTGTGAACGCGCTACCGGATCTCCCCGCCTCCGCGACCCCGGCCGGGCCGACGCTCGCCCCGGAAGAGTTTGCCGGCAACAAGCTTCTCGCCTTGTTCGACAGGGCGGCCGCACGGGACTTCGCCGACATGATCGCTACCCTCGACCGGTTACCGACAGCGAGATACCGGTGCCCGACGGCTCGTCCGCGGCCGAACTGCGAGCGTTCTACGCGGCCTGGCGATCGGAGCTCGCAGCATAAGCCGGGGTCCCGCCGGACCCCGGCTGATCCAGCAAACTGCAGGCCAGACGCTACAGGCGCACTTCTGACACCACGTTCCAGTTTCGCCCTGAGCCGCTGCCCGGCACCCAGAACGGGGTCGCCGACCGCCAGCCTGATCGGCCTCCGCTTCACGACGTTGGTCCTTCGGGCTGGGCTGGCCGCCGTCAGCTACCGCGGCGACGACCTGGGCGGCGCGTACGCACTCTCCTCGGGGAGAGGTATGCAACTGTCGTGAAACCGCCTAAAGGCGGCATCGCTGGGTAGCTGGGCATTACATGGCCGGCCATCACGGCGGAGGTTCAGCGGCATAATGCGCGATTTCATCACCGGTGTCCGGTACTTCTGCCGAGGGTTCGGCCTCCTCGTCAGCCGGCCGAAGCTGCTGTTGATCGGCATGCTTCCAGCGGTACTGACCACCGTGATCCTGCTGGGCGGGATGATCGCGCTGATCGTTAACGTCGGCCACCTGGCCGCGCTGGTCACGCCGTTCGCGAACGGCTGGTCGGTCGGGGAGCGGGAGGTCGCGCGGGTCGCTGCGGGCCTCGCACTGGTCGGCGGCGCGGTCTTGCTCGGGCTGGTCGCGTTTACCGCGGTGACACTGGTTGTCGGCGGGCCGTTCTACGAGCACATCGCCGAGCGGATCGAAGACGACCTGGGTGTCACCGAGGGCCGCCTCCAACTGTCGTGGCGCAAGCAGCTCTGGTGGGGTATCCGCGACGGCATCGCGTCGCTGCTGCGCTCGGGGATGTTCACTGTCCCCCTGTTCATCGCCGGTTTTCTCCCGGTCGTGGGGCAGAGCGTGGTTCCGGTCCTGGTAGCGCTGGTGGCCGGGTGGTTCATGGCGCTCG
>JBEKHI010000650.1:0-2600 GCA_050012355.1 Streptosporangiaceae bacterium | reverse complement strand
CTGGCCCACGACGGCGCACTGACCGACTACCGGCAGCGCATCATCGCCGAGGAAACCGCCCTGCTGGACCCGTCGCTCCTGAGCAAGGCCGATGAGCTGATCGCCAAGGGTGCAGTGGGCCGGACCCCCGGATCGCTGCGGGCGAGATGCCGGCGCATCGTCCTGCTGCTAGACCCGGCTCTCGCGGAAGAACGGAGGAAGAAAGCAGCCAAGGGCCGCCGGGTGGAATTCGCCCCGGAGCAATCAGGCAACGCGATGCTCGCAGCTCGCGAGCTGAGCGTAGCGGTCGCGATGGGCATCAAGCAGGCACTGACCGGCTGGGCGAAGATCATGCGAGCCGCCGGGATCAACGGCACCCTAGACAATCTGAGGGCCGACGCGCTGGCGGCACTGGCGCTCGGCCGGCACCCGGTCACCGGCGGTGCCGCCCCCGCCTTCACCGGCCCCGCAGCAGGCGGCCCGTGGGACGGCATCAATCCGAAGGATCAGCACCCCGCCGAGCAAGCCGAAGACGAGGAGGCAGCCTACTTCAACCCCTGGGGATTCCAGGACTTCGAGCCCGGGCAGGGCACCGAGCCCGGACCGATGCCCGGCAGCCCGGTAGTCACCATCAACCTGGTCATCACCCCCGGAACCCTCGACCCGAAGCAGGACGTTCCCGGCTGGATCCCGGGCTGGGGCCACATCACCGGGGCGGTCGCGAGAGACCTGATCACCGCCGGTACCGCCAACCCGGCCAGCCGGTGGTGTGTCACCGAGGTCGACCCCCGGACCGGCCAGGCCCGAGCCCACGGGTGCGCCAGGGGCCAGCACCGGTGGCCACCGCAAGAAACCGGGCCACCGGGAACGGGACCACCGGGTGGCGGGCAACCCGGGCCAGCAGCACGACCACCGGAGTCAGCGGTCAGCGAGTTCGTGGCCAGGCTGAACCTCAAGATGGAGCCGATCGCGAAAACCAGCGGCGACGACGGGCACGCCGAGCCACGACACGATCCGAGTCGCAAGCTTCAGCATCTGATCATCGCGCGGAACGCGACCTGTGCGACGCCCGGATGCGACGCACCAGCCACCACCAGCGACATCGAACACCGCATCCCCTGGGAGAACGGCGGACCAACCAGCGAGCACAACCTCGACCCCGGATGCCGGCACCATCACCGGCTCAAGCAGCGAAAAGACTGGAAGGTGGTGAAGACCGGACCTCGCGAAACCCAGTGGACCGGACCCTCAGGAAGGACCCGCGTCGTCCGCGCCACCCGATACCTCTAGATCGACGCCGGATGTGTAAGTAGCGCGAGCCGGCGATCCCTAGCCCCGCCCCGCCCGGCCGACCTGCTGGCACAATCACTGGCAATGAGCGAATCGATCGCCTCCCCGCCAGTATCGTCCGAAGCGGCCAGCTTGTGGCGCAACACCAACTTCCGGCGTCTATGGGCGGGACAGTCCGTGTCGCTGGTCGGCTCGGCGGTCAGCTACATCGCTCTGCCGCTCGTCGGAATTGTCCTGCTCCGGCTCGACGCGCTTCAGGTCGGGGGCATCGCGACCGCCGGCACGGTACCGACGGCGCTCCGGTCGCCTTCCTCGGCGGGATCGTGGATCAAGTACCTCGACGCCGGCTCTGCGCGGCGTGCGACATCGGCCGTGCGATCCTGGTCGGATCGATTCCCGTGGCAGTGGCGCTAGGCGTGCTCAGCTACTGGCAACTCGTGATCGTCGCAGCCTTCATGGGGCTGTTGACGGCACTCTTCGGCGTGGCGCATCAGACTCTCCTACCCGAGGTCGTCCCTGACCAGCACTTGAACATTGGTAATAGCCGACTCGAAGCGAGCCAGTCGGCCGCGGAGGTGAGCGGACCGGCTCGGCACCGGCCGCCTGGTCGTCATCGGTCAGCTCATCATCGTTCTCGGTGCCGTCCTGCTCGCGTCCGTCGCCGGTGCCACCATCCGGGCAGCGACGACAATGCTCGCGGGAGAAACCTGCTTCGGGGTTGGCATGTCGTTCTACGGTGTTGGCAGCCGGACGCTCTTCCAGACCAGGACCGCGAGCACCTCGCGCGGGCGGGTCATCGGATCTTCACGCGTGCTAGCGCGCTGGTGCGTGGCGGCCGCTGGACTGCTGGGCGGTTCCATCGGCGCGGCGCGCGGGCTGCGCAGCACACTCATCGTGGGTGCTGTCGGGATGGTGTTCGCCATCAGCCTGATCATCCGTCCGCGCGTCTGGACCGCCCACGCGCAGACAGGATCACGAGGAGAGCATCAGTAGCGCGAGCCGGACACCTTGTCGACCATGCCGTCCAGCACCGCCAGTTCCTCTGGGGTGAGCCGGACATCAAGCGCGTCGACGTTCTGCTCCAGCCAGTTGATGCGCTTGGTGCCGGGGATCGGCACGACGGGCACGCCCAGCCGCGGTGCCTGCGCGTACACCCAGGCCAGCGCGACCTGCGCCGGCGCCACGCCCTCCGCCGAGGCGACGCCGCGGACGGCGTCGGCGATCGCCAGGTTCGCTTGCCCCGCCTCGCCCGCGAAACGCGGATTCCGCGACCGGAAGTCCTCCTCCCCCAGCTCGCTCGGGTTGATCGTCGCGGTGAGGAACCCCCGACC
>JBEKHI010000649.1:0-2601 GCA_050012355.1 Streptosporangiaceae bacterium | reverse complement strand
GCGGGCGGCGCGGTCAAGCGCGCCGACCGCCGGCCGGTCCGCGCCGACCGCCACCACGGACGCCCCATATGCCGGATCCGCGCACGCGTCGATCAGCGCCTGCAAGTTGGTCCCCTCACCGGAGACGAGCACGACGATCCGAGCGGTCATGCCGATACCCTAGATGACGTCATGGCTAGTCCTGCTAACCCGGCTCCCGAGAACCAGCAGCGCGCGTGGGCCGCGCTCATGCTTGGTGTACTCAGCTTGCTCGGGATATCGCTGATCGGTAACCTTTCCCGCGCCGTTTATGTGCTGGCCATGACGTTCCTGTTCGGCGGTGTTGCGCTGTGGCTCGGCGTGACCGCGCTGCGGCGGGCGCGACGGGGCGGTTCCCGGCGGCCGAGGGGCGCGGTCGGCGGCGTCGTGCTTGGCGTGCTCGGGGTGGGGTTCAGCGGGTTGATGCTGATCGCGTTCGGCATGTTCGGGTCGCAGCTGACGGCGTACAGTCACTGCCTCGACGGGGCGAACACGGTGGCCTCGCGGCAAGCGTGCCAGAGCCAGTTCAGTAACTCGGTCAACACCGTCATCAGCGGTGTTAGCCGGTAACTCGTCGTCGTCTTCTGCCCACGGATCCATGTAGATGACGTGGCCCTCTGGCTCGGCGCTTTCGTAGTGCTGGGGCTCGGCGGGCTTGCGTTTGCGTAGCACCAGCCAGTTCGCGATGCCCGCCGTCACCGACGCGGACACCCCGATCTCGAGCACGGCGACGATGGCCGTCTGCAGGCCGCTGGGCCCGGTGACCTCCAGCCGCCCGGAGCCGAGCGGGCCACCGGAGAACGCCGCGGCGGCGCCGACGATGATCCCGGTCAGCGCGCCGGTCACGAACCCCCACATCGGCCCGGCCTCGAGGCTGAAGGTCGGCGCGACCCGGATCGTGACCAGGCCGCCGAGCGCACCGGCCGCGTAAGGCGCGGCGAGCACCGCCAGCGCGAGCGGCACGGGTGCACCCTGGTGCAGCCCAGACGGCAGCGCGGCGAGCATCGGGAACGAGGGCAGCACGCCGAGCGCGGAGCCGGTCGGCGCGACCATGGTGCCCGCCCCGAACGCGAAACCAGGGCCGAGCATGTACGCGATGGACCAGATAATCGCGTTCGGCGCGTAGCACAGTCCGGCGAGCAGCAGCAGGAAGGCACCACCCGGGCCGGGGTTGAGCGCGTCGGTCGCTTGCTTGTACTCGCCTAGGTGGGCGATCAGGCTGCCGCCTGCCAGCAACGCGCCGCACGCGGTGAGCACCGCCGCGGTGGCGACAATGCCCAATAGGACAGAACGAGGGCGGGCTGGTATGAGCTTCGTCAGCCTTGTCCCCTGGTTTCTGACCAGGCCGCGGGCGATTCCCAGGCCGCCAGCGGCGGTGGCGATCAGGAAGCCGGCCAGCACCGCCTGCCACAGTTCCGGTGTGACCTTTTCCGAGCCGCTGCCGAGCGCGACGGCGCCGGTGAGCGTGGCGTAAGGGCCCGCGATGGCGGCGGTGGCCTTCGCTGCGCGGCGAAGCGTGGTGACCTTGGCGGCCTGCGCCAGCCAGCGGCCGGCTTTGATCAGCAGCAGGCTCGGCAGCAGCACCAGCCCGAGCGGCAGCAGCCCGATCCGGCCGAAACCCTCGACGGTGTCCCCGACATGGTGCGCGACCAGCCACAGCACACCGGCGGTCCGCAGCACGCCCGGCAGCCCCGCACCGAGCCCGACGTGCGGCGCGGTGATCCAGCCGATGGCGGCAACCGTGGTGAGCGTGGCCAGCCCAGCGGCCGCGGCCGCCGAAGCCGCGATCGCCCCCTGCACCGCCAACGGCCGCTGCTGCGCCCCCGCCGGTGGCGCGGTCGCTCGCGGGGGCGCGGCGGAAACACTCACAAGTGTCATCTTGCCGCAGATGCCGCGCGTCGCCCCGCAGACGCGCCGTATGTCTGCGGGACGCCGCGCGGCATCTGCCAAATGCACTCTTGTTCCAAGGGCAGTGCGGCCGTGCTCCGGCTCTTTGATGGGCAGGGCCGCACAGCACAGAATCGAGGGTTGAGGGAGCCAGCCAGAATGTCGGACCCCGGTGACATAGTGTCGTCATGCCAACCCTCCGCGAATACGACCGAGCCCAGTTTCACCGAATCACCGGGGCGCAGTTCGGCGTAATCTCCCGTGAACAGGCACTCGCATGCGGCATCACGGCCGCGATGATCGATTACCGGCTCCGTCTCGACGGCCCGTGGCGACGCCTGCTGACGGGGGTCTATATCGTTACCACCGGTACGCCCACGGCCATCCAGCGGGCCATGGCGGCACTGCTGTACGCGGGGCCTCTGAGCATGATCACGGGTCCGGCCGCGCTCGAGGTCTACGGCCTCGACTCCGGCGATCCGGACATCATCGATGTCCTCATACCGGCCAACCACGAGCGAACGAGCATGGGTTTCGTCCGGATCACCCGGACCCGCAGGATGCCGGCCAGCCATTCCCGCGTCGGCCCGCTGCGGTACGTTCCCGCTGCGCGCGCCGTTGGGGACGCCGCGCGGAGCGGGAAGCAGTTCGGTGACGTCCAGGCGCTGGTCTGCCGAGCGGTCCAGAAGAAGAAAT
>JBEKHI010000648.1:0-2613 GCA_050012355.1 Streptosporangiaceae bacterium | reverse complement strand
GGAGCACGGCGGGCGCTCGACCGCTCCCGATCGTACGATGTTATGTCCGTTTATATCTGGCCAACTGGCTAAGCCGACACCGACCTTCGGCAACTCTACAGCTACTCTCCGTAGCTCTTTTATGCCCTACCAGCGACTCTGTTAAGCGCTAGGTCGCGAACGCCCACCCGGACGGCATAAGTGCAGGTCAGACGGATTCAGACAGAAGTTTCCGCAGGTCGGAAGCGCCCCGGAAATTCAAAATAAGCACCAACATATGTTGAACGTACCGTTGCTTCGCCTTCCCCCCGATCACCGTCCGTCTCACAGGCGCCAACGAACTCCGCGCGTGTTCTAGAGCGATCAATCAGCTCCGCGTCAGGTATGTCGAGGTTTTGGACGCTTGCCTGTATTGCGCAGTCCCGGGCGCGCAATCCGCGCGCCCGCGCTCGGCCGGCCACCGGCGGCACCGCCGTCAGGACGTAACCACCGCGAATCGGGAGGTTAACGTCCGACACGGATGCTCTCGTTGTCATGGTCGCCCAGCGTAGCGGGCCGCGCTGATATAGCTATCCCCTGGTTGCTCAGCGGCACCTACACCGACACCGGACAAGACCTGCGAGAACACACAGAATGGAGCGGATCGGCGATGGGGATGCGGGCGCTGTTTGCTGGCTCGGTCGTGCTGATGGCCGGCATCGTCGCATGCAGCACTTCCGTGGGCGCGGCGGCGACGTCGGCCTCCGCCGCCAGCGCTAAGTCCTCACCGTCGGCGGCGGCCCTGACGAAAGCGGACAAGACGAAGGCGGCCGCGGCGACGTCGGCCTCCTCGGCCACCGTCCGCGAGGGTCTCTGCACCGCGCCCGCCGATCACAGCGCGCTCGCCGCCCGGGTCTCGGCCGACATCTGGGCGGGTCTGCGCGGCCGAGACGGCGTGCACGCGGTCTCCGTGTACGACCGGGTCACCGGGTTGTCCTGCCTATACAACGGCTCGAAGCACTTCGACTCGGCCAGCATCGTGAAGGCGATCATCCTGGGCGCGCTGCTGCGCTGGCACCAGCAGACGAAGACGCCACTGTCGTCCTGGGAGCAGAACGAGGCCACGCTGATGATCGAGCAGTCGGACAACGACGCCGCGACCGCCCTGTGGGACGAAGTGGGGATGGACAACCTCCAGCACTTCCTCAACCTGGCCGGCATGGGCGAGACCCAGCTCGGCCAGGACGGCTACTGGGGGCTCACCCAGGTCACCGCGCACGACGAGATGCTGCTGCTCAAGCTGCTCACCGCGTCGAACTCGGTGCTTGACGCCAGCTCCCGCGCGTACGAGCTCTATCTGATGGCTCACGTCGTCAGCTATGAGGCATGGGGCGTCACGGCCGGCACGCCGTCCGACGTGGCCTGGCACGTGAAGAACGGCTGGCTGCCGGATGCCAACGGCTGGCACATCAACAGCATCGGCGCCTTTACCGGGCACGGCAAGGACTACATGATGGCGGTGCTGTCCGTGAACGCCAACTCCGGCGATGACGAGCAGTACGGGATCGACACGATCGAGGATGTGGCCCGGCTGGTGCAGCACGACCTGAACGACGCCAAGCTCACCGCGCCCTCGGCGGCCAGCGCCACGACCGGCGGTTAGCTCGGCCTGGCCACAGGCCCGAATACCGGTTCGGTAAGCTCCGGCTCCGCGCCCGGCGCGGTCGCCTCCTCAGCCGACCGCGCCCGGCGCGGTCGCCTCCTCAGCCGACCCGGCCGCACTCGGGTCCTCAGCCGATCCCGTCGAGGGCTCCGCCGCGGGCGCCGTGGCGGCCGCCGCGGCTCCCTCGGTCACCCCAGCCGCGGTCTCTCCGGTCTCGGTCTCCTCGGCGTCAGGCCCGGCGACGTCGCGGAAGACGACCCAGCGCATCATGCAGTAGAGGTAGACGCCCTCGCAGCAGGCGGCGATGACCCGGGCGAGCTCGTAGTAGACGCCGACCGCGGCCAGCAGATCGGTGAAGCCGAGCACGAAGATCAGGTAGTTGGACGCGCTGACCGCCACGAAGACCGGGAGCTGCCTGCCGACCTCGGCGTGGCTGCGGAAGTTGAACACCCGGTTGAGGATGTAGCTGATCAGCGAGGCCGTGCCGTAGGAGAACGTGACCGCTACCGGTATCGGCAGCTTCTCCTTGCCGTGGAAGAGGCCGAGCAAGCTCAGGTCGATGCCGAATGTGCACAGGTTGATCAGCAGGTAGCCGAGCATGTTCGGCTCGACTACCTCCGACAGCCCGAACGGCAGCCGCCGGGTGATCGCCGCCATCGCGGCCGCGTAGCGCGCTCGGTGTGCCATGGTCTCCATTGTGCGGCCCCCGCGGCGCTGCTCCGGCGTCCGGGCGGCGATCACCGGTCGCGGGGAGATCGACGGCCGTCCGCTGCAGTGGTCCCGTGAGCAGCTTGTGAAAACAGTCACACGCAGGTGTCGCGTCGGCCACGGATCGGTCTCGCATGACACGGGCGAGCGCGGGTATGTGGTTGCGTGCTGTGAGATCTACGGGGGCTGGCGAGGTAAACGCGCAGGAAAGGGTCCCAGTACACGCGCAGCAATCGTTAAGGTCCTGCCAAGATCGCCGAGTAGCATGGCAGGGGGGCTGCGGC
>JBEKHI010000647.1:0-2644 GCA_050012355.1 Streptosporangiaceae bacterium | reverse complement strand
CATTGGACACATGTCAAATTAAGGTGTGTTTGCGGCATGTTGCGGGTCCTGATCGTGGTTCACTTCGCGCCGTGAGGCCCGGGATGGGGTAGCGAACCGGGCATCCGTGCCATATCGCCCTGCTGTCGCGCCGGGCGTTCCTGGTGAGTGCTGCATTACCCGCACTCTTGTCTGGGCAGTGCAGCACTCACCATGATCACCTCGAACAGGAGGGCACCGGCGGGGACGGCGCAACCGGGTTATACCGCACCAAATCGCTCGGCCGCGACGGCACGCCGAAAACTCCCGTTGTCCTGAAACGTGTTCATAGCGCGTGCGATGGGTCATCGCTGGGCCGCCGGGCGCCCCGGAGCGGAGAACGCCAGCCTCGGACACACCGCGAATCGCAGAAGTCCTAGGTGTCCCGGCGGCGCGACGCCGGTTTCGTGTCGTCGCGCCCTCCGCGCCTGTCTGTTGATCAGCAGGGACAGCAGGCTGGACTCACCATGACGTCACTGACGGCGAACACAGCGCCGCGGGACGGATCGGCCACGCTGATCGCCTCGGGGATACCACTGCTGGGGTTCAGCTTCCCGGTCCCGACCGGCATGTTGTCCGCGCTGAGGGTGTAGGTCCCGGTCGACGGATACAGCAGGACCGACAGGTCGGTCCACGCGGCCACCGGGTAGCTGAACGCCGTCTGGACCTTGGTGCCATTGTCGGTGTACGTGAGGTACCCGTCGGGGTCCATGCCAATGGCGAGAACCTGGTTGCCATGGGGGTCCAGGATGCTCACCTGCGCGGCCCTGTCCCCTTGGCCGGCGAATAGCTGCAGGTCGACGCGGACGTCACCGCCGGTCACGCTGAACGGGCGCTGCCCGGTGGCGGGGCCGGTCAGCGTCAGCGAGTGGCCGTTGAACGCGGCCGGATTCGCGGTGACGACCGCCGAGCCGGTCACCTTCCAGCCGCCGGACGGCGCCGCGCCCTCGGGGTCGGTGGCGAACGTGTCGTTCAACACGGCCGGCGGCCCAGCCGACGCTTGCGCCGCGCCGATGTTGGGAGCGTTCGACGGGACCGGGGCCAGCGAGAGCGGGAACGCGGCCGACGCCGGGACGGGAACACCGGAACCGAGCGCGGGTGAGCCGGCTAGCAGCCGGTAGCCGAACGGGTCGGAGCCGCCGGGGCCGGCGAACTCCGGTGACTCCGTGATCGTGGCGGTGGAATGCGCCGGGACCGGGACATTATTCAGCAGGTTGTCCCGGACCACCCAGCCGGAGTTGGGCAGATTCCAGCCGACCGTGCCGGCGCCCGGCGCGGCGGTGACCGCGTTCCCGGCGAACTGCACGTCCAGCGGCGCGTCGGTGGTCGAGCTGGCCACTTCCTGGGCGGTTCCGCTGCCGACGTAGATCGTGTTCGCTTCGACCGCTCCGTTGGTCACCGGTCCGCCCGCGAATACCAGGTCGTTGCCGTGATCATCGATAGACATGTTGCCGAGCACCGACACCGGTCCGATCGGTGCCTGCGGATCGGAGTCGAGCTGCAGGAAACCGCCCGCGTTATCGTGCGAGAGGTTGCCCTCCACCGTGGCGTGGTCGGTCGCCGGGCCGATCTGGTACCCGGTCCCCGCCGCCGGGGACGACGGTTGGGTCGACGGCGGGACTTGGCCGCCAGCTACCTGGTTGCCGGTGACTGTCGCGCCGGCCGAGTCGGCCACTGACAGCCCGACTCCCGCGTAGCCCTCCAGCCAGTTGTTGCTCACGATGGCATCCTGGGTGGTGCCGATGTCGATGCCGTTGTTTCCGATGGAGTACAGGATGTTGTCGCTGACGTCCAGGCCGCGGCCCGGCGCCCACGCACCGGTGCAGGACGCCGGATGCCAGTCCGGCGCGACATCCGGGCGGCGGCACCAGTCCGAGGTCATGTCCACGCCATCGCCCGTGACGTCGTAGATGCGGTCGCCGGAGATCGTGACGTTATCCAGGGAACTCGGCGACGCGGCGGCCGGCGCCTGAAGGCTGATCCCGTCCGTGACGTTGTGGATGACGAGGTGCTGCAGCGTGATGCCGCTCATCGGCCCGTAGTCGTCCGCATCGACCGTCACCCCGTCCTGCCCGCCGGACAGCGCCAGGTCGCTGATGCTGATGTCGTGCTGATTCGCTAGCGTCACCGACGAGTCGGCGCCGCTGGCGTTGACGATCGGCGGCGTGCTGCCGGGGCCGTAGGCGCCGATCACGATCGGCTCCGAAGGGTCGCCGGATCCGCTTGGGCTGATCGTGCCCGGGCAGGTGATGCCGCGCTTGAGAAAGAACGAGTCGCCGGGCATCAGGGAGAGCCGGTTCACATCCGCGAGCGTGTTGTACGGGCTCGCCTCGGTTCCCTTTCCGTCGGTGCTCGCCGCGCAGTCGACGAAGGCGCGCACCGGCATGCACGCCCGAGCCGGGACGGCACCAGCCACACCAGCAACCAGCACCGCGACCGCGGCTCCGGCGACGGCAACGGATCTGACCATCGACTTCTCCCCCACCGTGAGACAGAACGTAGTTCATTGACTACTATCCGTCACCAATGGTGAATGGTCTAGAGGTACGCAAGGAAAAATTGAGCCGCTCCGCCAGTCACCGCTGGGAGTCGAGGGGCACGACTGGACGGTCGCGGGCAGTGAAAA
>JBEKHI010000646.1:0-2644 GCA_050012355.1 Streptosporangiaceae bacterium | reverse complement strand
TTCCAGCCGTGGATGCACCGGCCGTCGTGGAGCAGGCAGTAACCAGGGCAGTTACCCAGGCAGTGACGGCAGTGCTTGACTACGGTCATGTCACCGAAGAATACGCCGCGCGGTCAGCGGAAGTTGAGATCGGTCACCCCCCAGAGTTCGGCGATCCGGCCGTCGGCGATCCGGATGATTTCCATGAGAGTCGGCGGGTGGTCAGCTGGGGTTCCGTGCACGGTCCCGCGGACGGCGAGCTTGTCACCGTCGGCCAGCATGTCCTCGACCGTCAAGTGCAAGTCCGGGTACTTCCCCCGGAAAGTCACCCACGCCGCCTTAAGCGGCGCGGTGCCGGTGGTGCCCATCGGGTGGCTGCGGAAGTCGGCGGCGAAGATGTCGTCGATCGCGTCGATGTCGCAGGCGTTGCCCGCCGCGTACATGCGGTGGGCCAGCTTCTCCATGTCGTCCCGGCTCATCGGTATTCTCCTTAACGAGCGGTCAGTAAATTTAAGGTCAGCTTACCGACCGATCGTTAAGTTCGTCTAGACAGGAGAGGTAACCGATGGCGTCTGACGGCGTCCCCGACAAGCACGGCACGCGCCCCGCGATCCTGGCGGTCGCGCAGGAACTGTTCGCCGCGCACGGCTACGCGGGCACCTCCGTCGCCGACATCGCGGACCGGCTCGGCATGAGCAAGGCGGCGTTGTACTACCACTTCAAGTCCAAGGCCGAGATCCTCCAGGCACTGCTGGAAGAACCAACCGCCACCTACGCCCGGCTGGCCGATAACGCTCTCGCCGGCCGGCTTGGCACCAGCGAGTTGCTCGGCGCGGTGATCGACATAACCGCCGACCTGTACGCCCTCGCCGACGTGATCGGCAACGACCCGTCAGCGCGCTCCGCGCTCCAGGACGTGCTCCCCCGGTCGCAGCGGATCAACGAGACGCTCACCAGCGCGCTGGCCGGCCCGCGACCCGATCCCGCCCGCGTCATCCGCGCCCACGCCGCCTACGCGGCCGCCAAGAACGGCACCCTAGCCCTGCTAGCAGCCCGCGGCGGCCACCTGTCTCCGCAAGACCGCGCCGAACTCCTAGCAGCCGCCGAACGCGCCCTCACCCAGTGATCTTCTCCGGCCGGTTTGACCGCGGCGTAGCGGCCGAGCAGCTTCGCGGAGATAGTGCAGCCGTAGCACCGGCGGACTTGCCGTTTCACCTTCGGGAATCCCCCGACGGCCGACCGTCCGGCCAACAACTTGCCCGATATGCCCGAGCCTGCGGGGCCACCCGGCGGCCCCGACTGGCCTGCCGGCAAGATAACGGTAACTAGCCGTCGCCGGCCGACGGCCCGTTTCCACTGTCTTGGCTTTCGGTGATCGATACTGCACACATGATTGAGCTGCGTGCCGCACGGGCAGGCGACATCAGCGGCATAGCGGCCATCGACCCGTATAGCCCCAGCAGGCTTGGGGAGATCCAGGCGCTCGTCAGCGAACGAGCCAGCCTGGTTGCCGTGGAGCGTGGCGAGATCGTGGGCTTTCTCGCTGTCAGGCCACGCCACTTCTACCAGCGCGACTTCATCGACCTGCTCTTCGTCGCTCCTCGCTGTCGTCGGCAGGGAGCCGGCCGTGCTCTTATGCGGGCCGCTCTACGGAACGCGTCCACGGCCCGCGTGTTCACCTCCACGAACGAGTCGAACGCGCCCATGAGGGAACTGCTTCGCGGCGAAGGGTGGATCCATAGCGGGATACTCACCGGCCTCGACGAAGGCGACCCTGAGCACGTGTTCTTCCATGACGCCTCTTTAGGGCACTAGGACGAGCCGCCCGCGCACCCCGCCGGGAACCAGGTCCCGAACCACTGCGGGCAAGACGGAACCGCATCTGGGACCAGGCGAGCTTGCCCATCGCGTTTCCCTTCGCCTGCCCGTGTCTGTCCGCCCGGAGACTGGCGTCGGCCGGGACCTGGGACTATGCTCACCCCTTACATAGTGACAATACAAGGACACCAACCGGATCGTTACCTAGCGGCAAGGTAAGACGTATGTCCCTGCACCACGCGGTACTGGCCCTCCTATCAGACAAGCCAGCCCACGGCTACGAGCTCAAGACCAGCTTCGAGCATGCCGTCGGCGACCAGTGGGGCGGGCTCAACATCGGTCATCTGTACCAGATCCTCGACCGGCTCTCCCGCGACGGCATGATCGAGTCCGAACGCCAGCCGCAGCAAGTCAAGCCCGACCGCGTCATCCACCGCCTCACCCCGGCCGGCCGCGCCGAGCTCGACCGCTGGCTCGCCGAGCCCGCGGTCCCCGCCCGCGGCTACCGCGACGACTTCTTCCTCAAGGTCATGGCCGCGGTCCGCTCCGGCGACCCGGCCACGCTGCCCGCCGTGCTCAGCCACCAGCGCGCCCACCTGCTGCGCCAGCTGCACGCGCTGGCGCAGGCCCGCGCCACCGCCGGCTCCACCACCGTAGAGTCCCTGCTCATCACCGCGGCCGAACTGCACATCCGCGCCGACCTCGGCATCGTCGACGCCGCCGAGAAAACCCTCACCGCCAGCCCCGCTGCCCCCGCCCGCGAGCAGCCCTCCCTGGACGCGGCCCCCCCGCACCGCGCCACCGGCTAGCCAAGGGCCCGTCGCCTACACCTCCTGGCTGTCACCCC
>JBEKHI010000645.1:0-2661 GCA_050012355.1 Streptosporangiaceae bacterium | reverse complement strand
GCGGGCATGCTGGCCAACGGCACGATCACCGCGCGGATCCGCTCCACGGTAGAACTGGACGGCGTGGGCCAGATCCTCGAAAGGCTTCGCCAGGGTGGCCTCCGCGGCAAGGCCGTCATCCGCCTGTAGTACCAGGCTCGCCAGCTTGGAAGACCCCGGAGGCTTGTAGCGCTACCCGCCGCATCCGTACCATCAGGGCCGCCGAGGGCACGACCTTCCCGGACATGTAGGTCGACAGGCGAGACCGCGACGTGCCTGTCCTCTCGGCGAAATCCTGCACCATCTCTACGGCCACCGAGGCGCATCCCGGTGCCCCGCACGGCACGGTCTCGTCAGTAATTACGTCAGCAGTGCGTGTGCCATGCCTCAGCGTCGGCCCGGAGTGTCCATCAAGCACCGTTTGCATTCCGGCATCCGGCCGATAAATCGGCCTTATCTCCAATATATGGCGATTGTACAAATATTGGAGATTACGTCCATGATATGTACCATCTTAATTCTGCCAATCTGGCATTTCTTCCAGCCGTCCTGCGGTTAGACTGAGCTCGTCGAGGTCCAGACCCCGCCTCGCCCGGACTGGCATGAAATGTCAGTAGGCACTGGGCGAAAGCGAAGGAAATGTCAGGCACCGATCCTGCATCGCGTCAAGACTTCGGCCGTGCTGAAGTCTTGCCAGACCCCGCGCCGGCAGCCGTGAACCGACCGGCCGGGCTGGCCTCGAATGGGCAGGCTGATGTGCTGGCTGTCGGCCTGGAGGAGTCGCTGGGTCGGGTAGCGGCGCTGGCGGCAGCTGCCCTGAGTACGCCGAGAGCGTCCGTTATGTTCGCTGGTACCCGCTCACTCTCCGGAATGATCAGCGCCCCGGGTACTGGCGGCCAGCAGAGCCCGTTAGAACAATTGTTGTGCGCGGATGTCCTCGGCTCCGAGGAGAATCTGATCATCGGTGACACCCGGGCCCGCAGCTGCGTGAGGACTAACGGTAACCTGCCTGGTCCGGCAAGCATGATTGCCTGGGCCGGGGTCCCGGTACGTGACACGGACGGTCATGTCGCGGGGGTGATCTGGGTGGCTGACCAGGTACCGCGCCAGTGGAGTGTCAGCGACGTCGCGATCCTGGAGATCCTGGCCCAGGTCACCTCGCACGAGGTTACTTTGCGAGCCGCAGTGGCCCGTAGCGCCGGACGAGCCGCCCTGGCGCAGACGCTGGAAGAGAGCCTGCTGCCGCCGCGGGTACCGAATATCCCGGGCCTGCAAGTGGCGGCGCAGTACGCGGCAGGGGGGACAGGGGCGGAGGTCCTCGGGGATTTCTGCGATGTGTTCCCGTCGACCCGGGGGACCTGGGGAATGGTGGTCGGCGATGTGTGCGGCAAGGGCATCGCAGCCGCCAAAGGCACCGCGCTGGCCCGCTACGCTCTCCGGGCGGTGGCCCGCAAGCAGGCGCGGCCGAGCCTTATCCTGGCTGACCTGAATCAGGTACTGCTGGACTGGCCCACCGATGACCCGCGTTTCCTGACCGCGATCTACGCCACGGTGCGGCCGGTCAGCGGAGGAGCCATGGTGCGGATCAGCTCCGCCGGTCACCCCCTGGCGCTGGTGCGCGCCGCGAACGGCCAGGTGCATGAGTTCGGACGGCCGGGAGCCCTGCTCGGAGTGCTGGCCAATCCAGAGCTGCATGACTCGCAGCGGCTACTGCGGCCCGGCGACAGCCTGATCATGTTTACCGACGGTGTCACCGAGGCCCGTGGCACTCTCGACCGTGACCTGTACGGCGATCAGCGGCTCCGCAGCTTGGTCGCCCGGCTCGGCGGCCTGACCGCGATGGCCATGGCGGAGGCCGTCCAGCTAGCCACCCTGACGTTCAGCGGCGGGCGCCTCAGCGACGATGCTGTCACGCTGGTGATGAAGGTTCCCGCCGCGAGAAGTCCGGGCGGCTGATCTGCCGTCCGGGATGGACTCGCGGAGGTACAAATACCCCGACGTTGCAAGGCACGGACGTGCGGGCGCATGACTTTTTCCAATCCTCGCTCGTCGCGCCCTGCACGGATACCGGGGCGCTCGCTCGTCGCCGATCGCGAGGCCGCTATTTCGCTCCTCCGATCGCGAGGCCGCTGTCGGCGTCGAAGAAGTGCAGGTTGCGAGTATCCACTGCGAGCTCTATCCGGTCGCCAATGCGGACCGTGCTGCGCGCGTTAACCCGCGCTGTCCACAGTGACTTGCCTCCGTATAGCGAGCTCGCCGATCCTTCCTCTTCTTCCTTCTCTGGGACAAGGTCCGCGAGATCCTTGTGCTCGACGGGTGGCGCGTCGATGGCAAAGATCACGTGGATCTCGCTGCCAAGCGCCTCGGTCATGTGCGTCACGACGGGCATCCTCGGCCACGATTCGTCGGCCAGGCGTGCATCCTCGAAATCGGACGGCCGGATTCCGAGGATCACGTCGCGGCCGACGTACGCTTCGATGCCCGAACTGGCGCGGACCACTTCCTCAGGGACGGGCAGCCGGTGTCCGGCGAACGTGACCGCCATGCCGTCGTCGCCGCTGATCACTCCAGCTTTGACGATATTCATCGAGGGTGAGCCGATGAAGCCGCCGACAAACAGGTTGACCGGGTGGTCGTACAGGTTCTGCGGTGTGTCGACCTGCTGCAGCATCCCGTCTCGGA
>JBEKHI010000644.1:0-2686 GCA_050012355.1 Streptosporangiaceae bacterium | reverse complement strand
ACCCGGTCCGCCCCGGCCGCCGCGACCAGCATCTGAAGTGCTTCCGGGGTGTAGACGAGCGAGTCGAACCAGATCCGCCGGATGTAGGAGCTCGGCGGGTCGGCGCAGCCCCTGGCGTCCGGCCGGACCTTCCAGGCGTGGTCGGAGCGGCCCAGGTAGAACGGCAGGTACCCGCCGCCGTGCACCGCCACCAGCCGGAGCCCGGGATGGGTGTCGAGCAGCCCGGAGAAGATGATGTGCGACAGCGCCACCGTCGTCTCCGTCGGGTTGCCGACCGTGTTGCCCAGGTAGTTCGCCGCCAGCCGCGAGCCGAGCCCGCAGCCCCAGGGGTGGATGAGCACGACCGCGCCGAGCTCCTCGGCCGCTGCCCAGAACGGCTCGTGGGCCGGGTCGGCCAGCTCACGGTCGCCGACGACGGTGCTGACGCTCACGCCTTTCAGCCCGAGCGTCCCGGTCGCGTACGTGAGTTCCTCGACGGCCAGCGACGGGTGCTGGAGCGGGACCGTGCCCAGACCCGCGAGCCGGCCACCGCCCTCGGCGCAGTGGGCGGCGACCGCTTCGTTGGTGACTCGGGCCAGCCGTTTCGCCAGCGCGGCGGAGGCCCAGTAGTGATGCATGGGCATCGGCCCGACGATCTGGATGTCCACGCCCATCGAGTCCAGGTCCGCCAGCCGATGGGACACGTCGTTCATCCGCGGCGTTACCCTAGCCAGCTGATCACGGTTCACGCTCAGTGAGGCCGGGGAGTGGCTCACCTGCTCGAACGCGAGCTCCGCGGCGAACCCCGGCTCATCCCGCACCAGCGCGTCCGCCGCCGGCACCGCCAGGTGCCCATGTGCGTCGATAGCTGTCACGCGGGCTCCTGGAGCGCGGCGAGCGTCTCGGACATGATCCCCGCCGTGTCGCCGGCGGTCTCCGGGTGGATCTCCCAGTCGGCCAGCCGCAGCGAGTTCTCCACCACCAGCGTCACCCGCGGCAGCCGGCGGCGCATGAACTCCTTCAGCGCGTGCTCGATGTCGTCCTCGCTGGTCAGCAGCGACGCGAGCACGATCGCGTCCTCGGTGCACATCGCGGCGCCCTGGGCGATCAGCGGCGGGCAGGCGTGTACCGCGTCGCCGATCACGATCACGCGGTTGCGGTACCACGGGTCGGGGACCAGCAGCGACTCGATGCGCTGGTAGTTGACCGGCGTGTCGTCGGCGATCGAGTCGAGGATCGGCCCCCACCGGCCCGCGTACCCTTGGGCGCGCTCGCGCATCACCGCGCCCGGCTTGCGGTTGCCCGGGCCGGCCTCCGGTGTGTCGGCGTCCAGCAGGTAGGCGTACACCTGACCGGGAGAGATCGGGCTGTAGCCCGCCTTGTACCGGGGGCCGCCGTAGAACAGCTCGGAGCAGGTCATGTCCGGGGCGCGGTCGGCGAGGATCCGCCAGATCGACATGCCGGTCGGCGCTGGCATGGTCGTGATGCCGAGCCTGCCGCGGGTCGCCGAGCGTATCCCGTCCGCGCCGATCACCAGGTCGTACCGGTCCGAGCGGCCGTCGGTGAACGTCACGTCCACCCCGGCGGCATCGTTGGACCAGTCGGCGATCGTCACGCCCAGTCGTACCGTCACCCCCGCCGCGTAGACGGCCGCGGCGAGGATCCGCTGCAGGTCGGAACGGAGCGCGCCGAGCGTGGCGGGCAGGTCGGATCCGCCGGTGTGCGGGGTGGGAACCTCCACGATCGGCGAGCCGTCGGCCTGGCTGAGCCGCACGGCGTTGAAAGCGAACCCGTGCTCCCGTACCTCGTCCCACACGCCGACCAGCTGGAAGGACCGCAGCGCGTTGCCCTGCAACGTGATGCCGTGGCCGGTGCCGGTCCAGTCGTCTCGGATCTCGACGAGCTCGGTCTGCACCCCGCGCCGGGCCAGCGCGATCGCGGCGACGCAGCCGGTGATGCCGCCGCCGACGATTAGGACCCTGGACACACTCACGCGATCATCCCCGCCGACAAGTCGATATCCGCGCCGCACAAACCCGGCATCCGCAACATCGCGACCACCGCCGCGCCGACCTCATCGGGCTCGACCAGCCGGTTCAGCGCCGCACGGGACACGAACTCGCGCTCCGCCTCTTCGACGGTGATCCCGGACTGCTTCGCCTCCAGCGCGAAGTTGCGGGTCATCCGCGGTCCGCGGGCCGGTCCCGGCGACAGCGAGTTCACGCTGATCCCGAGCGGCCCGCATTCGAACGCTAGGGTCCTGGTCAGCCCGATGATCGCCATCTTGCTCGCCACGTACGGCGTGCGGTGCGTCAGCGGCCGCTTGCCGCTGACCGACGCGACGTTGATGATGTCCCCTCCGGAGGTCATCCGCGGTATGAACGCGCGGCACATCAGGTAGGTGCCGCGCACGTTCACCGCGAAGACCTCGTCCCACTCCGGGGGGTCGATCTTCTCCAGCGGCTTGACCGGCCCGGGAATCCCGGCATTGTTGATCAAGATTGACACTGACTCGTCGGCCACCGCGGCGGCGAGGTCGTTCACCGATTCCTCGTCGCTGACGTCCACCGTGATGGCGCTGCCATCAGCGATCACCGACAGCGTCTCGTGCAGCGTCCCGGCGGTCCGCCCGGCGCAGATCACCCGCGCGCCCGCGACCGACAGCGCCACCGCGATCGCCCGGCCTAGCCCGTTGCCCGCGCCGGTG
>JBEKHI010000643.1:0-2690 GCA_050012355.1 Streptosporangiaceae bacterium | reverse complement strand
TCGCCTCGCTGCTGAGCGCGGTGGCGCTCTCGAAGCCAACCAGGCTGAAGATGCAGGCCACGACCGCCAGGCTCATGCCGTGCAGGCTGACGCCCTTGAGGCTGAGCTGGCTGGTGTCCACGGTGAACCCGTGGGCGAAGAGGACATATCCCGCCAGGCTCAGGATGCAGGCGACCGAGAGTCCTTCCAGGACCAGCGTGAGATAGGACGACGGCCGGATGTCCTTGTGCGCGATGAACCAGCACAACGCCGCGCTGACGGCGAAGAAGAGAACCGGTCTGACCGTGCCGTTGTAGCCGAGGGCGTCGAGCAGTTGCTGGAAGAAGATCGCGAAACCGGTGAGGCCGGCGGTCCCGATGAGCAGGTAACACCACAGCAGGGTCCACCCGCCGAGCACGCCGGGGACCGGGCCCAGGCCGCGGGCGATGAACGTGTACTGGGCGCCGGGTGCGGCGGACCGGCGGGCGAACTCGTTGATGCAGAAGACGACGAACAGCAGCATCACGGTGCCGAAAAGGTACGCGAGCCACGTTCCCTCGCCCGCGCTGGCGAACGCGAGCGGGATGATGAGGACGGCGGTCATCGTCGGCGAGATCACTGCTATTCCCTGGCCGAGAATAGCGGGAAATCTCAGCGAGCCGGTCCTGAGACCTGGCCCTTCGCGTGTGGTTTTAGCCGGGGCGATGGTCATGAGCTGGCCCTTCGTTCGGGGCGGAAAAGGCTAGTAAGAGTGCCCCGACCGCGTCGTCGGCTGGCGATGCTGGAGATGCGGGAAAGCTCAGCTGACGAACGACTGCTCTTCGAGCAGAAGATCCTCGTAGAACGCACCGAACTTGCGCGTGGGATGCCGGATCGCAATCTCGAGCACCCACAGGTTGGGGTTGGGCCGGATATCGGCCTCGGCCAGGGAACCGTCGTAGTGCGCCTCGTGCGGGAAGTCGCCCAGCCGGTGGCCAGAGAGGTCGAGGTTGAGCTCCCAGCCCATCTCCTCGGCGCGCTTGACGGCGTAGTCGTAGAGCGCCACCCCCGTCATGCCCGTGGTGAACCACTGCTCACGGACGTCGTCCCACAGGGCCTTCACGTCATGGGCGGCCTTGTGGTGCTCCGGGTCGTCGCCGAAGACGAAGGTCTGCCCGGCGTCGCCCTCGGTGTCGCCGAAGACCGGGCCGAGGTCCAGGAAGAAGATGTCCTGTTTGCCGAGGATCACGCCGGGGTCAGAGTCGGCGTAGAAGTCCTTGGTGGTGTTCGGGCCGAACCGGACGATGACCCGGTGCCAGCCCTTTCGCATGCCTAGCTCGCCGAGCATCTCGCGCGCCAGGGCGACGGCGTCCTCCTCGACCATCCCGGGGGTGATCTTCGCGGAGATCGCGGCGATCGCCTGGTGCAGGCGCTCGCGGACGTCTAGCAGCTTCTCGGCCGCGTAGTTCGGGCCCGTTGCCTCGTAGTCAATCTCGGTAGTCACGGAAGGCCTCTCGTCGCCGGAGCCGACTGCTGACGTCGGCGTGCTTCGGGACGAGGCTAAATCGACTGTTACCTGATAGGCAACACTAGTTGTCACGATTAACAACGTCTTCACATGCGGGAGAGCACGAAGCGGATCGTTAACATCGGCGACACCGTTCCGGCAACTGAGTGCGGGGCGCGGGCTAGGGCCGCGGGCCGCGTCGTCAGTGCTGGATCGAGTTGATTTCGGGCCGGTAGTCGGCACTCACCAGGAGCAGGTCCGCCCCTGTGTCCCCGGCGGAGAACCGGTGCGGGCGAGTCGCGTCAAAGTGCGCCGCGGTGTCCGGGCGCAGTTCGTGGAGCAGGCCGTCGAACTCCAGCTCGAGGACCCCGCGGAGCACGTAGATCCACTCCTCGCCGCGATGGTGCGCGGGGGCGGGGGGCTCGCGGTCGCCGGGAACGTGCACGCGCAGTGCCTCAAGTGCCCGCGACCCGGGGAATCCGCTGGCTGGCGCGATCTCCAGCCCGGCGGCCGCGAACCGCGGCGCGTCCGGCGCGAAAGTCGCCAGCGTGGTACCCGCCGCATCTTCGCCGAGAAGCACGCTCACCCGGGTGCCGAGAGCGGCGGCCACCTCGACGAGAATCCCGACGGAGGGCTGGCGGTCCCCGGATTCCAGGCGGGAAAGATGGGCCTTGGAAACGCCAACCGACACGGAAAGCTGATCGAGGGTCAGCCCCCGCGCTTCCCGTGCCGCCCGCAACCGCTCGCCAAACGCACTCACGGCAAAGTCGCCTTTCATGAGCACCTAGGCTATCCGGCGATTGCCTAACAGGTAAACTTTGTTGCCTCGTTTCAGCCCCTGAGCAGCTGCCGCGCCATCACCATGCGCTGGATCTGATTGGTGCCCGTGGGACAGCACGCGATTCGAGCCTGGGCGCTAGCTCCCGTGAAGCCCATAGGCGACCACCTCGTGGAGGCTCATACGCCGGCCTCGCTCCATCATCGCGGTGAAGGCATCCCGGCCGAGCGCACTGACCACGGCATCGGTCGCGCGTTCGACGTCGGCGCGCTCCTGAGCGGGAAGGTCCGTCCCGGCCT
Source organism: Streptosporangiaceae bacterium (assembly GCA_050012355.1). Lineage (GTDB taxonomy): Bacteria > Actinomycetota > Actinomycetes > Streptosporangiales > Streptosporangiaceae > JBEKHI01. The sequence goes on along the minus strand of JBEKHI010000643.1, from coordinate 148 downwards.
GAGTGCGTACTGACTCCGCGGCCCCCAGGAGCACGGCTGCCTTCTCTTGCTGCTGCCTGGCAGCGGCCACGCGGGCTAGCCCCTCCAGGACGAAGGCAAGGGGCAGTTTGCCTGGAAGGTCCCCTGCTAGATGGAGGCCTTCCCGGTG
>JBEKHI010000642.1:0-2733 GCA_050012355.1 Streptosporangiaceae bacterium | reverse complement strand
GTCCGCGCGGAGGAATCCACGGCTGGCGCGGGCGGTGCGTCGCTGGCCACCGCGAGGGTCGTCGTCGGCGGTGGCCGCGGCGTCGGCAGCGCGGACGGGTACGCCCCCCTGGAGGAACTCGCGACCTTGCTCGGCGGCGTCGTCGGCGTCTCCCGGGTGGTGACCTCCGAGGGCTGGCGCCCGCACACGATGCAGGTCGGCCAGACGGGCACCAAGATCACCCCGGAGCTCTACCTGGCCTGCGGGATCAGCGGGGCAATCCAGCACATAGCCGGATGCTCTGCTGCAAAACACATCATCGCCATCAACACCGATCCCGGCGCGCCCATCCTGTCCCGCGCCGACTATGCGCTGATCGGTGACCTGCACAAAGTGATCCCCGCCCTGGTAGAGGCGGTCAAATCCCGCTAGTAGTGTGGCCGGGTGGATGCCGCCGACAGTCATGACCTGATCAGGGTCCATGGGGCCCGGGTAAACAACCTGAAGAACGTGAGCGTGGAGATCCCGAAGCGCCGGCTGACGGTGTTCACCGGCGTCTCGGGGTCCGGCAAGAGCTCGCTGGTGTTCGGGACGATCGCCGCGGAGTCGCAGCGGCTGATCAACGAGACCTACAGCGCCTTCGTGCAGGGCTTCATGCCGACCTTGGCGCGGCCCGACGTCGACGTGCTCGACGGCCTGACAACCGCGATCCTCGTCGACCAGCAGCGCATGGGCAGCGACACCCGTTCCACGGTCGGCACCGCCACCGACGCGAACGCGATGCTGCGCATCCTCTTCAGCCGGCTCGGGCAGCCGCACATCGGCTCGCCCCAGGCGTTCTCCTTCAACGTCGCCTCCATCAGCGGAGCGGGCGCGGTCGCGTTCGAGCGCGGCGGCAAGACCGTCAAGGAACGGCGCAGCTTCAGCGTTACCGGCGGCATGTGCCCGCGCTGCGAAGGCCGGGGCACGGTCAGCGACATCGACCTCACCGAGGTCTACGACGACTCCAAGTCGCTCAACGAGGGAGCGATCTCCGTCCCTGGTTACAAGGGCGGCGGCTGGAACTCCCGGCTTTACATCGAGTCGGGCTTCGTCGACCCGGAGAAGCCGGTCCGCAAGTACACCAAGAAGGAACTGAACGACTTTCTGTACCACGAGCCGGTCAGGATGAAGATCGCGGGCATCAACATGACCTACGAGGGCCTGATCCCGCGGATCCAGAAGTCGATGCTGTCCAAGGACAAGGAGTCGATGCAGCCGCACGTCCGGACGTTCGTGGACCGTGCGGTCACCTTCACCGCGTGCCCGGAATGCGGGGGTACCCGGCTCACTTCGGAAGCCCGTTCTTCGAAGATCGACGGGATCAGCATCGCCGATGCCTGCGCGATGCAGATCAGCGACCTGGCCGAATGGGTCCGCGGTCTCGACGAGCCGTCGGTGGCGCCGTTGCTCGACTCGTTGCGGCAGATCCTCGACTCGTTCACCGAGATCGGGCTTGGCTATCTCTCACTCGACCGGCCGTCGGGCACGCTGTCGGGCGGCGAGGCACAACGCGTCAAGATGATCCGCCAGCTCGGCTCCTCGCTCACCGACGTCACCTACGTCTTCGACGAGCCGACGGTGGGGCTGCATCCCCATGACATCCAGCGGATGAACGACCTGCTGCTGAGGCTGCGGGACAAGGGCAACACGGTGCTCGTCGTGGAGCACAAGCCCGAGACGATCGCGATCGGCGATCATGTGGTCGACCTCGGCCCGGGCGCCGGCGCCGGGGGCGGCACCGTCTGCTTCGAGGGGACCGTCGAGGCGCTGCAGGCCAGCGACACCATCACCGGTCGTCATCTCGGCGACCGCGCCCAGCTCAAGGAGACGGTCCGGGAGCCCTCCGGCGCGCTGGAGATCCGCGGCGCGACGACGCACAACCTGCGCGACGTCGACGTGGACATCCCGCTGGGCGTGCTCGTCGTCGTCACCGGAGTGGCCGGTTCCGGCAAGAGCTCGCTAGTGCACGGCTCGATCCCGCCCGACTTGGGCGTGGTGTCGGTGGATCAGGCCCCGATCCGCGGCTCGCGGCGGAGCAATCCGGCGACCTACACCGGGCTGCTCGACCCGATCCGCACGGCGTTCGCCAAGGCCAATGGGGTGAAGCCCGCGCTGTTCAGCTCCAACTCCGAGGGAGCCTGCCCGAACTGCAACGGCGCCGGTGTCATCTACACCGACCTAGCGATGATGGCCGGCGTCGCGACCGTGTGCGAAGTGTGCGAGGGCAAGCGGTACCAGCCCGCGGTGCTTGAATACAAGCTCGGCGGCCGGGACATCAGCGAGGTGCTCGCCATGCCGGTCGACGAAGCCGAAGAGTTCTTCGCTGACGGCGAGGCCAAGAACGCGGCCGCGCACGCCATCCTGGCCCGGATGGCCGACGTCGGGCTCGGCTACCTGACCATCGGTCAGCCGCTCACCACCCTGTCTGGCGGCGAGCGGCAACGGCTCAAGCTGGCTATCCACATGGCAGACAAGGGCGGCGTCTACGTGCTCGACGAGCCGACCAGCGGCCTGCACCTCGCCGACGTCGAGCAATTGCTCGGCCTGCTCGACCGGCTCGTGGACGCCGGCAAGTCGGTGATCGTCGTCGAGCACCACCAGGCGGTCATGGCGCACGCCGACTGGATCATCGATCTAGGGCCTGGCGCCGGACACGACGGCGGGACGGTCGTGTTCGAAGGCACGCCAGCGGACCTGGTCGCGGGCCGCTCC
>JBEKHI010000641.1:0-2737 GCA_050012355.1 Streptosporangiaceae bacterium | reverse complement strand
GATCGCGTCCGGGATCGACCCCGGCGTCGCGACCGCCATCGGCGACGTGGCAGAGCGGATCGTGTGAGAGCGGTAATCGCGGCGCTCGCCGTCAATGTCGGGATCGCGGTGACAAAGTTCATCGCGTTTCTCGTCACCGGGTCTTCGTCGATGCTCGCCGAGTCCGTGCACTCGGTCGCCGACTCGTTCAACGAAATGCTGCTGCTCGTCGGCCGCGGGCGCTCGACGCGGACCGCCACCGAGGAGCACCCGTTCGGCTACGGCCGCGAGTCGTTCTTCTACGGGTTCATCGTCGCGGTGCTGCTGTTCACGATCGGCGCGGTCTTCTCGGTGTACGACGGGGTGCACAAGATCATGCACCCCGAGCAGGTACACGACTCGGTGGTTGCCTTCGTGGTGCTCGCCGTCTGCGTCGTGCTGGAGTCGCTGTCGCTGCGGACCGCGCTGCAGGAGGTCAACAAGATCCGCCGGGTGCGGACCTTCGCGGGAGTCGCGCGGTTCGTGCGGCGCACCAAGATCCCGGAACTCGTCGTTGTGCTGCTCGAGGACAGCGCCGCGGTGCTGGGGCTGGTGTTCGCCTTCCTCGGCGTGCTGCTGTCGGTGCTGACCGGCAGCGGCGTGTGGGACGGGGCCGGGTCAGTCGCGATCGGCGTCCTGCTGGCCGGCGCGGCCGCGGTGGTAGCGGTGGAGACCAAGTCGCTGCTGATCGGCGAGTCCGCCACTGGCGAGACGAACGGCCGCATCGTCCAGGCACTGGAGTCCGGGCCCGAGGGATTCCGCGTCATCCACCTGCGCACCGTCCACCTGGGCCCAGAGTCGATCCTGGTCGCGGCGAAGATCGGGATATCTCCCGAAATGACCACTCAGAAACTGGTCACCGACATCGACGTGGCCGAAAAACGCATCCGGGACGCGGTTCCCGCCGCCACGACCATCTACCTGGAACCGGATGTCTACGACCCGGCCCAGTTCGACCGCGACGACCCCTCCATCCGCAACGTCTGGCGCAACCGTCACCCCCCCGCCGCTCCCGCTGTACCCAACCCGCCCGCGCCCGCCGCGCCCGACCCGCCCGCCGATTCCCCGCCCGCGCCCGCGCCCGCCGATTCCCCGCCCACCGCCCCGCCGCCCGATGCATCCGGCTCGCCCGTGGCGGGCGGCCCCGCACCCCTCGCACCACCTGAGTCACACGAGCCCCCTGAGCCCCGGCCGGAACCAGGCGACTAGGGTTCGTCAGCCAGCCGATCCTGGTTGGTGCTGCATTACCCACACTCTTTGCTGGTTGGTGTCGCACCCACCAGCAAAAAACGCCCATCCACGGGGTCGTGAGAGGGGCGCGGGGCAGCGCTACCGGCGGCCTAACCCCCGCAATTCGGGCGGCGTCAGGGCCGTGGCAGGCGAACTGGTCAGTGGCCGCGGGTGATCCACTCGGCTAGGTGCGGGCGTTCTGCGCCGATTGTGGTGGATGGTCCGTGGCCGGTGTGGACGACCGTATCCGGGTCGAGCACGAGCAACCGGTCACGAACCGACTCGATGATGGTGCCGAAGTCCGAGAACGAGCGGCCGGTTGCCCCCGGACCTCCGGCGAACAGGGTGTCGCCGCTGAACAGCAAGCCCTGGTCCGCGAGGTGGAAGCACACCGCGCCGCGGGAATGGCCCGGTGTGTGCAGCACGGTCAAGGCCGAGCCGGCCACCGTGATCACCTGTCCGTCGGCGAGATCACCGTCCGGAGCCCGCCCAGCGTGGGTCTGAGACCACAGCGAGCGGTCGGCCGGGTGCAGCCAGACCGGCGCGCCCGTGGCGGCGGCCAGTGCGGGCGCGGCCCCGACGTGATCATCGTGCGCGTGCGTGCACAAGATCGCGCGCAGCGTCCGCGATCCAACCGCCGCCCGGATCGCGGAAGGATCGTGGGGCGCGTCGAGCACGACGCATTCGGTGTCGTCGCCGAGCAGCCAGACGTTGTTGTCCACGTCCCAGGTGCCCCCGTCGAGGGAGAACGTCCCCGACGTGACGATATGGTCCACGGAGAGCATCAGAACATGACCACCGAGCGCAGCACGTCGCCATCGCGCATCTTCGAGAACGCGGCCTCGATGTCGTCAAGGCCGATCTTCTCGCTGACGAACTTCTCCAGTGGCAGCCGTCCCTGCAGGTACAGGTCGATCAGCATCGGGAAGTCGCGGGACGGCAGGCAGTCACCGTACCAAGAGGACTTCAGCGCTCCGCCGCGGCTGAAGAAGTCGATCAGCGGCATCTCCAGCCGCATGTCCGGGGTCGGCACGCCGACGAGTACCACGGTCCCCGCGAGGTCGCGAGCGTAGAACGCCTGCCGGTAGGTTTCCGGCCGGCCCACCGCGTCGATCACCACGTCCGCGCCGAAGCCGGAAGTCAGCGACTGGATCGCTTCGACTGGGTCAGTGTCCGAGGAGTTAACCGTGTGGGTCGCCCCCAGATCAGCCGCGTGGGCGAGCTTGCGGTCGTCGATGTCCACGGCGATGATCGTGCGCGCTCCGGCCAGCCGGGACCCGGCGATCGCGGCGTTGCCCACGCCGCCACAGCCGATCACCGCGACCGTGTCACCGCGCCCGACCTGGCCGGTGTTGATGGCTGCTCCCAGACCTGCCATCACGCCGCAGCCCAGCAGTCCGGCAACCTCCGGCGGCGCGGCGGCTTCGACCTTCGTGCACTGTCCCGCGGCGACCAGCGTCTTGTCGGCGAACGCCCCGATGCCGAGGGC
>JBEKHI010000640.1:0-2748 GCA_050012355.1 Streptosporangiaceae bacterium | reverse complement strand
GGGCGGGTACTGGTGCACGGCTACGGGCCGACCGAAGCCACCGTGATCACCGCTACCGCCGTGCTGGAGGGCAGCGGGGACGGCCAGCCGCCAATCGGCACCCCGCTGCTGAACACCCGCGTGTACGTGCTGGACGGGTGGCTGGACCCGGTCCCGCCGGGCGTCACCGGGGAACTGTATGCGGCCGGGGCCGGGCTGGCCCGCGGCTACCTGCACCGGCCGGCGCTGACCGGGCAGCGGTTCACCGCGTGCCCGTTCGGGACCGCCGGGGAGCGGATGTACCGCACCGGAGACCTGGCCCGCTGGACGCCGGGCGGGCAGCTGGTCTTCGCCGGGCGGGCTGATGAGCAGGTCAAGGTCCGCGGGTTCCGGATCGAGCCGGGCGAGATCGAGACGGTGCTGGCCCAGCACCCGGGCGTGGCCCGCGCCGCCGTCACCACCCGCCAGGACACCCCCGCCGACAAGCGCATCATCGGCTACATCGTCCCCGCCGCGGACCACGATGACGGGCTGGCCGCGGCGGTACGCGAGCACGCGGCCGCCCGGCTGCCCGAATACATGATGCCCGCCGCGATCGTCGTCATGGACGCCCTCCCGCTCACCCCCAGCGGCAAACTCGACCGTACCGCGCTGCCCGCCCCCGGCTACACGCCTGCGGACGCGGCCGACCACACAGTGCCGGCGGCCATTGAGCTACTCCTGTGTGAGGTATTCGCGGAGGTTCTCGGTGTCGAACAGGTCGGGATCGATGACGGCTTCTTCCGGCTGGGCGGTCATTCGCTGCTAGCCGTGCGGCTTGTGGAGCGGCTGCGAACGCGGGGAGTGTCGGTCTCCTTGCGTGACTTGATCGCTGCCCAGACCGTTCGCGGCCTGCTGAACCTGATGAGCTTGTCGTCGCTACAGGGCTCGCTCGATGTCCTGCTGCCGATCCGGACCGACGGGGACCGGCCGCCCCTATTCTGCATCCACCCGGCCGCCGGGCTGAGCTGGTGCTACATGCCTCTGGCGCGGTATGTCCCAGAGGACTTCCGACTGTACGGACTGCAGGCGCGTGATCTCGACGGCACGAGTGAATATCCTCATTCCATCCGTGAGATGGCGGCGGATTACATCGAACAGATCCGGTCGGTGCAGTCGGCTGGCCCATATCACCTGCTCGGATACTCCTCCGGCGGGATCGTTGCGCAAGAGATGGCCGTCCAGTTGCGCGCCAGGGGCGAGGAAGTCGCTGCCCTCATTCTTCTGGACGCGTTTCCGCTGGTCGCGCCCCCAGGACAGGAGCGGGGCGCCGGAACCGCGGGCCGGGAAGGCGTTTCCGGCGAAGAGGCTGACTCCCTTGATCAGGGGCCAGCGGATCCGGACGCCATGATGGCCCGGCAGATCGACACGGTGCGCCGGGAAGCAGGTAAAGTCCTCGGCGCGATATCAGACGATGAAATAATGCTCCTCGCGCAATCTTTCCAGAGGAACTTCGAAATCCTGCGAACGCATGAATTCGGTCAGTTCGATGGGGATGTGCTACTTGTTATCGCGTCCGAAGGAAAGCCTGAAAATATGCCTATCACCGAGCTGTGGACGCCTTATCTATCTGGCGAAATCTCGGAAATCCACCTACCGTGCGATCACATAAACATGCTTGCGCCGGATGTGCTAGGCCGACTTTGGTCTGGCATATCTGCCTGGCTTGGATTGGAGGGGTAGTCTGCAATGCCACGGGATAAGGATGTCATGGCCGGTGAACGACCAGAGCAGCTTGCCGAAGCATTCGCCATCCAGGCCGCCGCCTCCCACGACCGGGAGGCTGTCCGTGCGCGGGACGGCTCGCTGACCTACGCACAATTGGACGACGCTTCCAGCGCTCTCGCGCGCACGCTTCTCGACCGCGGCACCCGGCCTGGGCAAGTGATACCGCTATTTACCGGGCGGACCCTCGCGTTGCCGGTGGGGATCCTTGGGACACTCAAGGCCGGAGCAGCCTACCTGCCGATCGACCCGGCTCACCCAGGCTCCCGGCTCAGCCATCTTGTCCGTCAGGCGGCAGCTCAGACCGTCGTTACCACCGAGGACCTCGCGCGCCAAGCTGGCGAGCGCCTCGACACCGGTGCCTTGGCTCAGGTCGTCATGAAGGACCCAAGTGAAGGTCGGGTCCGCCCCGGAGACGATTACCGGACTCGCAGGTTCGCATCCAGCCTCACCTACGTGCTGCCCACCTCCGGATCGACCGGCCAGCCGAAGGGCGTGCAGATTGAGGACCGTCACGTCCTCTCCCTAGTGAGGGCGCTCGATGAGGCGATATTGCGTGGTCTGGGGCCCGTGTTGCGGATCGGCCTGGTGGCCCCTTATATATTCGATGCTTCTGTCCAGCAGATATTCTCCGCGCTGCTGCTCGGCCACACCCTGGTTATCGTGCCCGAGGACGTCCGGACCGATGGCGGCAGCCTGCGCAGGTTCTGGCACGACGAGCGCATCGATGTATCCGATGGAACTCCGGCGCACCTGCGGTTGGTGAGCCAGGTCCGCGCCGCACCACCGGTCAACGTTCGGCGGCTCATCATCGGCGGCGATATTTTGCCGAAAGACGTCGTCCATGAATTCTACAAGCAGTGCGCGACGCCATTGACTGAGATTATCAATATATACGGAGTTAGCGAATGCTCCGTCGACTCCATCGCTGGCCCAGTTGCTAGCTCGGCCGAGGTTGATCCCTCGATCGGAGCCAGCTTGCCGGGGGCAACTGTCGATGTTCTT
>JBEKHI010000639.1:0-2776 GCA_050012355.1 Streptosporangiaceae bacterium | reverse complement strand
TTGGAGACCACCGAGGACGGCAGCTGAGACAACACCGAGGAAGGTAGTTCCGAGAACAGGTGGGAGACCACGGACGACGGCAGCTCGGGAAGCACTACGGCAAGAACCGATCCCGGCACTCCGGTGAGAACCTGGGACAACGTCGGAGCCGGCAGGGATGTCAGCAGACTGGATAGGACGCCGACGGGCAGCTTCGGCAGATCATCCGGCCGGGGGAGGCGCGGAAGCTTCAGTAGCAGCGCGCAGTAATCGGGGACGTTGGTGCTCGCTCCCGCCGCGGCGGTCAGCGGGGCGAACTCAGAGTTGTCCAGAACAGAAGAGACCGCGGAACTCGACAGCGCTGCCTCCAGGCCCGACTCCGTGGTGATGCTGGTGACTGACGACATCGCTTCCGAGGCGAGCGTCCGGCACAGGGCGGTGGCGGTTTCCGGCACTGTCGGGGCCGGCGCCGAGGTGGCGGATGCCTGACCGCCTGCGGAAGAAACGCCCGGCGTACTCGCGGCGGACTGCGGGCGGCTGGCTGCTTCCGGCTGGCTCGTCGATGACGACGCCTGGCTTACGCCGACGATCGTCGGCCCGGCGCCGGTAGCTGCACCGGAGCCAGAGAAGGCGCCGGTGGCGGCTGCGAGCGCTACGCCGCCGGTTGTAACAGCGGCTAGCGAGGCCGCGAGGATCTTAGCGGTGAGAAGCTTTCCAAGCATGGACTTGGACTCCTGGTCCGTTCGGGGGTTGCCTACGGGAACGAGATGAGCCGCTTCAAAAGCGGCGACCGCCGTGTCCTCGCCGGCCAGCTCGTCATCCCGGCCAGGCGCTCGCGCGGCGGCCAGCATGCGCGTCAGCTTTCCTGACTCATGCTCCGTGGCGCCGTCGAGCAACTGCTCGGCGGCTCTCCGATCGATCTTCGGGACATGGCGTGTGTTCATCTCATACCTTTCAGCGCCAAACCCCTCGTTCGTGTCACTCCCGCAGTCTGAGATACTCAGCGTGCGGCGGTACCGGGCGGTGCGCGGCAGGTCGGGGATGCGATCACCTGCGGCTTCAATATCCGTCAGCTGACCGATGTCTTGCAGTGCAAGTTGCATGAATATTTCTATGCAACAGGCAAGCAAGACAGAGGGACCACCATGAGCGTTCTCGCCCCACCCCGGCCATCCGAGCTACTCTTCCGGCGCCTCCGGCTGACCGTTGGTCCGCTCGCGGCGACCGAGGCGCGTAGTGAGGTCAGAACGGCCATCCGCTCATGGGAGATCCCCGTCGATGAGGATGCCGCCGTCCTGCTCACTAGCGAGCTGGTAACTAACGCTATCCGAAACGACGCCGGTCGGCCCGTCATGCTTGTCATCACCTGCTCCGGCAACACGTTGCGTGTCGACGTGCACGATACGTCGCGTTGCATGCCGGTGGTGGTGGATGCCCCAGCTCAGGCAGAGACCGGCCGCGGTTTGATGCTGGTCGCGAGTCTGTCGGCCGATTGGGGCTTCTACCGCACCCCTGCGGGTAAAGCGGTGTTCTTCACCCTCGCGCTCCAGCCGGACCTCTCCCCGGCTGGATGGCGCGCCTCGTAGGGGGTCCGTGAAAGGGGACGGTGGATCGTGATGACCCCCCCGTCGGTTCACCGTCCCCATCGCTGACCTGCAAGCCTATTTATCATAACGGCGAGGGCTGATCGAGCGACCGCCGAGACGCTCCACGGCCCCGGTAATCGGCTACCGGTTCCTGGGTTTACCGTCGTCCCCCACGACGAAGCGCCGACTCACGAGCGATGTCCGTGCGCGTGGCTACGTTGAGCTTCTTCAGGATGTGCGACACGTGCGTTCCGACCGTCCGCCGGCTGAGCAGCAGCTTCGCGGCGATCTCGGGATTAGACAACCCTTCCTCGACGAACGCCGCGACCTTGATCTCCGTCGGCGTCAGGCTGTCCCAGCCGCTCTGCGCCTTACGGTGCTTGCTGTGCGGCCCCCGCCTGATCCCCTGCTGCCGGAACACTGCCTGCAACCTAGCGATATCCGCTGCTGCCCCAAGTGAGGCGTACGCATCGACGGCCTCGTTGAACGCGGTCCGCGCCTGAGTACGGTCATCGGCCCGCATGAGCTCGTGCGCGGCGGCTTCGAGCGCCTGTGCCTTCGGCAGCGGCCTAGTCGCGTCGGCGTAGCGCTCGGCCGCCTGAAGGAGCAGCGCGGCGTCATGGTCAAGCAGGCCACGGCAAAAAAGCGCGTTCCCAAGCCGGTGCGGCAGCTCCTGGCCCGTCGCTAGCTCCGTCACCTGGCTGGTCAGCGCCCGCGCCGTCTCCAGGTCCCCGGCCACTACGGCGAGCCGCACAGCGTCCGGAAACAAGCTCTCCATCTCATCGAGATCTTCGCTGTTGGCAAACGCATCCGTCAGCACACCGAGCGCCTCAGCTATGGCACCGTCGTATTCGTGCTCCCGGCTGCGTGCAAGAGCGTGCGGACCGATTAGCCGGTGGCCGATTCGCTTGGAGTTGGGGGCGGCCGCGGAAAGGTAGCGATGAGCCGCGTCGACCTCGCCGCGATGGAACGAGATCACCGAGGCGATGCCGAGCTCGTTGCAGGCGGCAGCGGGTTCCTTCAGATTCTCCGGCACGACAGCCACTTCGGTTAGTGCGTCATCCCACCGCCCCGCATAGAAGAGCAGTTGCATCATGGCGCCGTGTGCCTGCGCGAGGCGAATCGCCGTCCCGACCAGATCCGCAAGGTGCTGTGCTTGCCGGGCCGTTGCGATTGCCTCCTCGTACCTGTCGAGATTGCCCAGCGCTATG
>JBEKHI010000638.1:0-2788 GCA_050012355.1 Streptosporangiaceae bacterium | reverse complement strand
GACCCCTAGATTTCCCTTAGGTCTGTGGTCTGTAGGATATGCTCCGCAAGGCCCCTTTAAGCTGGTATTTCTCTATTGCGGCATCACCCGGCACCGGAGCCGGTGCACTCCTGACGGCGCGGCGGAGTTCAGATCAGCGGGCGGGCGGTGGGCGGAATCGGGGCCGGCAGGCCCGCGCCTTCGGAGTCGGGCGACAGGTAGCGATCTACCGCCGCGGCGGCGCTGCGCCCCTCGGCGATGGCCCAGACGATCAGCGACTGGCCGCGACCCATGTCGCCGGCGACGAACACACCGGGTACCGACGTCTCGAACGACGGCGAACGGGCGACGTTGCCCCGAGCATCTAGCGAAACGCCCAACGACGACACGAGCCCGGTACGCTCCGCGCCGGTGAAGCCCATCGCGAGCAGCACGAGTTCGGCCGGGATGTCACGGGCCGACCCGGGAACCGGCGAGAACCCGCCGCCCGAGAGCGAAACCTCGGACAGCCGCAGCGTACCGACGCCACCGGAAGGACCGGGCAGGAACTCCTCGGTGGACACGGCGTACATCCGCTCGCCGCCCTCCTCGTGAGCGGAGGAGACCCGGAAGATCATCGGGTGCACCGGCCACGGATGAGCCTCCGACCGCAACGCAGGCGGACGCGGCATGATCTCCAGCTGAGTAACGGAGAGAGCGCCCTGACGGTGCGCGGTGCCGAGGCAGTCGGCGCCGGTGTCACCGCCGCCGATGATCACCACGTGCTTGCCGTTGGCGTTGATCTCCCCGTGCACGCCGAAGCGGTTGGCCAGCGGCAGGTACTCCATCGCCTGGTGAATCCCGGAAAGCTCGCGCCCCGGCACCGGCAGGTCGCGCGGCACCCGCGCGCCGCCGGCCAGCACCACGGCGTCGAACCCGTCGAGCTGGGCGGCGGACTCCACCGATACCCCGCAGACGAACTCGGTGCCCTCATCGGCCATCTGGTCGAGACGGCGGTCCAGGTGCCGCTTCTCCATCTTGAACTCGGGGATGCCGTACCGCAGCAGGCCGCCGGGCGCGTCGTCGCGCTCGAACACGGTGACCGCGTGCCCGGCCCGGGTGAGCTGCTGCGCCGTGGCGAGCCCGGCCGGACCTGACCCGATCACCGCGACGCGCTTGCCGGTCCGCGCGTCCGGCGGCACCGGGCGGACCCAGCCCGATGCCCAGGCCCGGTCGATGATCTCCACCTCGACCTGCTTGATCGTGACCGGATCAGCGTTGATGCCGAGCACGCAGGCCGATTCACACGGCGCCGGGCATAGCCGCCCGGTGAACTCGGGGAAGTTGTTCGTGGCGTGCAGCCGCTCGATGGCGGACTCCCAAGACGAGCGGTAGACGAGATCGTTCCACTCCGGGATCAGGTTGCCCAGCGGGCACCCGGTGTGGCAGAACGGGATGCCGCAATCCATGCAGCGCCCGGCCTGCTTCTCGGTCCGCTCGGCGGCGAACGGCTCGTACACCTCGCGCCAGTCGGCGATCCGCACATCGACGGGCCGACGGCGCGGCAACTCTCGCGCAGTGGTCATGAAACCCTTCGGGTCAGCCATGTCAGTACCGCCTCCTCACCCGTGCGCCGCGGCCATGACGGCCTCGTTGACATCCCGGCCCTCGCGCTCGGCCGCCGACGCGGCCTGCAGGACCCGCTTGTAATCCTTCGGCATGATCTTGGTGAACCGCCGCGCCGCCGCGTCCCAGTCCGAGAGCAGCGTCCCGGCCACTACCGAGCCGGTCTCATCCCGGTGCGTGGCCAGCGCGGACTGGAGGAACTCCAGGTCGCTGTCCTCGAGGGCATCTATATCCACCATTTCGGGATTTATCCGGTTCACCCGGGCGTCCAGCAGGTAAGCGATCCCGCCGGACATGCCGGCCGCGAAGTTACGCCCGGTCTTGCCGAGCACGACGACGCGGCCGCCGGTCATGTACTCGCAGCCGTGGTCACCCACGCCCTCCACCACCGCGATGGCACCGGAGTTACGCACGCAGAACCGCTCACCGGTCACGCCACGCAGGTAGATCTCCCCCGCCGTGGCGCCGTAGCCGATCACGTTGCCCGCGATCACCTGATCGTCGGAGCCGGGAACCGCCGGATACACAACCAGCCGCCCGCCGGACAGCCCCTTGCCCAGGTAGTCGTTGGCGTCCCCGCACAGCCGCAGCGTGATGCCGCGCGGCAGGAACGCGCCGAACGACTGCCCGGCCGAGCCGGTGAACAGCACGGAGATGGTGTCGTCGGGCAGTCCCTCGCCACCCCAGCGCCTGGTGACCTCGTAGCCAAGCATGGTGCCGACGGTGCGGTTGACGTTGCGGATCGGCAGTTCCAGCCGGACCGGACGCCCCTCTTCGAGCGCGCCCTCCGCGAGCTGGATCAGCGTGATGTCCAGCGCGTGGTGCAGCCCATGATCCTGGTCTGTCATCCGGCGCCGAGCGCCAGGCACATCGGGCTCGTACAGCACCGGCGCCAGGTCGAGCCCGGCGGCCTTCCAGTGCGAGACGGCCGCGATCGTGTCCAGCAGGTCCACCCGGCCGATGATCTCGTCCAGCGACCTCGCGCCCAGCGCCGCCAGGTACTCGCGCACCTCCTCGGCGATGAACTCGAAGAAGTTGACCACGAACTCGGGCTGGCCGGAGAACCGCTTGCGCAGCTCAGGGTTCTGGGTGGCCACCCCGACCGGACAGGTGTCGAGGTGACAGACCCGCATCAGGATGCAGCCGGACACCACCAGCGGCGCGGTCGCGAAGCCGAACTCCTCGGCGCCAAGCAGCGCGGCGA
>JBEKHI010000637.1:0-2815 GCA_050012355.1 Streptosporangiaceae bacterium | reverse complement strand
CCCCGACCGCGATCCCCGGGTCAGCCGCTACCTGGCCCAGCACCCCCACCAGCCGCCGGGCCAGACCAGCCACCGTCTGCTCATCCAGCACATCCCGCCGGAAACTCAACCGGAATCGTTCCGGCATCGCGGTGAGCGTCAGCGGATAGTGGTTCGCATCGCGGCCGCTTACCCCGGTGAGCCGGACCCCTCCGCCTATCTCCCTGGCTGTCGAGGCGTTCAGATCGAGCGTGTCAATGGGGTAGTTCTGAAAGACCGTCAGTGTGTCGAAGAGGTCACGGGCACCGATCAGGTTCTGGATCTCGGCGAGGCTTACGTACTCGTGCGGCAGGAGCGTCGTCTGCTGATCCTGCAGCCGGGTCAAAAGGTCGAGCAGGGGCTCACCCTGACTCCATGTCGCGCGTACCGGGACCGTATTGATAAACAGTCCGACCATCGCCTCGGCACCGGGGATCTCCGGGGGCCTGCCCGAGGTCGTGCCACCAAAGAGCACATCAGTGCGGCCGGTGAATCTGCCGAGCAAGACGGCCCACGCACCGCGGGTGATAGTGCTCATGGTTATCCCGTGGCGCCGGCTGATTTCCCGGAGCGCGGCCACCAGCGTGTCCGGTAGCTCAATGCGCACCTCGCCGGGGTCCACGGATGTCTGGGTGTCGTCAGCGGACGCGATCAGCGTGGGCTCGGCGCCGTACAGCACGTCCTTCCAGGCCGACAACGCCAGATCCTTCGGCTGGCGTGCGAGCCACGCCAGGTAATCGCGGTATGACGGCGCTGGAGGAAGCTCGGCGTCGCCGCCTCTCCGGTACAGCTCCAGCAGCTCATTGGACAGGATCGAGGTCGACCAGCCATCACAGAGGATGTGGTGGATGGTGAGTACTGCCCGGTACCGTTCGTCGCCCAGCCTTACCACGGTCAACCGCAGCAACGGAGGCTTCTCGATATCGAAGGGACGAGCCCACTCTTCCTGAAGCAACTCGGCGAACCGCTCATCTTGCTCGGCGGCCGTACGGAGGTCGAGCTCGGACCACGGGAGCTCTAGGTCGCGCGGGATTACCTGAACCGGATCTCCAGACTTAAGAGCCCGGAATCCGGCGCGCAGGCTGGGATGCCTGCGAAGCAAGGCCTCGCCGGCGCTCCGCAGCGCCGCCCGGTCAAGCGGTCCCTCCAGGTTGAAGACCACCTGTCCGCGATAGACGTCTGTCGCCCCCCGGTCGTACAGGACGTGGAACAGCATGCCGTGCTGCATTGGCGAAAGCGGCCAGATGTCGCCCAGACCGGACCTCTTCATGGTTCAGACTCCCCATTCCGATTCGAGCTGGTCGATGTCGTCCTGTGTGAGGGTGATCAGGTCTAGGTCCGACGGTGTGCGGCCGCCCGCACCTTCCAGCCGCGCGGCCGCGATTAGCGCCTCGAGAAGACGGAACCATGTACCGGCGAGTTCACTGATGTCACCTTCTGACAACGAGGTCCTGTCCCATCCCCAGTGCGCCACCAGCCGCGACTCATCACCGTCATCGCGCACGACCGCGTCGATCTCAAGCGAGTTCGCGCGCACCGTATTCACGTCGCGTCCGAAGTCGTCCTCGGCGACAGTCCACGGCTCACCGGATGGTGCCGCGGCACGGCCGAGGTAGTTGAAGGTCACCAGGGGATCCGGACACGCTGCCAGCACCGGCCTTGTTTCCGCATTGAGATGACGTAGCAAGCCGTAACCGATTCCGTGATCCGGCAGCGCCCGCAGCTGTTCCTTGATCCGCTTGAGCACGTTCCCGACGGCTGGTCCCGGACCCAAGATCTCGGCCCAGTCCACCGGACCAGGGTCAAGCAGCACCGGGTGGATGCTGGTGAACCAGCCGACGGTCCGGGACAGATCAGCGCCCGGTACCAGGTCCGCCTCCCGGCCGTGCCGCTCCAGGTTCAGGAACACAGATTCATCATTGGAGCCGTCACCACCTGTCCAGCAGTGAGTACGGGCCAGGGCGAGGACGAGCCCGGTCAGCAGTACATCCTGCAGGTCCGCGTGAAAGGCAGCCGAGACGCTAGCCAGCCCAGCGGTCGTGTCCGCGGGGAGGACGCTTTGCAGGACGCCGACCGTCTCCGCACCCTCGTACCGGGACGGCGGTGAATCGGCAGGTGCGAGAATCTTCTGCCATATCGGCAGCTCGGCCACCCTAGCCGGGTCATGGGCAGCCTCCGACAGAGCGGTCGACCACGATCGGAACGAGGTGGCGACGGGTTCGAGCCGGGGCGGGCGTCCCGCCGCGAGCGCCTCCCAGGCCGCGGCCAGGTCAGCCGCGAGGATCTGCCAGGACACCCCGTCCACCACTAGGTGATGGGCAACGAGGAGAAGACGTCCCTGCCTATGCCGTCCGGCGTCGAACCATACGACCCGGAGGACAGCTCCCGCGCGTGGCGAGAGCAGGCTCGCGGCATCCGCTGCTTCATCGCGGATCAACGCGCTCATGGTCGTTTCATCGAGTTCCGATACGTCGACATGGCGCAGGATGTCGTCAGCCCGCAGCGTGGCGGGCTGTCTTACCCGCAGGCGCATATCGTCGCCGTCTCCCTCGGCCTCCATCCGGAGCGCGCCGTGATGGTCCACGACCGCCTGCAACGCGATCGTCAGACGATCCGTGGTCAGTTCGGCCGGGACCCGCAACACCGTCGCCTGGTGCAGCCCGTCCGCCAGCAGCCCGCGTTGTTGCAGGTCGTGCATGACGGGTGTGAGGGGGGCGGGTCCGTGGCCGGGGTCGTGGGTGGTGGTGGCGGCTGTGGTGGCGTGGGTGGCGAGGGTGGCGGGGGTTTTGTGCTGGAA
>JBEKHI010000636.1:0-2817 GCA_050012355.1 Streptosporangiaceae bacterium | reverse complement strand
GAACCCCGAAGGGTTCCCGGGCCGGGCCACCGGGAGCGCGCGAGCGCGCACACAGGTGCAAAAACTTGCACGGCGGAATGACACAAAAAGGCACTGAATCTGACCGGAAGGGAAACGGGTGGTCAAGAATCCGTCACGGCCCTGGCCCATGCCGCCTTCCCGCGGCACCGGCGGTCAGGCCAGCAGCGCCCGGCCCAGGTAGTCGGTGCCGTCCAGGACCCCGGGCAGGGCCAGGAAGTAGCCGCCGCCGAACGGGCTGATGTAGTCCACCAGCGGCTCGCCGATCAGCCGGGTCTGCACCGTTTCGAACTGCTTCTGGACGTTCTTCTGGAAGCAGGTGAAGAGGAGTCCCTGGTCTAGGTCGCCGACCTGGTCGATGCCGCGGTCGTAGTTCCAGGCCCGGCGCAGGATCCGGCTGTCCTCCGTCTGCGGCGTGCGCGGGTTGGCGAGCCGCATGTGCGAGTTCAGCGGGATCACGTCGCCCAGCGGGTCCTCAGCGTAGTTGGGCGTCGCGTAGATGCCGTCCGCGTCCAGCGGATAGCCGCTCGGGCGGTACCGCCCGAACATCTGCTCCTGCTCGACGACGTCCACCCGGTCCCAGAACTCCACCAGCATCCTGATCAGCCGGACCACGAGGTAGCTACCATCCACCGCCCACGCCTGGTCGTCGGACTTGTCGATCCACAGCAGCTTCTCGAGATCGGTGCTGGACGGCTGCGAGATCCCGTCCATGAACCCCATCAGGTTGCGTGGCACGGTCCCGGTCGGGCGGGCCGGGCTGGCGAACCCGTCCATCCGCCAGTTGACCTGCATGCCGCCCCGGGTCGCCCGGGTGATTTCCCGCAGCGCGTGCACAACGGTGTCGGTATCTCCCCCGGATAGCTGCAGTACCAGGTCGCCGTCGCACTGGGCCGGGTCCAGGTCGTCGTTGGGGAAGGACGTCATGGTGGTCAGCGTGGCTGGCAGCTTCGACGCGAGCCCGTACCTGTCGTCGAACAGCGTGGATCCGACCCCGAAGGTCACGGTCAGCCCGTCCGGCACCACCGTCGGGCCGAGTATGCCGGAATCATCCGTCGGGCCGCTGATGCCGGGCGGTGGAGGGGCGCCGCCGGCGGTGAGGAACCTGGCCTTCTCGGTCACCGTGCGGAACAGGTCCACCAGTTCGGAACGGTTCTCCGCGGTGGAGTTCAGCGAGACCACGGCGGTCGCCCGCGGCGGCGACGGCAGGATGCCGGCCTGACGTTCCCCGTGGAACGGCACCGCGGGCGACAGTCCCGCCAGGGTGGCGGCATTGGCCTCCGCCACCGGATCGGGCCGCGACCCGTGGTACGCGTACCCGCCGGCCACGCCCGCGGCCCCGCCGGCCACGACGCCGCCCGCCACGCCGCGCAGGAATGAACGCCTGCCGCTACCGGCCGGGCGCGGCTTCTCTTCCTCCATCACGTGTTCCTCGGTTCAGCTATCGTCGGGATGGGGGAGAGTTCCTGAAGTACCTGGCTGCACGCGGCGTCCAGCTCCTGCTGCTGTGGCTGGGTAAGGCCGGACACCGGCACCCAGGTCCCGTTCGGGAGATGCTCGGCGTCCACCAGGGTCTGGAGGCGGTCCAGCCAGGTGTAGACCAAAGGCAACCCGGTGTAGCGCGTCACCAGCAGCGGGTGCAGTAGTGACAGCAGCTCGCGGGTGCCGGTGATGTTCGCCTGGACCGTCGCCAGCGTGGTGCCGCTGCCGTAGTCGTCATGCCCGGTGAGCTGGAACTCCAGCGCGTTCTCGAGAATCTCGTGGACGCGCAGCGCGATGTCGATCAGCGGGACCTGAGTCGATGGCCAGCTGGCCAGCAGCGCGTTCACGTTCGCGGCGAGCCCGGTGGCGTACGGCTTCAGTTCGGCCGCCGACTGCCCGTGCCACAGGCCGTACTCCAGCCGGTAGAAGCCGGTCCACTTCGGGTTGGTCTCTCCGAGGGCGTCGGCCCGTCCGTCGATCTCATCGTCGAAGTTCCCGAACGCGTCGTACGCGGCCCCCAGCGTCTCGTACTGCAGATGGGCGGTCAGCCAGTCGCGGCGCGCCGCGGTCAGGTTCCCGCCCTGCACGTCGGACGCCAGCGTGGCGGTCTGGCCCGCGAGTACCTTCAGCCCGGTGTCCACGTAGGCCTGGTAGGCCTTGTCCGGTCCGACCAGGTCGTTGAAGGTGATCGGGACGATGGCGGAGGCGCCCTTGGCGTGCCCGGCCACGGTCACCGTCGGGCCGGTTATGGGGGTGGCGTCATCGAACAGGCACCGGAACGCATACTTGCCGGAGCCGAGGTCCAGGCCCATCGGCGTGGTCGTCCCTGGCCCGAAGTCGTCCAACTCGGAGTAAACACCGCCGGTGGCCGGGTTTATCAGGTCGATCTCGCCGCCAACAGTGTTCGCGTTGTACAGCTCGAAGGTGTGCCAGCCCGGGCTACTGAGCGCCCAGGTGCCGCCGCAACTCGCGCTGTTCATTGAAAGAAGGTTTCCCGAGGTCCCCGAGGACCCGCAACCGGTGAGCGCTACCGCCGCGACAGCGGCGAGCGCAAGCAAACGTGGCAAACGCATGACGATGGTCAGCTTAGGTCCGCGCAACCGCCGTACCAGCCCGCCCGCCCAAGAGTTCACCTCCCATTTACCATAACGACGCACCCCATCCCCCGCCCCCCCGCGCCCGCCGCCCGAGCGCCCCCGCCGCCCGCGCGCCCCCGGGCCTCCGCGCCGCCCCGCGCCCCCGGGCCCCGCCGCCCCCGGGCCCCCACCCCCACGGTCGATGTGACATCGACCGTGCTCTATGCCGGTCGATGTCACA
>JBEKHI010000635.1:0-2828 GCA_050012355.1 Streptosporangiaceae bacterium | reverse complement strand
GAGCGGGACTGCGGCGCAGCGCTCAGGTTTGTTCGCTACTCGGCAACATCGCGCATGAGCGCGAGAAACTCGAAACCGCAGAGATACATTACCGGGAGGCCGCACAGCGATACGCGGCATCTGGGGACAGCAGGTCGGTGGCCTATCAGCTCGCCGGTATCGCACGGACGTTGCTGGCCCGGGGAAAAGCGGCCGAGGCTGCGGAGGAGTTGTACGCCGCGATCATGCGACAACCTAACGACCCGGTCCTGCTGACAGAATTCGCCGAGGCGCTCTGGCAAGACGGCCGAGGAGCCACTGCCATTACGGTTCTCGACGGTGCTCTCAGGATGGACGGTAGCTATCCGGCGGCGCTTCGCGCACGCGAGGCGATACTCGCCCGACATCCAGCTCAGCCTCCAAAGTAATCCGCCGTCGCCTCGCTAAATTCCTTGATACAAAAGTCCAGTTCTGTGAAATCAGGAGCACAGATGGACTTACCCATATCCAGGTTGGTGCCCGCAGCCGCAGCGGCGGCGACCTGCTGGGCCGCAGAAGCCAGACCGGCAGCGGTGCCTACAATATGGCCGGTCGCCAGCAGCGCGATGGTGGTCGAGCGCACCGCCGCATCCGCAGCCCGCTCGCGGACTCTCGCCAGCCGCGCGCCCATCTCATTGCCGTGGTACTCGTGGTTGTTCTGTGTCATGGTCCGCAGATCCCACGCCGCGCGAATAAGCCCCACGCACTCCTCGCGCACCGCGTCCTCATGGTGCTTACGACGCGCATGCCGGGCTCTACGCGCGTTCTGGACCACAGTGGTCACTGGGGTTACGGCGGCACCCAGCAAAGCTGCCGACGCCGTTATCACGGCCACGTAGATCGGCACATCGACCATAGCGCCCCGCTACTACTACACACCCACCAAGGATCACAAGTGTAGCCATAAAGGGACGATTAGTAATCGGGCTTCGTCAGAACCTAGTGCTCGGCCGTACCCCGCGCTCCACGGTCACCGCGGCGGTGTACCCCTCCCGCGGCAGCGGCTTGACCACTTCGACCCGGGTCCAGCCAACCCCGTAGCCCACCAAGATCGCCTCGGCCACCCGCTCGGCCGCCGTCTCGATGAGCTGAAACTTGCCATCCGTGACCACCGAGCGCACCGTCTCGGCGATCGCCGAGTAGTCAAGCGCGTCCGCGATATCGTCGGCTAGGGCTGCCCGGCGCGCGTCAGAAGGCAGGTCGACGCTGACGACGAGATCCTGAGTGATCGAGCGTTCCCACTCGTAGACGCCGATAACCGCGCTGACCGTGAGCCCGCGAATCGAAACGATATCCGTCACGAGACTGACTTTAGTGCACCTGTTCGTAAGTTCGCCGACCGTGATCGACAGGCTCACGGTTCGCTGCCCCGCGTACCCGGACTGCGCTGTCACCCTGCCCGTATTCCAGGTTTGGCCACTCCCGCGACCCCAGCGATGGCCCATCGATAGCTCCATCGCGCCAGCGGTGGGACATCGACGGGCCTGTAGAAGGCCTCCAGCCCGGCGACATGTCCCATATGCGCGCTATTGCCCGATGGAGCCCCGCGCGGCGCTTACGGGTCTCCGACGAACTCACGGCACCGACTTTAGCCACAGTTCGACGCCGGCTATGTGCACGGTGGCCCAGGAGCGCGCGATCTCGGGCTCGTGCGCCGCCAGCGCGTCGAGGATGGCACGGTGCTCGGTGAGAGTCCGCTGCGTCGTTCCGGACTGGGTGAGGCCACGCCAGATCCTGGCCCGCGTGGTGGGGCCGGACATGGACTCCAGTAGCGAGGCGAGCACCGAGTTGCCCGCGACCGAGACGATCCGCCGGTGGAACTCCAGGTCGTTGGCGACGAGTTCTTCGGTCGACGGTGTGGGCCCCAGGCTGTCCACATGCGCGCGGAGTTCCTCGATCTGGCCGGCGGCGATCCGTTCCGCGGCCATCGCGGTCGCGGCCGGTTCCAGGATGCGCCGCACCTGCAGGAACTCAAGAACCGTGTCGTCACGGTGGAAGTCGGTGATGAAGCTCAGCGCTTCCAGCAGCAGCCGGGGTTCCAGGCTGGTCACATAGGTACCGTCACCGCGGCGCACGTCGAGGATGTTGACTAGCTCCAGCGCCTTTACCGCCTCACGCAGCGAGCTCCGCGACAGCCCGAGAGACGCCGCGAGGTCCGCCTCCCTAGGCAGCCTGTCACCGGCCCGCAACGCGCCCGAGGTGATCATGGCCTTGATTTTCTCAATGGCCTCGTCAGTGACCGCCACGGCCTGAGTATGACATACCACCGAACCTTTCCCATCTCCACGGCTACCTAGCAGGTATGGAGACCACAGTGGATGCCGATGACCGGGCCCTGCTCCGGGCCATGGCCGCCGGTGACCGGGACGCGCTCGCCACGCTCTACGCGCGCCATGGCCCGGCGGTGTTCGCTCACCTTGCTCTGGTGACCGGCGACCGCTCCTTCAGCGAGGAGATCTTGCAGGACACGATGCTGGCGGCGTGGCGAGGTGCCGCCGGGTTCCGCGGGGATTCCGCCGTCAGGTCCTGGCTCATCTCCGTCGCGCGGCGGCAAGCCAGGGACCGGCGGCGAAAACATCGGCTCGCCATCGTCGACGATCAGTTGCTGTCCGAAACACCGGCGGACGACGCCGGGCCCGAGCGGCACACGCTAGGGCGCGCCGAGGCAAGAGCTCATTGACGAGACCCGGACCACGGCGACTGCCAGCGCTGCCGGGACGAGGCGGCCGCCTGGGCGAAGGTCCGCGAAGGCGTCCGCCTCCGGGACAGCGCCGCCGTGCCGCCGACCGGAGTGCTGGAATCCTTGCTGG
>JBEKHI010000634.1:0-3929 GCA_050012355.1 Streptosporangiaceae bacterium | reverse complement strand
CCGACGCTCACCAGCAGGACATGGGTGCTGCTCACCGAGGCACCCGACGGTGGATGGGGCTTGAGCGGCCACGCGAACACCAACGAGGAACTCGTCCTAGCGGCCCGGGCGCAGATAGCCAGCCTGAAGGCCGCCGGGGAGTAACAGGACCGGAGCAGCCGGCCACGTCGGCACGAAGCATAACCGGTAGCTTTGCGTTACCTGGGGTCAATCATGCCCGAAGCGGGCGCGGTACTGAGATGGGCTGAGCCCGGTTCGGCGTCGCATCTGGGCGCGGAGGTTGGCGGTTGTCCCGAGGCCGCTGCGGTGGGCGACCAGGTCGAAGGGCACGACTCCTTGTTCGATAAGGCGGCGTGCAAGGTCGACGCGTTCGGCGGTGAGCCACGCCAGCGGCGTGGTGCCCAGTTCGGCGCGAAACCGCCGGTGCAACGTGGTGGCACTGAGGTGAGCGTGACGGGCGAGGTCGGTGACGGAGAGCGTCGTGCCGAGTCGCGCCCGGGCCCATTCAAGGGTCTGCGACAACGCGGGCTCACCGGGTGAAGTGACGGGTTGCTCGATGAACTGCTGCTGGCCCCCGTCGCGGAAGGCGGAGAACACCAGCCGGCGGCTGACGAAGTTGGCGATCCGCGCCCCGTGGTCGAGGCGGACGATGTGCAGTGCCAGGTCCAGCGCCGCCGCGCTGCCGGCAGACGTCAGGATGTCGCCGTCATCAACGAACAGGACGTCCGGATGGAGGTCGACCTTCGGGTGACGGCGCCGGAAGTCGCTGGCAAGCTGCCAGTGCACCGCTGCCGGGCGCCCGTCGAGCAGGCCGGCCTCGGCGAGCGTGTAGGCACCGGTGCACAGGCCGACCAGCCGGGCGCCTCGCTGGTGTGCGCGCTGCACGGCCTTGATGACTGCCGGATGCGTGGGCGTGTCGGTGTCGGGCCGGTTGGGCACGAACACGGTGTGCGCGTCATCGATGTCGCCGAGGTCGCCGGCGCCGCCGATAGTGAACATCGCGTCGCGTACGGTCACGCGGCGTCTGGGAGTCACGACGCGGAACCGGTAGAGCTCGCGGCCGATCTCCGGCCGCCGCCGGGCGCCGAAAACCTCGCACGTGCAGGCCAGTTCGAACGGGTTGGAGCCCTCATCGACGATCAGGACGACCGGCTGCGGGTTGCGGCAGGAATCTTGCGACATGTGGTATTTCTAGCACTGTCGGAGGCTTCTGCCCCCAGGCAGGATCAGTGTCGTGGAGAAGATAAACCTTGCCCGTGAAGCCGCTCAATTGACCGAGTTCTGGCGCCAGCAGGTACTCGCGAGCGCCAACGGCAACCTGTTCAAGGTCGCCAAGGGAATCGGTTCGACGAACTGGCACAGCCATGACGATCAGGACGAGGTATTTCTCGTTATCGAGGGGCACATCACTATCCAGCTGCGCGATCGCAACGTCGATCTCGGACCCGGCGACTTGTTCGTCATCCCGCGCGGCACCGAGCACTGCCCCATCGCGCATGAAGAGGCACGATTCCTGCTCATCGGGCCTGAGGTGACCTCCAACGCCGCGGGCGGCAAACCCGACTGGAGCTACACCAGCGCCTCGTAGACGCCCATCGGCATCCGCTCGTGCCCCGACCAGCATGCTCGCCCTTGGCCAAGATGGCGGAACGCTGAGTAATTAGGCCTATGCGCCCGCCGGCTTGCCCTGAGAAGGACTCTGTTTAGGTATCCTGCGCCCGCCGTCGCGCTCATGCGCTGCTATATTCTCACATTGGTGTGACTACTCGCCGTGGGAACGCGAAGGGGTGTTCTGTACGCGTCCTGGCAACGTGCCGAAAATCTCTTGTCCTGTTCGCCGGGTTCGGCTAGCCTGCTGGAGGCCTCGCCTGATCGGATCCAGGCTGAGGCTGCTCAAGACCCGGTTCCCGTGTGCCCGGCTGAGCCTTCGCGGGGCCATAATTTCGCTCCGAAAAGGCTCGATCGCGAAGCGAAGACATCCGTGGCTCAACAAATGCTCCGTCATCTTGCAAACTCAATTCTTTTCGGATGGCATCATGCAACGCTAGTTTGTGTGGAAGTACATGCTCCCAGTAGTCCGGGTATTGCTCTTCATGGCGCGCCACATCGTGCAATGCCAGCGCGTGCTCCGTGAGGGGGACACGCAATCTTTCCGAGCAGATAATGTCCACGTGTGCGTGAGCCAGCCACACCTGTTCGACTATCGGCGGTATATCGAGAACCTCCCCTCCATGTTCTCTGGACCAGAGTTGACTCTGCAGATGCTGTGCGACCTTCAGGTATGATTCGATTGCACTCTTGACCTCAGTGCGCTGAGCTCCGCGCCTTTCTGCTTCGGCCCGAATCCTAGACTCACGCGCGGAGCTTCTCTGCACAAGGATCGTGGAACCGGAACCAATCAGAACACCGAGAAGCGGCAAAACGCCACTGAGGATGACGACACCGATTTCAGTGTTCACGTTGACCTCTTACTGTTGACCTAGGATCTCGATGCTACAGACCGGTGGTCGCGCAACGGCATATATCAGGCGGTAGCGCGGAGACGCACCTTCTCGCCTACCGGCCACGCGTATTCAGCGAGCTCAACTCGGACCGTCGCGCGTTCCTCACCATGAGTTATTCACATGGCCGCTTGGCATTCCCACCACGCGTGGTGATCGATGAACCCACGAAGGTGCTCAAACGCCCTTCAGAACACGATCAAGTGCCGCCCGGCCTGCGGGTCCCCAGTTCGGCTTACCGCCGGGGAGTCCCCGATCTCCGTTCTGCCCCATGAGCATTAGGAAGAGGCTCTTCATAGCGGCCAGCCCGCGGGCGCGCCGGATCGCCGGCGAACATGCCACCGAAGTCGACGATGCCCGAGAGCGTTCCGTCCGAGACGACGGCGTTCGCGGGATGAAGGTCGCCGTGCACCCAAACCGGCAGGCCCTCCCACGGGGGGCCCCAACGGCGTCGTCCCAGACGGCCCGGACGTCGGCAGCTATGTCGTCGGGAGCAACGGCCCGGAAGAAGTTCTCGAAGCCGTCCGTGCAGTTCCTGGGATGGGCTCCGCAGTCTGTGGCGATCGGCGCCTCGGCGGGTGCCTCCACATGGAGCGCCTGAAGGAAGCCCGCCAGCGTGTCGGCCGCATGGGTGCCGCGGCTGATCGTGGCGTGGTCTAGCGGCTCGCCGGGAACCCACGTCATCACGGTCCAGTGCTTGGGAAAGCGCTCGGACGGCTCGCCGAAGCGCACCGGGGTCGGCACCGGGAGCGGCAGGCGCGGGGCCAGTACGGGTAGCCACCGCCGCTCCTTGAGCTGGAGCTCCGGGGTGGGGTCCATGCGCTGCATGCGGACGGCCAGCTCATCCCCCAGCCGCCACATCTGGTTGCCCCAGCCGCCCGGCACCTCGCGGATGGCCAGCCCAGCAAGGTCTGGGTGTTGCTCCTGCAGCAGGCCGCAGACCAGATCTGCGGTGATCCCGATCTCGGCGTCGGTCATGCGAAATCACTGTACTGAGGCAGCAGGCGGGGTGACAGACCGGAAGTCTCGTGAGTCAGAGCGACCCCGAAGTCCAGAGAAGCGTGCATTGCTCCGCGCACTGTGAGCTGTCCCGGTAATTCGGGCGCTCGGCGGCGACCGTGCCTCCCCGGCTGTTGGTTCGTCCGGTGGTCGGACCTGCCGCGCGGCGCGCCCACGTCATGCCTCAGGAAGAACTCACTGAAGCCCTTACCTGTGCAAATCATCAGTTTCTGGCGTCCAGACAGGATGCCCGACGGGGAGCCGACATCGCCAGATGCCGGGCCTCACCGAGCGACACCGTGCCTCGATCTCGCAGCTGGCTGACTCACCGGCGCAGTAGTCTGCGACGCGGAGCCAGGCCGTATGGTGACGGGGGTCAAGCTGTCGCGGCTCCAGATTCCTTCGGCCGGCTGGTAGCTCGGGATCTTC
>JBEKHI010000633.1:0-2856 GCA_050012355.1 Streptosporangiaceae bacterium | reverse complement strand
AGCGGCCCATCGCCATCTTCTCCCGGCTTAACGCACCCTGACTGCCCGACATGCCGGATGTTTCCGGCGGCTAAGGTGCACGAACCCGGGAGAAGATGCGCGGCGGGCCAGGGCTGGTTGCCGCGTGCGTGAGGTGAGCACCCAACACCTAACGTAACGAACCGCCGGGGGCCCGTGGGCTTCGGCTCGGGTCCGCTTCGGATCCGCAACCCTTCGATGGCCCACCGCTGGGGCTATAACGCCAGCGGTGGGCCATCGAAGGCGTCGTGCGGGTCTTGCTGGGTGACCGTCCACCGGCGGAGGTAACGAGCAGGCAACTGCGGCGAGTGAAAAACGTAACATTGGCGAAAAGCATCGTTGACATGCCCGGATGGAAGTGTATACATTCTACATCGAAGGGAGTCGAGATGCCGATCACACTGCACCACGTCGCACTGGCCGGGCCCCAGGCCGACGAAGCCGTCAGTTTTTACACCAAGGACTGGGGACTGCGCGAGACTGGCCGTGACGAGTCGTCCGTGCGCCTCGCCGCCGCGGATTACCCGGGCGACGATTACTCACTGGTGATCATTGAGTCGGACCGCAAGACGGTGGACCACTTCTGCCTGATCTCCGACGATGCCGGGCTTATCGGCCAGATCCGCGAACGGGTCGCGGCCAACGGGGTCAAGGTGCTTGATGATGTCCGGTCCTGCCCCGGAGTCGAGAACGTGCTCCACGTCGTCGACCTAGACGGTCGGCACATCGAGATCGGGTACCGCCCGGCTAGCGGTCCCTCCGACGAGCCGTCAGAAAATCTGCCGCACAAGCCCGCCCATATCGTGCTGAACACCCCCGACATCGACGCCATCACCGACTGGTACCAGGAAAAGCTGGGCTTCGGGCTGCGTGACTGGCGCGAGCACCAGATGTCCTTCCTGTACTACAACACCGACCACCACACCGTGGCCTTCAGCAAGGCGCCGCACGCGTCACTCAACCACGTCGCGTGGGAGATCGCCGACCTCAACCAGTTCTTCCGCGCCGTCAGCCGCCTCAGCGACTCGCCGACGGCTGACAAGCTCTACGGCCCGGGCCGGCACGGTCCCGGCGAGTACGTGTTCTGCTACTTCGTGGACCCGCTCGGCTTCATCTGCGAGTACGAGACGGATGCCATCAAGGTCCAGGACCCCGCCGATTACGAGTTCCGGGTGCACAAGTGGTCGCCGGAAAGCTCCGACGCATGGCTGGGCGTCCTGTCCGGCGGGATGCCGGACCGTTTCCGCGAAGTAGCCCGTAACGAGCCGGACGCCGGCTGGCTGGCGGCTCTCGCTCAGGCCTAGCTCGGCCGCACAACAACATCAGGGCACTGGTCACGTACCGACGTGACCAGATTCGACGCTGCCCGCACATCCCCCAGGAAGAAGAAATGCCTACATATACCAAGGAAGAGGCGAAGGAGTGGGCCCGCGCAACCATGCGCGGCGTCTGCAACGTCGTCATGCCGACCTTCTCGAGTGACCTCAGGAAACTGAACGAGGCTGCGATCAGACACGACGTCCGCCGCAGCCGGGAGCTTGGTTTCTGGGGGTCGCTGGCGGTCTCCGAGTGCGGCACGACGCTCGACGAGTATGTGCGGTTCGTCGAGATCGCCGCGGATGAGGCTGGCGATGACTTCCACATCATGGCGCATGCCAGCTTCGACACGCTCGAGGACACGATCAAGGCGGGCCAGGCCAGTGCGGCGGCCGGCGCGGACACGCTGCTGCTGTCCTACGCCCCGACGTTCTACCCCAAGACGGACCAGGACGTGTACGACTACTCCGTCGCGGTGATGGACGAGGTGCCGCTGGCGACCATCCTGTTCGCCGTGCACCTGTGGGGCTTCCAGCGGTTGCACCCGGCCGAGCTGTCGCCCGCGCTGGTCGAGCGGCTGGCGGACCACCCGCGCGCCGTCGCGCTCAAGTGCGAGGGCGGCGGCACCGGGAACGGCGCGCATGTCGACGTGATGAACCGGATCGGCGACAAGCTGCTGATCTCCGACCCCAGGGAAGGAACCTCCCCGGGGCACGTCAAGTGGTTTGGCATGCAGTGGATGGGGACGAGCAACTTCCAGTACTTCGGCGACGCGGTGCCGCGCTATTTCAAGCTCATGCACGAGGGCAACTGGGATGAGGCGCTGGAGATCTACTGGCGGATTCACCCGGCCCGCACCACCCGGCTCGCCGACCTGGCGTCCTACTCCGGCGCGCATTTCATCCACCGGCCCAGTTGGAAGTACATGGAGTGGCTCACCGGTTTCAACGGCGGCCCGCTCCGGATGCCCACCATGCGGCTGAACGACGCGGCGACCAAGCGGCTCGCCGACGCCGCGGTCCGCTCCGGCATCATCGACGCGGTACCGGGCGACATGGCCGATTTTTATCTCGGCCGGAACCCGATGTAACGATGCTGCTGCTAAGGGATGACGAGGTCCGGGCCGCCACCGAGACGGCGGGCATCTTCGACGAGATGGGGCGCATGCTGTCCCGCCCGGTCGAGGGTGCGCTCGAACTGCCGAACCGGCTGACGATCGACGCGACCGGAGGCCGCGGCTGGCTGCGGCTGATGCCGGTCATCGCCTACGACACCGGTTACGCGGGCTTCAAGGCGATGAACTTCCACCCGGAACACGGCGTGCGGTACATGTTCGCGATGATTTCGCTGAACGACGGTGCGCTGGTGGCGCTGCTCGACGCCAACTGGATCACCGCTTACCGGACCGCGGTCACCTCGGCGCTGGCGGCCCGCGCCCTGGCCCGCCCGGGCGCGGAGGTGCTGGCTGTCGTCGGGTCCGGCACCCAGGCCCGCGCGCTGCTCGAGGCGACCGCGCAGGTG
>JBEKHI010000632.1:0-2871 GCA_050012355.1 Streptosporangiaceae bacterium | reverse complement strand
CTGCTCGGCTCGGCGGTGCTGCTTGTCAACATCCTCACCGCCGGCAACGCCGACGCCGCCAGGTCGGCCTACACGCAGGCGCACGGCGTACGGGAGACCGCCACGGTCGTCCAGGTGCGCAACACCGTGGCCGAGTCCTGCAGCGGCGGTGCCAGCGACTGCAGCGATACGTGGAGCGCCATCGTCTTGGCCCGGTTGCCTCAGCCGGTCGGCGGCCAGGCGGAGACCGCAGTCCAGGTGCCCTATAAGGTCAGCTACCGGCCAGGCGATACGGTTACCGTGCTGGTCGACCCGCAGAGCCCGGGCCATGCGGAGCTGCCTGGGGTGCCGATGACCACCAAGGCCGATGTCCTCGCGTTCACCATCGCCCTGACCCTGATCATCATCGCGTCCGGAACCAGCGTGTTCTTCTGCGTCCGCTGGTGGCGCCGCGCCCGCCGGATGTACCTAGCGACCGCTCAAGCCTGACCAGCGAAACCGTGCCAGGGAACTCGAACTTCGCGGGCCCGCCGCTTACGCGGTCGCCGTCATGCGGCTGATCTCCGCCAGGACCGTCCTGAGTGCTGGCGGCCTCGATCAGGACATCATGATGCACAGATGATATGATGCGTACATGCGTACTACTGTGGACCTTCCAGCTGATCTTCACGCGCAGGTGGTGTCGATCGCTAGGGATACCCACCGGACCCTGAGCGAGACTGTCGCTTTCCTCATGCGCCGCGGGCTCGGCGAGAGCCGGGCGGCCGAGCTGACGCACAGCGCCGCGACCGGGCTGCCCGTCGTTCGCCTGGGCCGGATGATCACCACCGAGGACGTCCGCGCGCTTGAGGACGAGTAAATGCCGGCCGTGCTGCTTGATGCCAACGTGCTCATAGCGCTCGTCGTCGATAACCACGTTCACCACGGCCAGGCCGAGGCTTGGTTCGTAGCGTCCGGAACCGGCTTCGCCACCTGCCCCATCACCCAAGGTAGCCTCATGCGGCTCCTGATCCGCGAGGGCCAGACCGCCGAATCGGCCCGTTCGGTACTGCAGGAGATCACCGGCAACCCGCGGCACGAGTTCTGGCCCGACAACGCTTCCTACCACGACATCCCAGTCGCCGGGATCATCGGCCACCGCCAGGTGACCGATGCGTACCTGGCTCATCTCGCCCGCTCATACTCAGCCCGCCTCGCCACATTTGACCAAGCGCTCGCCAAGCTTCACGCAGATGTCGCCGATCTGATTCCGGCCAGCTGACGATTCCCCAAGGGTTCGACGACGTTCTTCCCGCGAAGCCGTACCGGCGGTCGCCCATCCCGCCAATGCCAGCGGGTTCGTCATCGCCGACGACTCCGCGTGGTGCGAACACGTGGCGGGCGGATTCGTCTACACCGACAGCGACCGCTTGCGGCCCGCGCCGGTCAGGGACGCGGTGTGTAAGTGCGTACTCGCTGCGGGGCGCCGTAGGCGGCGAGCGCGAGGTCCGACTGGAGGGCGTAGTACGCGGCCTTCGGCTGCTGGTTCACGTCGTAGATCGCCGCGTACCCTTCGCC
Source organism: Streptosporangiaceae bacterium (assembly GCA_050012355.1). GTDB lineage: Bacteria > Actinomycetota > Actinomycetes > Streptosporangiales > Streptosporangiaceae > JBEKHI01. Next base: position 1,335 of record JBEKHI010000632.1, on the reverse strand, counting down.
GGCGAACGTGCCGGGCACCCACGAGTCGGAGTCGGTGAAGCCCCAGACCGTGAACGAGATGCACTGCGGCACCGCGAGCGCGGCCTGGAGCATGCCGGAGTACTCGTACGGCTGCGCGAACTGGGCCAGGCTGTCCGTCGGCACCTGGTCGGTCGCGTTGTTCACGAACGTCCGCACGTCGGCCTCGGTGATGGCGACGACCAGGCCCAGGCTCGCGTACCGCTCAAGGTCCTGGCGGAGCAGGGCCGGGTTCCAGCCGTACTGGGTGTCCAGGTGGCCCTGGTTCCCGACGCCGTGGATCGGCACGCCGTCGGAGAGGAGTTGCTGGACGTACGCGTAGACGGCGTCGCTCTTGGCGTTCGTGCCGTCCTCGCCGCCGATGTTGTAGTCGTTGTAGAACAACAAGGCGTTCGGGTCGGCCGCGTGCGCCCATTGGAACGCGGCGGGGATGATGTCCGGGCCGGCGTTGACGATCCACCAGTTGGTCGGGTCAAGCTCGGACGGGCTGGTGTCGGTGAAGAACTCGTTGCAGACGTCCCACTGCCAGATCTTGCCCCGGTACCGGGAGACCTCGACGGTGATGTGGTTGTGCAGCAGGTCCCGTAGCTGCGCGGAGCTGATCGAGCCGTTAGCCACGCCGGTGGTCAGCCAGTCCGGCAACTGGTTGTGCCAGACCAGCGTGTGCCCGCGGATGAGCTGCCCGTTCGCGTGCGCGAAATTGACGAGCTCGTCGGCCTGGGTCCAGTCGTAGACACCCTGCTCGGGCTCGACGATCTGCCATTTCATCCCGTTGCCCGGCGTGACCACGGAGAACTGGCTGCCCGCGATCGCCGCGTACGACGGGGTCTCTATGTCCTGGGGGATGAGGGCGGAGCCGAAGCGAAGTCCTACCCCGGCGGCCAGGTCCCGCAGTGACGCGGACGCCCACGGCACGTCGCCCGGGCGGGCCGCCCGGGCCGTCACCGCGCTCGACCGGGTAGCGGCCTCGGCCCCGGTACCGCCGGCCAGGAGCGCTGCCGCGCCCGCCACCCCTGCTGCCAGAACACTACGGCGTCTCATCGCATAGCCTCCCATTCGCATCGAAATATTTCGCCCTAATGCGAAACTTTCGTCGCGAAAGTTGGATTTATGGAAACGTACGCGGAGAGGTAATAACAAGTCAATGGGTAATTAATGGATCCGAAATATTTCGATAACACGCGCCAGCGCTCGAATTACTCAAAAGAAAATCAGTCCGAACGTACGCGTGCTCCGCGCATTCCCGATTATTACTTTTCGAGGATGGACAGCATGGTTTGAGGATGGACAGCATGGTTTGAGGATGGACAGCATGGT
>JBEKHI010000631.1:0-2904 GCA_050012355.1 Streptosporangiaceae bacterium | reverse complement strand
GGCAACGGCGCACAAAATCGCACGGATTCGTGTACCGGCGAGACGTCGATGTCTCATCACGTGGGGGGTCCCTTCGGGTTCGCCAGGGGAGGAAAACCTTTGCCTTGGACGCTAGACACGTGTTGGCCGGTCGTCAAGCCGTCGGTCGGGCCCGTCAGGCGCCTGTCAAGCCGTCGGCCGACCGGACCGTGCCTGGTCGGTGCCGCACTGACCAGGCAAGAGTCTTCGTAATGCAGCACCAACCAGAAACCGTCGCTAAAGGCCAGCCTCCGCCAGCAAGTAACCGGCGAAATCGTCGGGCCCCGGCGTGCCGTCGGCGGGTTCAATCCCGCGAGCGACGAACCACTTGGCCAGGTTGGCGGCGTCGCGTTCCAGATAGGATCGCCCATCCGGGTGCGAGATGACGTCGACCACCTGCGGCAGATCGATGAGCACCAAGCGTCCCTCGTGCACCAGCGTGTTGTACGGGCTGGCGTCGCCGTGCGCGTACCCGAGGGCGGCCAGCGCCGATAGCGCCCTGACTGCCTGCGACCACAGCGACCGGAGCTCCGCGGCTGACGGGCGGGTTTCGGCCAGCCGGGGCGCGGCCGTGCCGTCGTCGTCACCGATGAACTCAAGGAGCAATTCGGTGCCGAGGATCTGAACCGGGTAGGGGACCGGGACGCCGGCTTCGTAGAGCTGGCGGAGCGCGGTGAACTCGGCCTCCGCCCACTGCCCGGCGATCGCCTGCCGCCCGAACGCGGTGCGCTTCGCCGTCGCGCGGTTCACCCGCGACTCCCGTGATTTCCGTCCCTCGAGGTAACTCACGTCCCGGTGGAACATGCGGTGCTCGGTATCCCGGTACCGCTTCGCGGCCAGCAGGCATTCCCGGTCGGTGCCTGGCACACCGCGTCTGAGCAGGTAGACCTCGGCTTCCTTGCCGGTCTTCAGGATCCCGAGCTCGGTATCGACCGCGGCGAGTTCGGTGACCAGCCAGTCCGGATGGGGCAGCGGGCCCTTCTGGGTCGGCGTGGACTGATCCCAGGTTGACCAGCGGTCGCCCTCGGGCAGGCCGTCGGTGTGGTCGTTGGCGTCTTCCGATTCGAGCCGGGGCAGGTAGTGAGCGCGCTTGGCGTAGGCCGGCTCGTCGTCGAATTTGCCGCGCTTCTTAACGTGGCGGGTGGCTCCGTAGTCGCCGGAGTTCGCGCTGTCGCGCATCGATGGTGCTCCTCAGGTGGGCGGTGGTCAGGGCAGGGCACAGAAAACCCGCAACGGGCACTGGCATCACGGACGCCTCCCTTCCACAGCCGACTTCAGCCGAAGCGAATCAGCTTCACCGGAGTCGGCACCAAACCTGTTTCGACCCGCACTATCCCATCAGGCAGCAGCCGCGGGCAACCGAATATCGGGCGCGCCTGGTACAGCCCTAATCTGCCCGCCGTCTGGCGACGGCGGGCAGAGAGCGGCCACATCGTGGCCACGGCACCGGATCAGTTCGCTAGCCGGTCATTGTGTGAGGACCTGGGTACAGACGCAGAATGACTCTGCGGGGCCGAAGTCCACCTCGATCAGGCCGGTGGTCGGCACCTCTTGAGGCGCCATTGTCACGGCGCCTGCTCACCCGTAACTGAGTTTTTCACCGGACCATTTCTGGTCTGTGCGGCCCTGCCCAGCAAAGAGAGTGGGCAGGGCCGCACAGACCAGGATCGGCTTAACGGATCGCGGCTCCGGTATCCAGGTCGAAGAAGTGCAGCCGCTCGGTGTCTAGGGCGAACGTGACACGCTCGCCGACCCGGACGCCGGCTCGCGGGTCCACCCGGGCCACGCCGTTGTGGGTGCTGTCGTCGCTGAGCAATACCGTCTCGGTCTCGCGGGCCGCCGCCGCGAGTGCTTCCCGGCCAGCCGGGGTCGCGTCGATCGCGAAGAACAGGTGCGTCTCGCTGCCGAGTGCCTCGACGGCGCGCACGTCTCCGGTGAGCCGCGCGGCTCCGGCTCCGTTAGCAGCGGCCGCCAGCGTCAGATCCTCGGGACGGAACCCGGCGATCACCTTCCGGCCGGTATACGGCGCGAGGGCTCCCGGTAGCGCGGGCAGCGCCAGATGCTGGGAGCCGAGCAGGATCTCGCCGTCGGAGACCGATGCCTCGTACACGTTCATCTCGGGCGAGCCGATGAACTCGGCGACGAAGAGACTGGCGGGCAAGTCGTACAGCTCACGCGGTGTGCCGTACTGCTGCAGCACACCGCCACTCAGCACCGCCACCTTGTCGCCCATGGTCATCGCCTCGACCTGGTCGTGCGTGACGTACAGGGTGGCGGCACCGATCTCCCGATGCACCCGAAGGACCTCACCGCGCATCTGCACCCGCAGCTTCGCGTCCAGGTTGGACAGCGGCTCGTCCATCAGGAATACCGACGGCTCGCGCACGATGGCCCGGCCCATCGCGACCCGCTGGCGCTGACCGCCGGACAGGTGGTTCGGCTTGCGGTTGAGCAGGTCGGTAAGGCCAAGAGCCTCGGCTACCGACCGGACCCGCCGGTCTCTCTCCGATTTCGGCACGTTCTGGTTTGTCAGCGCGAAGCCGATGTTCTGGGCCACGGACAGGTGCGGGTAGAGCGCGTAGTTCTGGAACACCATCGCGACATCCCGGTGCCGCGGCGACACGTGGTTGACCACGTGGTCCGCGAAGCTCACCGTGCCGGAGGTGATCGTCTCCAGGCCGGCGACCATTCGCAGCGCCGTGGTCTTCCCGCAGCCGGATGGCCCGACGAGGGCGACGAACTCGCCATCCCCGACGGACAGGTCGAGCGCGTCCAGAGCTGTTACGCCCGTCGCGTAGGTCTTTGTCAGCTTTTCCAGCCTGATGGCGGACACTTCAGCGATCCTCCTCAGTTGGCGATGCTGCCGAGCAGCATGCCGCCCCGCCA
>JBEKHI010000630.1:0-2907 GCA_050012355.1 Streptosporangiaceae bacterium | reverse complement strand
TGTCCCGGGTCTTCCGCTCCGCCTTGCGCCGCTCTCTGGCCCCGATGGACTCTTTCGACGTCGGTGTCCCGGAGTTGCTGCTGTCCATCCCGAGACGTCGTTCCAGCTCAGCGATCCGCAGTTCCTGCCGGCGCTCCCGGTCCAGCACCGCCGCCAGTTCCGCTCGCAGCACCGTGATCTCGGTGTCCTTCGCCTCCACCACAGCCCGAAGCCGGGCCAGCAGCTCTCGGTGCTCACCGGCACCGCCCGGCAGATCGGGCTCATCGGACACAAGCCACAAGCTTGATCAACCTGAACTGCAACTTCAAGCACCCGCTACGGCATGTCGCGCAACGCGGTCACCCTGCGACTCGCCCCGGACCCCTGAATGGACACCATCGCCCACTGGACATATTTCGCAATCGAGGCATCAATGTCGGCGACGACTTATAATAACGAGGAGTAACTAGATAGGTCTCTTCGGACCCGCTTGTGGCAGGGGTTTTCCGTGTTCTGCCGGCTGGCTCAGTGTTTCAGCTTGACTACGGAGGGCCGGCTGTGGTGAAGTGCCGGTTGTGTCCGATAGGTCCCCCGAGGCTGGCGAGCCTGCCGTTGAGCTTGCTGCCGTCGCCAGCGGGTTGCGGGCGGCGAATGCGCAGCTGCGGGACCTGCTGGCGGACCGGGACACCCGGATCGAGGCCCTGCAGCAGCTAGCCGCCGGTAAGGACGCTGCGATCGCGGCGCTGGCCGCGCAGGTGGAGGAACTGACCGGGCAGGTCGCGGACCTGGCCGCCCGCGTGGCGCAGAACTCGAAGAACTCCAGCAAGCCGCCGTCGGCGGACGGCCTCGGCAAGCCGGCCCCTAAGTCGCTGCGCAAGAAGACCGGCCGCAAGCCCGGTCGCCCCAAGGGTCAGCCGGGCGCCACGATGGAACTCACCGGCCACCCGGACAAGGTCATCCGGCATGTGCCGTCGTGCTGCGCCGGCTGCGGGAAGCACCTGGCCGATGCGGCTCAGACCGGGATGGAACGCCGGCAGGTCACCGAGATCCCCGAGCCGGTGAAACCGGTGGTCACCGAGCACCAGCTGATCGAGCTGGCATGCGAGTGCGGGACCCGGACCAAGGCCGAAGCGCCCGAGGGAGTCAATGCCCCGGCGCAGTACGGGCCGCGGGTCTGCGCGCTGGCCGCCTACCTGTGGCACGGCCAGTACCTGTCCCGCGACCGGGCCGCCGCGGCGCTGAGCGAGATGTTCGGCTGCGCCCCGTCCCCGATGGTGATCGCGCACGCGGCAAAGAAGATCGCCGCGTTCCTCTCCCCGGCGGCCGGCGCGATCATCAAGAACCTGCTCGCCTCCGAAGTCGTGCACTTCGACGAGACCGGGTTCCGGGTCGCCGGGAAGCTCGCCTGGGTGCACTCCGCATCCTCCGGCCCCTACGTACTGACCACGGTGCACGCCAAGCGCGGCATCAAGGGCATGGACGCCGCCGGGATCCTCCCGTCGTTCACCGGGATCGCGGTCCACGACGCCTGGGCGCCCTACGACACCTACACCGGCGTCGCCGCACACGCTCTCTGCAACTCGCACGTGCTCCGGGAGCTGATCGCGGTCACCGAGACCGGCACCGACGCCGACGTGCTCTGGGCGCAGCAGGCCATCGACGCGCTGCTGGTCCTCAAGGCCGCGGCCGAGGCCGCCGTCACCGCCAGGGACACCGCCATCAGCGCGGACCTGCTGGACAAGCAGGCGACGTTCTTCACCGACGCCGCCAAGACCGGGATCGTGCTCAACGCCGGCCGCCGCACCAAACTGCAGAAGAAACGCCACGCCCTCGCCACCCGGATGAAGAACCGGGAGGCTGACTACCTGCGGTTCGCCCGCGACCTGCGGGTTCCCTTCGACAATAATGAGGCCGAACGCTCTATCAGGATGAGCAAGCTGCGTATCAAGGTCTCCGGCTGCATGCGGTCCATGACCGGAGCCGAGACCTTCTGCATCATCCGCAGCTACCTCGCCACCGCCGCCCGCCACGGCATCGGCGCACTCGACGCCCTCACCATGGCAGCCGAAGGCACCCCCTGGATCCCCGGCACCGGATAACAGGCCCGAGCACCACAACGCCGGCCGCCCCGAGCCAGACCGGGGACCTATCCAGTTACTGATGGCCGACCGTCGCCACCCAAATGCCCGCGCAGTGCGACGACGGTGGTCGTTTGAACAGACAACCTCACACTTTGCAATCTCTTGTAGAACCTCCGGCCATGGACGGGTCGCCTGTTGTTGTAGCCGTCGGGTTTGGAGCTGCTGCGCGAGAATTGGTTGATCGGCTTAACCTGCTTGCAGGCGTAACAGCGCTTGTCCATGTGTAAGTGTTTATCAGCTTAAGAGCCAGGTGCATCACCGTCATGCTTGCAGCGCATGGAGCCTCACCGGGGAGTTGAACCCCGCTCGCCACTTTGGAGGAGTGACACATCGTCCGCAATGCTTGTGAGGCACGGTGGCTCCCGCTGGCCTCGAACCAGCGACCTCTCGGACTTCAACCGAGCGCTCATGCCTGACTGAGCTAGAGAGCCATTGTCGGGAACCTCGGAGTCGAACCGAGTTTGTCCTGGTCCCAAACCAGGCGGGTTGCCGTCTCCCTCGTTCCCGTCGTGGACCGCCTCGGATTCGAACCGAGAACCTTCTCCTTGCAGGGGAGTTGCTCTGCCATTGGAGCTAGCAGCCCATTATGGCGGGACGCAGGAATTTTGCGTCTGCGTCCCGCCGAAGTGTTTCCCGCTATGGAGCTTTCAATTGACCGGCACGTTCACCCCGCGGGGTGGTGCTCGCACGGGCGCCAGGAGTCGAACCTGGTTTTCGCTGGTTTTGGAGACCGGCCGCCTAGCCGTTGGCTCGCCCATATGGTGTTGTGATCTGCACTAAAAAACCG
>JBEKHI010000629.1:0-2910 GCA_050012355.1 Streptosporangiaceae bacterium | reverse complement strand
ACCGCCGGGCAGCAGCGAGGGGTAGAGGTGATAGATCAGCACCATCGAGACGGCGAGCGCTCGTAGGCCCTGGATGTCTGGACGGAAACCGCTTCCGTCCGCGTCTGATCGGTCAGCGACGGGTCGTGCCGCCGCGGACAGCGCCTGGCTCACTTCCGTTCCGCCCTCGCCTCTCATAGGGAGGGCACCAGGTTGCCGCCCCGCGGAAGTCAGCACCAGTGAGATCGCTGAGAGGCAAGCAGATCGTAAGCGTCCGCGAGCCCCTTGGCGGGCTGGCAGGCTCGGTCTACGCTGCTAGTCACAGCGACGCTCCTGGCGGCGTGCCAGGCAGGAAGAGGTCCGCATGTTCGCCAGTTACGACCGGCTGTTCATCGGCGGCGAGTGGGTCAGCCCCAGTTCCGCGGCCAGGATCCCGGTCCACAGCGCGTCGACCGAAGAACCCATCGGCGAGACGCCAGAAGCGGCCGAGGCGGACGTAGACGCCGCGGTGGCCGCGGCCCGGCAAGCGTTCGATGACCCGTCTGGCTGGTCGCAGTGGGAGCCGGCCCGGCGGGCCGCCGCCCTGGAGCGGTTCGCGGCCGAACTGGAAGCCCGTGCGCAGGAGATCGGCCGTCTGGTCAGCGCACAGAACGGCATGCCGATCGCGTTGTCGCCGGTCATCGAGGGCATGACTCCGGTTGGCACGCTGCGCTATATGGCGAGCCTGCTCGCGGATTCTCCCGTCGAAGTAGAGACGTCACGGTTCCTCGGCGGTGACCTGATCATCCGGCATGAGCCCGTCGGCGTCGTCGGCGGCATCGTCCCCTGGAACTACCCCCAGACGCTAGCGTCGTTCAAGTACGCACCCGCGCTGGCCGCTGGATGCCCGATCGTGCTTAAGCCGTCGCCGGAGACGGTGCTCGACTCCTACGTGTTCGCTGAAGCCGTCCTAGCGGCCGGGGTACCGGCCGGCGTGATCAATATCGTGCCCGGCGGCCGGCAGCTTGGTGCTTACCTGGTCCAGCACCCCGGGATCGACAAGATAGCTTTCACCGGCTCCACCGCGGCAGGACGGCAGATCGCCGAGGTCTGCGGTCGGCTGCTCCGTCCGGTAAGCCTGGAACTCGGCGGCAAGTCGGCGGCGATCATCCTTGATGACGCCGACCTGGACCTGGCCAGGATCGGCCAGGACCTGTTCGCCGCCACCCTGGTCAACAACGGCCAGACCTGCTACGCCGGAACCCGGATCCTGGCCCCGCGGTCCCGCTACGACGAGATCACCGACACCATCGCCGCGTTCGCCTCGTCGCTGAAGGTCGGTGACGCGCTCGACCCGGCCACCCTGATCGGGCCGCTGGTATCGGACCGGCAGCGGGACCGTGTCGAGGGCTACATCGCCAAGGGCAGCAGCGATGGGGCCCGGCTGGTCGCCGGCGGAGGGCGGCCCGCGGGCCTGGACCGGGGCTGGTTCGTCGAGCCCACCGTGTTCGCCGATGTTGACAACCACTCCACGATCGCCCAAGAAGAGATCTTCGGCCCGGTCCTGTCGGTCATCGCCTACAGCGACGTGGACGACGCTATCCGGATCGCGAACGAATCTGACTACGGGCTAGGCGGCTCGGTCTGGACCACCGACCCGGATCGGGCCAGGGCGGTTGCCCGCCGGGTACGCACCGGCACCATGGGCATCAACGGCTACCTGCCCGACCCGGCCGGTCCCTGGGGCGGAGTCAAGTCCAGCGGCATCGGCCGCGAACTGGGCCCCGGCGCGATCGCCGCCTACCAGCAGCCCAAGACCATCTACGCCTGAGCTCGCGCCCCTAACTCAGCGGCCCGCCCGCTGACCAAGATCAGCCGGCGGGCTGACGCGAAAGAGGTGAGGCCCGTCGCGAAGGGCCTCACCTCTGCCGTCAGTCCTTGACGCGAATGATCAAGATCACCATCCGTTACCCATAGAGTTTACGGTAGGCGTCTGCTTCGCCTACCCCCGCGGCATAACCTGCGGCGAAGGCATTGAAGGCCAGGTGCGCCAAGTAGTAGACACCCAGGCCTACGCCTATTGTGATCGTGACAGGTTCCATCATGCTCCTCTGCGAAGGACGTAACCCGGCCTTATGGGGTAAATACCCGCCAAAACGCTCTTTACGCCGTCCCGTGACGGCCTGTGTTCAACGATGGTTTCCGGGACCTCGGATTGACCGAGCCGATCTTCATAACTCCAGTCCAACTCACTGACCAGCTACTAGTAATTCCCGAAGCATGCAGATCGGCTACCCGTCACGGTGGGCACACCAGGGAGTCGGCCAGGGCTTTCCACGGGCGCGATGGGTCGTGCCAGCGCGAGACATTGACCATAACGGCGTCAGGTGACTCCGTCGCGGAGCCCGGGAGGTTCACGATTATGAGCAGCCACCAACTTGACCAGGCGGTCTTTAGGTCGATCCTGCCCCAAGACATCGACTGGGAGCCGTTTCCGGCGTTCCCGCCATCGGCTCGTCTCGCCGTCGTTGTGGGCGATCCCTCACAGTCCGCCCCGTACGTGGTCCGGGTCAAAGTGCCATCCGACGTTAAGCTGATGCCCCACCGACACCACGAGGATCGGGTCTACACGGTCGTGTCCGGCGTGTTCTACATCGGCGTGGGCGAACAGTTCGATGACGGAAAACTGCAGGCGTACCCGCCGGGTGCCGTTATCGTCCTGCCCAGCGGCACGCCTCATTTCCACTGGGCAAAATCCGGTGAGTACGTCACCCAGGTGACGGCATTGGGGCCGATAAGTCTCGAATACCTAGACCCGGATGACGACCCGCGGAACAAGTGAGCCATTTCCAGGCGACACCCGTTCAGCCCCGACCGGGCGCCCCCCCCGAGCGCATCCACATGACCGGCAAGCCGCGCCCACGATGGACCGACCGCCGAGCTGTCGATGTG
>JBEKHI010000628.1:0-2919 GCA_050012355.1 Streptosporangiaceae bacterium | reverse complement strand
ACATGATTCTGGTGAGCTATAGGGGCTACTTGGGCTTCCGGAAATCATTAAGACCTGGTGATGCCAATCCACCCAATCAGCTACCAGGCTTGTTGCTGCCCAGCCCCCAACGGGAGGAGACGCCCATGACTGACGAGCAGCCGCCTGCGCAGACGACGGATGCCGGCATCCCGGTTGAAAGTGATAAGTATTCGCTGACCGTGGGCGCGGGCGGGCCGGTCCTGCTGCAGGAGCCGCACCGACAGCAACCTGCGCTCCAACGACATGCAGTGGGACTTCTGGACCCTGCTGCCGGAAACCGCCCACCAGGTGGTCTGGCTGATGGGCGACCGCGGCCTGCCGAAAAGCTGGCGGCACATGAACGGGTATTCCAGCCACACGTACATGTGGATCAACGCCAAGGGCCAGCGGTTCTGGGTGAAGTACCACTTCAACACCGACCAGGGCATCGAGTACTTCACCGACGACCAGGCCGCCGCCCTGGTCTGGACCGACTACGACCACCACACCCGGGACCTGTTCGAGGCGATCGCGCGCGGCGAGCATCCCAGCTGGACGATGTACGTGCAGATCATGCCGTTCGATGACGCGGCGGCCTACCGGTTCAACCCGTTCGACCTGACCAAGGTGTGGCCGCACGGCGACTACCCGCTGATCGAGATGGGCCGGTTCACCCTGGACCGCAACCCGGCCGACAACCACACCGAGATGGAGCAGTTCGCCCCGTCCCCGTCCAACCTGGTGCCGGGCATCGGACCGAGCCCGGACCGGATGCTGCTGGCCCGGATGTTCTCCTACCCTGACTCCCACCGCTACCGGCTAGGTGTCAACTACCAGCAGATCCCGGTGAACGCCCCGGTCGCGCCGGTGCACACCTACAGCAAGGACGGGGCGATGCGGATGCTGAACCGGGCCGACCCGGTGTACTTCCCGAACTCCAAGGGCGGCCCGCGGGCCTATCCCGAACTGCATGAGACACCCAGCTGGTACACCGCCGGGGAGATCATGCGGACCGCGTTCGAGGCGCACGCCGAAGACGACGACTTCGTCCAGGCCACCGCCCTGGTCCGCGACGTGATGGACGACGACGCCCGCGACCGGCTGGTCGCCAGCACCGTCGCCCAGCTGCTCAACGGAGTCACCGAACCAGTACTGCGGCGCACCTTCGGCTACCTGCGCAACGTCGACCAGAGCTACGGCGACCGAGTCGAGAAGGGGGTCCGCGACGGCCAAGCCTGAAGCCACCAGGGGTTCCCGCGCCTACCGGGGCGTCGCGGGCGCCCGTAGCCGTGGCATCACGGTGGCGGTCACCTCCTGGAACACCGCGTCCTCGCGCGGATCAGCATCCCAGGTCCGTGGCCAGTACAGGACGAACTCGTCGATGCCGATCTCGGTGAAGCGTCCCACCATGTCCTGGAAGTACTCGACCGACCGCCAGGGCGTCAGCGGCGGGAAGCAGACAAACCCTTTCACCGGTGGGCCAGTCCACGCCGCTGGCTTTGACGCCCGCCGCCGGGTCACCTACCCCGAGCGCGACTTCCACCCGCCCGCCGCTGAGGTGATCGACCGTCATGGCTGACTTGGCGAACGTGACCGGTTCCCGGAAATAAAGGCTGGTGACCAACGTCCCGACCCGGATACGACTCGTATCCGCGGCCATCATGGTCAGCGTCGCCGGCCCATCGAACATGGTGTGCCGCGGCCGGTCAGGCTCCACGACGGTGTCGCAGTTCCACAGCACGTCGAAGCCAGCCTGCTCGGCATCGTGCCAGCGCCGGCGCAGCGCGTCGAGCGGTAGGTGCTGGTACTGGTAAGCGCAAAAGCGCAAACCGGCCACTTGAGCCTCCAACGATCGTAGTGAGTGCGACCTCGGTAATGGGCCATCGCTGGGGTCAGGATCCGACCATCCTGGCAGCTCGGCACTCCACGGCGGTTCCGCACCGCGGCGGGTGCAGGTGACGGCCGCCGCCGCGACCGCGATCCGAGCCGCGTCGCGTACCAGGCCGGCGTCCGCGAGATCCGAACGGCCAAGTCCGGCCCGTGTCCACCAGGCGAGGAAAGCCCCGGCGAACGCGTCGCCCGCGCCCACCGTGTCAACCACCTCGACTGGCGGCACGTCGACCTGGAACGCCGAGCCGCCAGCGAAACCCCGGACCGGCGCGGCCCCGTCGGTAATCAGCACGCACCGAGGCCCGCGGTCGCACAGCGACTCGGCCGACTCGCCAGGAAACAGGTACCCAAGGTCTTCGGTGCTCGTCTTGAGCACGTCGACCCGGCGAAGCAGCCCGGTAATCCGGTCCAGGTACCGCTGGCGGTTCTCCGCCGATACGGCGTCGGGGCGGTAGTTCGGATCCAGCATGAGCAGCACGTCATCGGGGAGGTCAGCCGCCAGTTCCGTCAGCGTCGTCCCGGACGGCTCCATGATCAGGCTGAGCGCGCCCAGGTGCAACGCCGTCGTGCCCGGCGCGAGGCTGGCCTGCCCGGCTTCCAGCGCGCCCGCCGATGTCCCGGCTAGGTAAAACCGGTAGCTCGGCACGCCCGCGCCGTCAAGGTTGATCAACGCCAGCGTGGTTGGCAGCCGGACAGGCTCGGCCAAGGCGAGCGTGGCCCCGTCGGCGGCCAGCCGCGCCCGCAGCGTTTCGCCGAACCTGTCGTCGGACAGCGGACACAGGTAAGACACCGGCTGCCCGAGCCGGGCGATGGCGCGTGCCACGTTGAACCCGGCCCCGCCCGGCCGGGGATCGGCGTGATCGCCGGAGACGATCAGGTCGATCAGCGCCTCTCCGGTGACAGTGATCATCTGACGAGCAGTGTGACTAGTGGACACGGGCATAGAGCCTAGGGCTATGAACGCGCCGTTATGGTCATGGAGTCTTGTTGTTTGATGAGTTCCACCGATCCACCGGTACGGCGGGCACC
>JBEKHI010000627.1:0-3302 GCA_050012355.1 Streptosporangiaceae bacterium | reverse complement strand
CGCCTTGTCGATGTGACATCGACCGGCATAGATGCCGGTCGATGTCACATCGACCGCTACCGGGCGGCGGCGAGCTCGTCGACGAAGGCGGGGGCGTTGACCGTGCCTACGCCGGTTACTAGGTCGTAGGCGGGGGTTGCTGGGTAACCCGTGACTGTGTAGGTGGTGCCATTCTGGGTGAAGGTCTGGCTGTTGTTGCCCTTGGTGATGTCGACGATGCCGGGGGCGTGGCTGGCCTCGATCGCGTAGATGGCCGGGTTGATCAGCCCGAGCCAGTGGTGCGCGACCTGGTCGCTGAGCGCCACGATTCCGGCGAACAGCGGGGTGGCCTCGCTGGTCCCGCAGGTGAGGCCCCATTCTCCGGTACCGGTGTAGCTGGAGTAGGTGATCACCGAGCCGTCGCAGGACGCGCTCATCGAGATGTCGGGGATGCCGCGCTTGGTGCCGACAGTCTTGGCCACCGTGTTCTGGTACGCCGGGCGGCTGAAGATGGACGAGACACCGCCGCCGGAGTCGTTCCACGCGACGTCGGGGCTGGTGCGGCCACCCTGGGCGTTCAGTGACAGCTGGGTGCCGCCGACCGCCGTCACCAGCGGATCGGAGGCGGGCCAGCCGATCACCCGGTACGGGTACGACAGGTTCTCGTTCTCCTCGGAGTCGGTGGCGCCGTTGTCGCCGCTGGCGGCGAGCACGGTCACGTCGTGCTGGTAGGCGTCTACGTAGGCGGCGCGCAGGTCAAGCAGCGACTGCTTGGTCGGGAAGGTCTCCTCGGTCGCGTTGAACGACTGGCTGATCACGCCGCCGAGGTGATGGTCGATCACGTACTCCTCGGCCTTCACGATCTGCGGGAATCCGGTCAAGCCCTCGGTCTCCGACACCGGGGTCTCGACCAGCAGGATGTTCGCCTTGGGGGCGATCGCGTGCGCGTACTCCACGTCCAGGGTGGTCTCGCCGGCCCAGCCATCCTGGTCGGCGTTCCCCGTCCAGGTGTAGCTGCCCGCGGGCTGGATGATCTTCAGGCTCGGCGGGGCGGGCAGGCCGTAGGCCTTGTCGAAGACAGCGAGGTCGCGGGCGATCGTCGGTGATCCGAATGAGTCGACGATGACGATCGTCTGGCCCTGGCCATCGATGCCCTTGGCGTACAGCTTGGGCGTGCCGTAGGCCCGCTCGATCTGGGTCGGGCCGTAACAGGGGACGCTGTACTTGGACTCGCATTGCGCGTTGGTCGGCGGAGTCGAGGAGCGGGTGGAGCCGAGGGCGATGTCGCCTGGGCTGGTCTTCACGACGGGTCTGGTGGCGGTGGCCGTCGCCACGATGGAGGGAATGAACGCGGCGGCCGAGGCGAGTCCGATACAGGCAAGTGATGCGAGCACGACTGAACGCCGACGCGGCATGTGCACCATCCTTGTGGGGTGAGGGGCTATGCGAGCAACGTAAATGCGTGCTTACGCCCGGTACAAGGGGCGCGGACGCCCCTTGTCGGAATCTCCAAGATTTAGTTACGGATTACCGGCAGCCTAGCCAGCTCGGCGGCCGGCTCGAAGCTGTCCTCGACCGCCACCACGTCGCGGCCAGCCGCGGCCAGCAGCGACGCCGCGATAGACGCCCGGTAACCCCCAGCGCAGTGCACCCAGATCTCGCCGTCCGGCAGCCCGGCCGCGATCCGCGCGGGCAGTTCGGGCAGCGGGATGTGCACCGCTCCGGCGATGCGCGCCGTGTCCCATTCCCCGCGGGCGCGTACGTCGAGGATCACCGGCGCGGGGTCGCGAGTGAGCGCGGCCGCCAGGCCGGCGAAGCTCCCCACCGGAAAGGACGCTCCAGTCTCTATGGCCGGGTCGTCGGCGGGCGCCGCGCCCGCCAGCCGGTCGATGCCGATCCGGGCGAGTTCGCGCCGCGCGGCGGCCACCTGGTCCAGGGTGCCGATGAGCGTCGGCGGGGCGCCCCACGGGATGAGCCAGCCGAGGTAGCTGACCATCGGGCCGTCCACACCGAAGTTGAGCGAGCCAGCCAGATGCCCGGCCGCGAAAGCCGTGCGGTGCCGCAGGTCCACCACCCACGCGCCCGCCTTGATCCGGCGGGTGAGTTCTGTCACGTCCACCGGGGACACGGGGCTGGTCAGATCCGGTGCGCCCGGCCCGTCGGCGTTCAGCCCGGCCATGTGCGCGTAGTAGGCCGGGTAGTCGCCGAGACCACGCAGCAGTTCGGCGACGAAGGTGTCTTCGTCCTTGGTGAGTGCCGGGTTGACGGCGGCTTCCGCCGCGATCGTGGAAGAACTCCCGGAAGCCGGGGTGGCCGCGCAGAAGCTGCCGAACCCGTGGGTCGGGTACACCGCGGCGTCGGCGGGCAGCAGGTCCGCGAGCTTTCGGACTGAGGCGTGCTGCGCCCGGGCGAGCAGGCCGGCGTTTTCGGCGCCGACGAGATCGGTGCGGCCGACCGAGCCATACAGCAGCGAGCCGCCGGTGAACACGGCGCTCTCCATGGCGTAGCTGACGTGGTTGAACGTGTGCCCGGGAGTTGCGATCACCCGCAGCGCCAGCTCCGAGCCGACCGTGATGACATCCCCGTCGGCGACCGGCTCCCGGTCGAACGTGACCTGGTCCCCGGCGGGCACCAGATAGGTAGCCCCAGTAGCCTGGGCCAGCGCCAGCCCGCCCGTGACGTAGTCGTTGTGCAGGTGGGTCTCGGCCACGTGAGTGACCCGGATCCCCTCGCGTCCGACGAGCTCGAGCACGCGGTCGATGTCCCGCTGCGGGTCCACCACCACCGCGACATCCCCGTCAGTGGCGAGGATCGTCATGGCATCTCCTACTTAGAAAACTCCTGCAACACCCCTACCGTACTTAACCCACCTGAAAAGTTGCTAAATGCCCCCTCGGTGTCCGCCGAGCCGCGAGACTGCGGTCAGGGCGCAATGTCGTACCTCCTGGCCCAGGGAGCGGGTGCGCCGTCGTGTCGCGAATCATCTTCTCCCGGGTTAGTGCACACTGGGGGCCTGACATAACCGGGCATACCGGGCGGGTAAGGTACACGAACCCGGGAGAAGTGCGTGATCGCGCTGCCAGCGGGCTGTCTCGCCCAGTTGCGGCGGAGAGCCCCGCGTTCTGGCTCGCCTCTGCGGCCGGGCGGTTGCCCTGCATGCGAGCGTCAGCAGCCGTCGGGCGGGAGGTTGTCCCGGGCCCAGGCGGCAACTTCGGCATCGTGACCGAGTTCGAGCTCGAGGCCTACCACGTTCCCGATGTCGTCTTCGCCCAGATGGCGTTCGAGGCGTCCGACCCGGCCAGCCTGCTCGACCGGTGGGGCAA
>JBEKHI010000626.1:0-2968 GCA_050012355.1 Streptosporangiaceae bacterium | reverse complement strand
GGATAAATCGCAATAAATACCCCCGAAGGCCGCCGAGGTGTTTCGTACCGCCGTGTTTGCGCTAACATTCCGGCAACGAGGCTTTAAGATCACGAATAGCCACGGGAAGGGGCAACGCCGATGACGCCCTCGGAACAGCGCGGACGGGCGCCATCCCAGAAAGACGTAGCGGAACTGGCCGGCGTGTCCAGCCAGACCGTGTCGCGGGTGGTGAACAACCGGTCCAATGTTGACGAGCAGACCCGCGACCGCGTGCTGTCGGCGATGCGCGTCCTCGGGTACTGGACGAACGGCGCCGCCCGGGCGCTGGCGACCGGGCAGTCCCGCTCGTTCGGCGTGATCAGCTTCGACCTCAGCCTGTACGGCAACGCGCGCACCATCGAGGCGATCGCCGGGGCCGCGCAGGAAGCCGACTACTCGGTGACGATCGCCGGGATCAGCGCGGCCACCGAGGAGGCGGTGCAACGTGCCTACGCCCGGCTGACCAGTCAGTCGATCGACGGGGTGGTGCTGATCGAGGCCCGGATCCTGGACACCGCCACCGTGCACCTGCCGACCAGCGTTCCGGTCGTGATCGCCGACGGTGACCCGAACACGAACTTCCCCGCGATCGACGCCGACCAGGAGGCCGGCGCCCGCGCGGCGACCAGGCACCTGCTCGATCTCGGGCACGAGACGGTCTGGCACGTCGCGGGACCGCAGGACTCGCACGCGGCCCGGCGGCGCGCCGCCGCCTGGCGCGCCGAGCTCAAGGACGCGGGGCGCCGGGTCCCGCCGGTACTGTTCGGCGACTGGTCGGCCGAGTCGGGCCTGGAAGCCGGCCGCCAGCTCGTGGCCCAGCGCGACGCTACCGCGATCTTCGCCGCCAACGACCCGATGGCCCTCGGCGTGCTGCGGGCGCTGCACGAGGCGGGACGTCGGGTCCCCGAGGAGGTGTCCGTAGTCGGATTCGACGACGTGCCGGAAGCGTCGTGCTATCTGCCGCCGCTCACCACCGTGCACCAGGACTTCGAGGAGGCGGGGCGCCGCTGCGTGGCGCTGCTGCTGGACCAGATATCCCGGGGCGGGGCCTACGGGGCTGGCGAGGTCTCCTCGATCCAGCCCCGGCTGATCGAACGAGCCAGCACCGCCCCACCCCCGTGAGCGTTTTGCCCAGCCGGACGCGCGGACCGTTTCTGAGCGGTGCGGCGCTGCCCAGCAAAGAGCCCGGGCAAGGCCGCACCGCCCAGAAACCGCGGGCCCTCGGCGGCTAGCACCGGCGATCGGCTAGCGTTCATGCGTGAACGTCGCACGTAGCATCGGTCTCTTCCTCGCCGCCGGTCTCGCCGAGATCGGTGGCGGATACCTTGTCTGGCGCTGGCTCCGCGAGGGCGCCGGCTGGCCCTCTGGCGTGTTCGGCGCGATCGTCCTCGTCGTGTACGGGATCATCCCCACGTTGCAGCGGGCCGACTTCGGCCGGGTGTACGCCGCCTACGGCGGGATCTTCGTGATCATGAGCCTGCTGTGGGGCTGGGGTGTCGACGGGCACCGGCCGGACCGTTATGAATGGATCGGCGCCAGCATCGTCGCGGTCGGCGTGGCGGTGATCTACTTCGCGCCGCGGCCCAGCTGAACCCTAACGGCACCCTAACGCGGGACGAATCACCGCGAACCGTCACGCATGTACGGTCGGCTCATGAACGGGGTCCTTACCGACCACGCGCCGCGAATCCGCCGCCGTACGACACCGGGGATCATCAAGACCGCCACGATCGCCGTTGTGCTGCTCGCCGTCGTATTCGCCACCGTAGTGGCCGTGCTCTTTTCCTTCCAGAACGACGCGTTCCATGCCATCGGCACCACCGATGCCCCCGAGACAACTGCCACGACGGGGCTGTACTTCTCGCTGACCGACATGGACGCCCAGGTCGCGAACGTGCTGCTCGCCGGGAACAGCAAGGCGCTGGCCAGCATCAAGTCCGGGAACTATGCGAGCTACGCCAGCGACCGCACGACCGCCGATTCCGATCTGCAGCAGGCCGCCGTGGTCGCGTCCGGCGACCCGGCCGAGCAGAACGACCTCCGCGCGGTGCTGAACGACATGGGCAGCTACGAGGGCCTGGCGGCCGAGGCCATGCTCACCGACCAGTCGCCGGGCAGCCCCGAGGGCAGGCCGTCCGCGACGTCGCTCGGCTATTTCCAGCAGGCGACCGACCTGATGTCGGACCACATCCTGCCCGATGTCGCGGTGCTCACCACCGACAACACCAACGCGCTCGACGCCAGCTACTCATCCAGCCGGTCCGGTGCGCTCATCGGCATCGCGGAGGTCGTGGTGGCCGGGCTGGCGCTGGCGGGGACGCTGGTCTGGCTGCAGTTCTTCCTGCGCAGGCGGTACCACCGCACGCTCAACCTCGGGCTGGCGGCCGCGACGCTGGTCACCCTCATCCTCACCGTCACGGCCGGGGGGCTGCTGGGCGGCGAGGCTGACCATCTCAAGGTCGCGAAGGTGGACGCCTTCAACTCGATCATCGCGCTGACCCAGGCGCGAGCCGTCAGCTACGACGCCAACGCGGACGAGAGCCGGTACCTGGTGGACCCGGCCCGCGCCGTTATGTACCAAAATGCATTTCTTACTCAGTCACAGCGCATCGCGTACGTCGGGAACGTGGGCATTTTCCAGTACGACGCGGCGCTGGCGAGGGAGATCCCTAGCCTGAGCTTCGGCGGGTACCTAGGCACCGAGCTGCACAACATCACGTTCCCCGGCGAGCGGGCGGCGGCGATGAAGACACTGCTCGCGTATCAGGGGTACGAACGAGACGACCGGAAGCTGCGGGCGATGGCGAAGACCAGCCTGGCCGCCGCGATCGCGTTCGATGTCGGTACCGCGCCCGGGCAGTCCGACTGGGCGTTCTACGAGTACGACACCGCGCTGAGCTCGGTCATCACCATCAACCGGGATGCCTTCACCACCGCGGTGGGCGCC
>JBEKHI010000625.1:0-2972 GCA_050012355.1 Streptosporangiaceae bacterium | reverse complement strand
TGTACCTGGTGGGTCGGACGATGCGGGTTCGTCCTGAGGGTCCGGTCCACCGGGTTTCGGTGGGGCTGGTCTTTTCTACCTTCCAGCCTTTGTGCTGCTTGAGCCGGTGACAATGGCGGCAGCCGGGATCGAGGTTGTGCTCGCTCGTTTCACCCCCGTCCTCCCACGGGATCCGGTGTTCGATGTCGCTGGTGGTGGCTGGTGCGTCGCATCCGGGGGTGGCGCAGGTGGCGTTCCTGGCCCAGATGAGGTGCTGCAGTTTACGGCTGGGGTCGTGTCGCGGCTCTTGGTGTCCGTCGTCGGAGCTAGGTTTCGCGATCGGCTCCATCTTGAGGTTCAGGCTGTCGACGAATTCGGTGGCCCCTGACTCGGGTGGTGCTGCCGGCCCGGGATGCTCGCTGCCTGGCGGTCCCGTTCCTGGCGGTCCCGTTCCTGGCGGTCCGGTGTGTGGCGGGCCGGTGCTTGGCGGGGGCCACTGGTGCTGGCCCCTGGCGCATCCGTGGGCTACCGCTTGGCCGGTGCGGGGATCCACCTCGGTGATGCACCACCGGCTGGCCGGGTTGGCGGTGCCGACGGTGATCACCAGGTTGATGGTGACTACCGGGCATCGGTCCGGGCTCGGTGCCCGTCCCGAACTCGTAATCTCCGAATCCCCAGGGGTTGAAGTAGGCTGCGTCCTCATCTTCTGCTTGCTCGGCGGGGTGCTGGCCGGCGGGGGTGATGCCGTCCCACGCCCCGCCGGTGGCCGGGCCGGTGCAGGCGGGGGCGGCGCCGCCGGTGACCGGGTGCCGGCCTAGCGCCAGTGCGGCGAGGGCGTCGGCGCGGAGGTTGTCCAGGGTGCCGGTGATCCCGGCGGCCCGCATGATCTTCGCCCAGCCGGTGAGGGCCTGCTTGATGCCCATCGCGACCGCCACGCTCAGCTCCCGGGCGGCGGGCATCGCGTTCCCGGACTGCTCGGGTGCGAACTCGACCCGCCGTCCCTTGGCCGCCTTCTTCCTCCGTTCTTCTGCTTGGGCCGGGTCGAGCAGCAGGACGATGCGGCGGCACAGGTGGCGCAGCGATCCGGGTGTCCGGCCTGCGGCGTCCTGGGCGATCAGCTGGTCGGCTGTGCTGGCGAGGGCCGGGTCGAGCAGGGCGGTTTCCTCGGCGATGATGCGCTGCCGGTAGTCGGTCAGTGCGCCGTCGTGGGCCAGGCGCATGCACTGCGGCATCTGGTCCAGGGTGACTGAGCGGGTCAGGTTCCCCCGCGCCGCCGTCCCTGAGAGCCGGACCTCCTGCCGGTAGTCCGCTTCGCCGAACTCGCTGATCACCTCCTGCCCCAGCGCGGGATCCCACTCGGTGGTGCGCCTGGCGTACTCGGCGGCCAGCACGCTGGCTGCCCGGGCTGCCTGCCCGGCCACCCGGCCGGTCGCGGCGATCGCCCCGAGCAGCTCATCATCCGAGAGCCCGGACACGTCCCCTTCGGCGGTGCGGATCACCGCCAGCCCCAGCACCGGCCCGGCCGGCTCACCGTCCCACGCCCGGCCCCGCGCGAACAGCCGCTGCGCCGGCTCGGCGCCCTGCCATCCGTCCTCCCGCCCGGCGTCCCAGAACTCGTCCGGGTACACGGCCGCCGCCCCGTGGTCGTGATCGTTCATTTCTTCTCACCTCCTTCCTGTTGAACTACCTGAATCATATACCTGTTCGAACAGAGTATTCAAGAAGTTATCATCGAATTTCGAAATCATATTTGCACTATTTGCCGATTATGGAATGTCCGCAGGAATCTGGATCGGGGTGTCCGCAAGTGTGACCCGAGCTGGCCGTTCAGCTCAGCGCCTGCACGATTCCCACCTCCGGCGCTGCTAGCGGTCCCGGGGGCCGGGGATGCGGTAAATCACGGACCCGTAACGAATAACTAACGGTTCCGCAGGAATCTCTCAAGATCCTCACAGCTGCCATACCGCGGCCCTCGCCGCGGGACGCCGCGCTTACCGGCTTCTTGCCATACCGATGCCATGCCCCCGCGCCTGCCGGGACATGGCAGAGTACCGCTGGCGCAGCCACCGCGGCCTGCGTCCGCCGGCCGCGGGCCGGACGCATGCACGGGAAGGAGCAGATTCATGGCGGGATATCGCCGACGCGCCCTGCACCGGGCCGGCCGCTGTCACTGGCGGTTCGCCGATCCCGGGACCGCCTGGCTGGCCTGGGCAACCGCGGTCGTCTGCGCGAGGAAGTTCGATGCGGCAAGCGTCGCCCCGGGCCGCAAGCTCACCCGCCAGGTCAGGCGGCGCATCCTCACCCGGATTCCCGGGCTCAGGCTATGCAACCAGGGCCCGGAAGCCGCGTTCGGCAGGTGCTATGGCCCGGGACGGTCACCAGTGCCGGTTACGTCCAGCCCGCCCGCTACCCGGCCCTGATGACGCCGCTCATGGCGAGCACCGGCTGCCGGGATGCGCGGTCGCTGTTTCTCAGGCCGGACCAGCCGGTCCCCGCGTGGTCTGGGCGGAGGCCGGCTGATACCCGTAGCTGAGGTAGCGGTTACGGGGTGTACAGTTCTGCGCTGGACAGCGCGGTGAACTTGTGGCTGACGAAGTTCGCTCCGCCCGCTACCAGCACTTGCCCGCTGGTGAGCAGGCCGGCTGTCTGGTCCTCCCGGGCAGTGGTCAAGCTGCCGGTAAGGGTCCAGGAGTTCGTCGCCGGGTTGTAGAGGATGGCGCTGGCGGTGCTGGACGGATTCGTGTCGAGGCCATACAGCCCGCCCGCGACCAGTACCTGGCCGTTGCCCAGCAGGGTTGCGCTGCTGCCGATGCGGCAGTCGAAGTTGGCCAGGCAGAGGTTCAGCCCGCCGGTCGCTGCCGACCAGGTGCCGGCCGCCGGGTTGTACAGCTCGGCGAACGAACCCGCGGCGGCCTCGATGCCGGCGCTGACCAGCACGTTGCCATCGGGCAGCAGGGTGGCCTGCTGACCTTCGCGGGGCGAGGCCATGCTGC
>JBEKHI010000624.1:0-3004 GCA_050012355.1 Streptosporangiaceae bacterium | reverse complement strand
GCCGCCGCGGGGATACGGGGTAGATGACCGATGATCAGATACCGGAGCCGTCCCGGGCCACCGGTGCCGCTGCGGCGGGAGCCGGCTGGTCGCACCGGCATCGCGATGTTTCCGGCGGTTCGTTGCGGCCGACGGTGTTCGGCGCGGTCGATGGGCTGGTGACGAATGCCTCGCTGATCGCGGGTGTGGGCGGCGGCGGGGTATCTGCTCACACGATCATCTTGACCGGGGTCGCGGCGCTGGTGGCCGCCGCGTTCTCGATGGGGACCGGGGAATACATCTCGGTCACGAACCAGAACGAGCTGGTGCAGTCCGAGGTCTCGCTGGAACGCACCATGCTGGCCCGCTTCCCCGCCGCCGAGGAAGCTGAGCTGGCCGAGTATTTTCGCGGCTACGGTGCTGATCCAGACACCGCCGCCCGGATGGCCGCGGCTGTCTCCAAGGACCCAGGCACCGCGCTGCGCCTGCACACCCGCGAGGAACTGGGCGTTGATCCATCCGAGCTGCCATCCCCGGTCGTGGCCGGGGTCGCGTCGCTGTTCGCGTTCTCCCTCGGGGCCCTAGTGCCCCTGCTCCCCTACCTGGCCGGCTGGCCGGTGCTGGCGGCCAGCCTGGGCATTACGGCCGTGGCCCTGATCAGCGGCGGCATGACCGTCGGGCGGCTCACCGGGCGGCCTATCCTGCGCTCGGGCCTGCGCCAGCTGGCCCTCGGCGCCGCCGCCGTCGCGATCACGTTCGGCGTCGGCACCCTCATCGGCCACCACGCCGGCTAGCCCCGGCGGGTCTGCGGCCGGGTGGCGGTGCAGGGTGAGCAGGGCGATGTCGTCTCGCGCGGGTGCGCTGCCGACCAGGTTCCGCATGACTGCCGCGCACGCGTCTTCGGCCATGAGCTCGGGGTTGCCGGGGCCAGGGCCGGGGCTGGGGCTGGGGCTGGCGGCGATCAGCTCGTCCAGGGTGGCGGCGACGCGGCCGATCCCGAGGCTGATCGCCTCGCCGCGGCGCTCGACCAAGCCGTCGGTGAAGCAGCACAACAGCGCGCCGGGCGGGATGACGGCGGTGGCGGTCACGCGCCCGGGATCGTCGGCGGCGCCGATCGGCGGGCCGGGCGGGACGGGCAGCATCCGGGCCGGATGCCCGTCCGGGGTCGCGAGTAGCGGGGGGAGGTGCCCGGCGGAGCAGAACGTGAGCTCGCCGGTGCCCGGGGTGTACAGGCCGTACAGGACGGTGGCCATCGCGTCCGGGTCGAAGTACTGGATGTTGCGGTCCAGCATGCGCAGTACGGTCCCCGGGTCCGGTGTCTCCAGGACGTAAGCGCGCAGCGCGCTGCGGATGCGGCCCATGATGACGGCGGCCGCCAGGCCGGATCCAGCCACGTCCCCGACGACGACGCCGAGCTTGCCGTCCGGGAGGGAGAACACGTCGTACCAGTCGCCGCCCACGTTGCCGGAGCCGGTGACGTAGCGTGCCGCCAGGCTGGTGCCGGGCACGTCGGGGAGTCGGGCGGGGAGCAGGCTGCGGTGCAGCGCGACCGCGGCCAGGGCATCGTCCTGGGACATGATGGTGTGCAAGGCGAACGCGGCCCGGTCGGCGGCCAGCTGCAGCAGCTCGGTGTCCTGCGGGCCGAACGGCCGGCCGCTCAGCGAGCCGACGTGCAGTACGCCGATGACCTGGCCCCCGGCGAGCAGGGGGACGCCCAGCATGGTCTTGATGCCGCGGTCCACCAGCAGCGGGTTGCGCACCGTGGAGTGGTTCACCTCGGCCAGGATGACCGGTTCCCTGGTGGCCGCGACCCGGCCGGCGAAACCGGTGCCCAGCGGGATGCGCACGCCCTGCCGTACCTCGTCCTCGATGCCGCTGGCGGCGGTCGCGACCAGCTGACTGGCGGACCGGTCAAGCAGCAGCACCGCGGCGGTATCGGCCCCGAGCACGTTCTTCACCCGCTCGACTAGGGCCTCCAGCAGCTCCTGCTCGCCGAGCCGCGACAGCGCCGCGTCCGCCAGCGCCTCGATGTCGCGCAGCCGGGAAGTCGGTCCCCTCCGGGCATCCGGCCCGGGTCCAGAAGGAGACGGCATGACGGCAAGCTACCCCACGAACCACATCTGAAACTACGGCAAAACACCACAAACACGGGCAGCCGTATGCTGCCTTCCCTGGTGAGCGGGCCGGACGGCGGAAAAGAATCGCCCGAGCCACCAATCCACGACCCCGCTGGCCGCGAACTACCTGCAGAACGGCAGTCCGGCGACGGTCACAAAGAACGCCGCGGCAGCGGGTCCTTCGGTACCGATGGTGTGTCAGGAGTGGAAGTTGCACGCCAATGATGAATACTTTAAGTCACTGTATGATTACTAAGAGAGTTTTCAGCAGGCTCGCGGCATTGCTCGGGCTGGTGCTCATCCTGGCGATAACCGCCTGCGGCAGTGGCAGCACTAGCGCGTCGAGCACGCCCGCGGCAGCAGGCTCCGCCGACACGATCGTGATCAAGAACTTCATGTTCAGCCCGGCAACCCTGACGGTGTCGCCGGGAACGGTCGTGACGGTCCGCAACGAGGATTCGGTGACGCACACGATGACCGACCAGGCTAACCCGAAGCTGTTCAGCACCGGGGATGTCGGTCCCGGTCAGGTCAAGACCTTCAAGGCACCTGCCAAGGCGGGAAGCTACCCGTTTTTCTGCACCATCCATCAGTACATGACCGGCACCCTCGTGGTGCGGTAGCCGTGCCTTCCAGCATGGCTTGAAGAGGAGAGCATGTGGAGATCGACGAGACCGCTCTGCGCGGGCTGATCGAAGAATCGCAGGACACCCACGCCGACAGCGTGCGCGCGTCACGCGAACCGCTGGAGGACATGGTTGACCTGGGCCATCAGGCCCGGGCCGGGGCCAGCATCGACGCCGACGAGAACCGCGCCTTTGCCCGGGAGAACCGGTGGCGGCTGACCACGACGGCCCGGCGGGCCGGCGGCGTGCTCGCCGCCACCGGAGTGGTCGCCGCCATCGCCG
>JBEKHI010000623.1:0-3012 GCA_050012355.1 Streptosporangiaceae bacterium | reverse complement strand
TTCCACCCGTTCCTGCTCCCGGGGCTTTTGCACACCAAGGAGTACGCCACTGCCGTGCTCAGCACAGTAAATAATCCCGAGCACACCCAACGGAAGGTTGAGCTCCGGGCGAAGCGCCAGCAATACCTCTTTACGAACCAAGCTGTCCAGCTTGCCTTCATCCTTCAGGAAGAGGCCCTGTATCGCTGGATCGGCGGGCCCGCTGCCATGGCCACGCAGTTGCAGCAGTTGCGCAAAATTGGCGAGCAACCGAACGTAAGCATCCGAATCGTGCCCTTCGGCGCCGGCGCGCATCCTGGGTTGGCTGGCCCCTTCATCATGATGCGAATCAAGGAGTCTGATGAGACCATCGTCTTTCTCGAAGGCATGGGAGGAGACAAACTGATCAAGGACGATCGCGCGGACACTGATAGGTACGAGGAGTACCTAGCGGATCTCAACCAGCTTGCCCTACCGCCTGAGGACAGCGATGAACTATTGAAGCAGCACATCGAGCAGTTGCAGATTGCGAGCATGGGCGCCTAAACAGCGGTCGGTACCCACCACGGCGGAGGTGATGCAACACATGCGACAAGAAACTGGCGCCATACGGCACGCGGGAATCGGAGCATTGGACCAGCCTGATCGCTGGAATCGCGGATGACGACGACAGGCCCGCAGCTAGCCACCTCGACACATTCGGACGGGACACAGGCGCTGCCCTTTCGCCACACCAGCGTCGAAGAGTCTCCATCTGCCATCACCGCACCTCCTTGCCGTGCCGGTCTCAGGCTGCCGGTCCACGTTCATCCTCAAGAGGCTGGACCGGAATCATGCCACCCGCTTCGGCGTCAGGCTAACAGCCTCGACCGGCACCAACATCGGTGATGGTATTACGTTTTGGACACGCGAACTTGCGCTCCGTAGCCTCTGCTCAGCAGGCGCAATCAGTGGGCTTGTGGGAAAATAGCTGAGCGTGGCGCGTAGTCATGCATTGAGGTAAGCCAGCACGGCGAGTACCCGGCGGTTGTCGTCGCCGCCCGGGTACAGGCTGAGCTTGGTGAAGATATTGTTGATGTGCTTGCTGACGGCCTTCTCGGTGACGACCAGCCGCTGCGCGATGGCGGCGTTGGAGCGACCCTCGGCCATCAGCGATAGCACCTCGCGTTCCCGCGGGGTGAGGCGTCCTAGTGAGAGATCCCGCGCGTGCCTGGCCAGCATCTGCGCGACCACCTCGGGATCCATGACCGAGCCGCCACTGGCGACGGTCCGGACCGCCTCGACGAAACGCAGCACGTCCGAGACCCGGTCCTTGAGCAGGTAGCCGAACCCGCCGCGACCGCCCGACATGAGCTCGCGGGCGTAGAGCTGCTCAACGTGCTGGGACAGCACTAGCACCGGCAGACCTGGCACCTGTTTGCGGGCGGCGATCGCGGCCTGGAGTCCCTCGTCGGTGAACGTCGGGGGCAAGCGCACGTCGACCACGGCCACATCCGGACGGTGTCCGACTAGAGCTTCCAGCAGCCCGGGGCCGTTATCTACCGCGGCGACCACCTGCATGTCGTACGCGGCGAGCAGCCTGACCAGCCCGTCTCGCAGTAGGGTCAGGTCCTCGCCAAGGACAACTCGCACGGCAGCTCCATGGTCAGCACGGTCGGTCCTCCCACCGGGCTGGTCACCGCGAGCACCCCGTCGAACGCGGCCAGTCGCCGTTCGATGCCGCGTAGCCCGCCGTCGGCTCCGACGCTCGCTCCCCCGGCACCGTTGTCCCCGACAAGCGCGACCAGCTTTCCAGCATCGTACTCAACTTGGATCCACGCCCGGTTCGCACCGCTGTGCTTGACCACGTTCGCCAGTGCCTCCGCGATCGCGAAATAAGCCGCGGACTCCACCGGTGCCGGCAGCCTCCCCGGAATATCCGTATGTTGATCAACCTGGATCGGGATGGTCAACGCGAGCGCCTCGATGGCACCAGGCAGACCACGCTCGGCGAGCACCGGCGGGTGGATACCGCGAACCAGCGACCGCAGCTCTGACAACGCCTGGCCGCTTGATGCCCGGGCCTCGGCCAGCAACTCGAGCGCGAGCTCCGGGTTCCGCCGCACCACTTGCTCGGCCATCCCGATCGACATGCCGAGCGAGACAAGCCGGGCCTGCGCCCCGTCGTGCAGATCCCGCTCGATACGGCGCAACTCAGCGGCGGACGAGTCCACCACGTCGGACCTGGACTCGGTTATCCGGCTCAGCTGGGACTCAAGTGTCTTCTTCGTCGGCGCGAGGAACTGCTGACTGAGCCACGCGTGTCCGGTCAGCAGCCACGGCCCGCCAAACACGCTCGCGATCAGCACGCCCACCAAGAGCGCCAGCGTCGTCAGCGGATTCGACGTCGAGACCCAGTGGAAGGTCACCAGTTCGATGACGCTCAAGCTCACTCCGACCGCGGGCGCGCCAAGGGCCGCCCCGGCCGGAGCGCCAACAAGCACCCACAGCAGGTCCCGCCACGTCGCCGGGTCGGTGAACAGCCACCGGCAGCGCTGCAGATGGCCGATCAGCCCGTTGGTCACCTCGACCGGCCTCGGCCGGTACGGCGTGACGATCGAGACGCCGGACCACTCAAGCGCCCGATGCCGCTGCCGCTCCGCGATGCCGCGCACGGTCAGCAGTGCCCTCGGCGCTAGCCACACCCCGATACCGATCGGCACCGTGACCAGACAGACCAGAGTGATGACGAACAACGGGATGGCGAGCGGCGCGAGCAGCGCACGACTCACCCCCCGCGCACAAGTGACGACAGTGCGCCGGGCGATCCTCAACGCTGTGGTCTGCTCCATGGGCTTATTCTCCCGCGCCCGGCCAACGAGGCGCGGTGGAGTTTTCACCACTATTAATGGTGCTGGTAACCCCTACACCATGTACCTGGTGGGTCGGACGATGCGGGTTCGTCCTGAGGGTCCGGTCCACCGGGTTTCGGTGGGGCTGGTCTTTTCTACCTTCCAGCCTTTGTGCTGCTTGAGCCGGTGACAATGGCGGCAG
>JBEKHI010000622.1:0-3016 GCA_050012355.1 Streptosporangiaceae bacterium | reverse complement strand
GTTGCCGGCGCTCTGGCCGAGTTTGACCGGGTCGGGCGGGATGGCCGACAGCGCGGTGCCGAGGCTGGTCACAGCGCTGGTCAACTGCTGTATCTGCGCCGTGGCCGCGGTGCACGGGGCGGCCGGTGCGGTGGCCGGGACACCGGCGGCGGAGGCGGTCGCGCCGAAGGCGATGGAACCGCTGACTGCCAGGGGCAGGGCTAGGGCGAGAGAGAGGTAGACGCGAGACCGCCGAGACATGAAGTCCTCCTTGGTGTGGATGAGTCAGCAGAGAGTGGTCATCACGTATCTTTCCGTAATCACGTCGTGTGGAAACCCATGGTGACATGGCCCCGGAATTCGAGCGCGCTCGTCGCACGATGTTCTCCGCGCCCTCGCGATCATCCAGTTGCCGCCATTCTGCGCTCGTTCCCTCACCGGGCTTTAACAGCCTGATAACACCGGCCGACATCGGGATGGCAGGGGAACGACAGCGGCACCTCCTACCTTTGGTGCCCGATGAGGACTGCTGGCCTGATTCATGCGGGCCGCTTCACTGTTGCGGCCGCCCGGCTTCGGATGTTCGCGGTGCCGTCGGCTTGGCCAAGACGGCGAGGACAGCGAAGACAGCTGATTGGAGAATGAGCGTGCGAAGAAAGTTTGCCCTGTACGCGGGCACTTTGGCCGCTGTGGTCACACTGATCACGGGGCTCAGCCCTGCGGGGGCCGCCATGGCGGCGGGACGCAGTGCCACCGCTCCGGCGCACCAGGCCACAAGCCCGGCGAAGACCGTGACCTACCTGGGCCACCGCTTTCGTATCCCGGCGAGCTGGCCGGTGATCAGCCTCGCCGCCCACCCCCGCACCTGTGTGCGGTTCGACGTGCACGCCGTCTACCTGGGCACGCCCAGCGCCGTGGAGAACTGCCCGGCCATCGGCATCGGCGAGCGCACCGAGGCGCTTCTGCTGCAACCGATCCGCCGCTCTGCCGGCAGCGGAACTCAGGTCTGGGATTCCACCGACCAGGAATACGTCATAACCGAAGGCGGGTTGAAGGCGACCGGCACCTACGGCTCGGCACCCCAGATCATCAGGACCATCCTGTCGTCGGCGGGTCTCCTGAAGGACCAGCTGAAGCAGGAGAGGGCGCAGGCCCCGAAGGCGACGGCGAGCGCCGACGCGACGACGGATGACGTTCCTGCCAACGCCACGAACTTCACCGGTGAGGGCTTCGACCCCTGCACGGCGCCAAGCTCGGACGTGATGAGCGCGTGGCAGGCGGACTCGCCTTACGGCGCCATCGGCATCTACATCGGCGGTGCCGACATGTCGTGCGCGCAGCCCAACCTCACGGCGAGCTGGGTCTCGGCCGAGTACACCGCCGGGTGGCGGTTCTTCCCGCTCTATGCGGGGCTGCAGGCGGATGCCGGCCAGTTGACCGATCCGGTCAGCCAGGGCGTCAGCGCCGCGGACGACGCCGCGGCGCAGGCCGCCTCACTGGGCCTGCCGCAGGGCACCGTCATCTACTACGACATGGAGTCCTACTCCTCCGACGAGGAGAGCGCGGTGCTGACGTTCTTGTCCAACTGGACCACAGAACTGCACACCGACGGGTACAAGTCCGGTGTCTACAGCAGTTCGTCAACCGGCGTCGCCGACCTGGTCGCCAACTTCGACAGCTACGCCATGCCGGACGTGATCGACGACGCGCTGTGGAACGGCGATGCCGACACCACCGACTCCGTCATCCCCGATGGGTACTGGGCGTACCACCAGCGCATCCACCAGTTCAGCGGCGGGGTGACGCAGACCTACGGCGGCGACAGCATCAACATCGACCAGGACTACCTGGACGTGCAGATCTCGCCGACAGGCTGGGGGTCCGCCGCGCTGTTCCCCGACACCTCAAACGTCCTCGACATCGGGCATCACGCCGACGGCCGGGTTGAGATGTTCGCCACGGCCGCGAACGGCGAAGTGCAGAACGAGTTCGAGACCACCCCGAACGGCGCGTGGAGCGGCCTCGACAGCTTCGCCCCGGCCGGAACAGCGGACACCACCGCGGTCGGCATCCACGAGGACGGCCGGATGGAGGTCTTCGCGGTCACCCCCTCCGGTGGCATCGAGAACAAGTACGAGACGGTCGCCGACGGTGCCTGGAGCGCCTGGAACGACTTTGGCCCGAGCGGCACCGTGACCAGCATCGCGGTGGCGAGGCACGTTGATGACCGCCTCGAGGTGTTCGCGGTCATGTCGGACGGCTCGGTCGAGAACAAGTACGAGACCACGCCCGACGGTGCCTGGAGCGCCTGGAACGACTTCGCGCCCGCTGGCACCGCGACCAGCCTGACGATCGGACTGCACGCCGATGGCCGGATGGAGGTCTTCGCTGTCACACCGTCGGATGCCATCGAGAACAAGTACGAGGAGACGCCGGGCGGCGCGTGGAGTGCCTGGAACGACTTCGCTCCGGCCGGTACCGCGACCAGCCTGACCATTGGCATGCACGCCGACGGCCGGATGGAGGTCTTCGCGGTCACGCCCTCGGGCGGTATCGAGAACGACTTCGAGACGGTCGCCGACGGTGCCTGGAGCGGCTTTAACCAATTCGGTCCCAGCGGCAGCACCGTGACCAGCATCGCCCTGGGCTGGCACGCGGATGGCCGCCTCGAGGTGTTCGCGGTTCTTTCCAACGGCTCGGTGGAGAACGACTTCGAGACGGTTCCCGACGGTGCCTGGAGCGGCTGGGACGACTTCGCATCGGCCGGCACCGCCGAGAGCCTGGTGGTCACCAACCACATCAACGGCCGCATGGAGGTGTTCGCGGTCACGTCAACCGGCGCCATCGAGAACAAGTACGAGACGGTTCCCGACGGCTCGTGGAGCGACTGGAACGACTTCGCTCCCGCGGGAACCGTGTCCTGAACATCGACGGCATCGCGACGGCATCACCACGGAAGTGAGTGATGTTTCCTACCGGCCGTCGGCCACCCCGGGGCGGCCGACGGCCGATACCGCGCTGGCGGGACCTCCGAGCT
>JBEKHI010000621.1:0-3076 GCA_050012355.1 Streptosporangiaceae bacterium | reverse complement strand
CCTCGGAGCGGAGGTCACGGACGTGCCGGTGCTGGGTGACTACAGCCACGAGTCGGGCAGTGCCGGTGCCGCCGAGCACGATCGCTGTCCCGCCTGCGGGATGGACGACGGTAGCAGGTTCCTCGGTGCCGGCCTGGCTAGCCTCGCCTCGGTCGCGATCACCGAACTGTTCACCGGTGGCCAGCTCGAAGGTCTGAAACGCAAGACGCTGCTGTTCAACGACGCGGTGCAGGACGCGGCACATCGGGCCGGGTTCGTCGCCAGCCGGTCCTACTCGTTTTCCCTCCGCACGCTGGTCGCCGCCATCCTGCACGATGACAGGGGCGGAGAAGCGGACCTTAACGACCTGATCGCAGACGTGATCTTGAGGGCGAGCGACCAAGAATGGCTGACCACCGTGGTCCCGCCCGACCTGCACGGCCGACAGGACGTGGACCGGCTGCTCGCGGGGGAGAATTCGGGGAGCAAAGACACCTGGGACCTGATCGCTAAACGGCTCGCCTTCCAGATGGTGCTCGAGTTCGGGCTCCGTTCCCGCATGGGCCGCACTCTGGAGCTCACCAGGACCGCCGCGGTCGAGGTGCCGCTGAAAGACCCGAGGCGGATCGCCGGAGTCGCCAAGACCATCCAGCTACGCGGCCCCGCGACCGTGGTCACCGGCCAGGCGGAGACGGATCGCTACGTGGTGCTGATCCGCGGCATCCTGGAACGGCTCCGGATGAGCGGCGCCGTCACCCACACCTGGCTAGAGAACTGGCTCGCCAACGCTGGTACTAAACGGTACAACGCGATCTGGGGACGCCGTCCGGATGGCATGCCCGCATTCCCCAGGGGAGTCTCGGCGCCCAGGTTCCTTACCAGTCAGCGTAAGCGAGGCAGCGAGTTCGACGCCGCCGACACCCGCCAGGGCTGGTATGTGAACTGGACGGCCCGCTGTCTCGGTATCGGCGTGCAGGAAGCGGCCCTTTACCTGCCGCGGCTGCTGCAGCTCCTTGCCGACGAGGACGTGCTCGCGGTGCGGACAGCCGCCGACGGCGTCACCCGCGTCTACGGGCTGCGCCCCGGCCATGTCAGGGTCCGGCTGCTGGGTGACACCGAGGCGCGGGGCGCGACGCTCGGCTGCGACACCTGCCACTGGCAGCAGGTCGTCTTCCCGGAGAGCCGGTCGGACTGGCTCGGCCAGCCGTGCCCGCGGTACCGGTGTACCGGGTCGCTCGCCACGCTGACCGACCACGACCACGAGAAGGACTATTACCGGCAGCTTTACGCCAAAGGAAAGCCGTACAAGGTAGTGACCTCCGAGCACATCGGCGCCATGTCCCGCGCCCAGCGGGAACGGGTCGAGCGGGCCTTCCGAGACGGGTCACGTTACAACGATCCGAACGTCCTGTCCTGCACCCCCACCTTGGAACTCGGCATCGACATCGGGGATCTGTCCGCCGTCATCCTGGCGTCTGTCCCCCCCCGCCCGGCGAACTATGTGCAGCGGGCGGGTCGCGCCGGGCGCGGCACCGGGGACGCGTTCCTGGTCACCTTCGCCGGGCGCCGGGAACGCGAGCAGTACTTCCTCGCCGAACCTCGTGACATGATCGCGGGCGAGATCGTGCCGCCCGGCTGCTACCTGTCCGCCATCGAGATCCTCCGCCGCCAGTATCTCGCCCACCTGATCGACCTAGCGGCCCGTAACAGGTTCCCCGGCGTCCTCCCGATCCCGCGCCGGGCGTCGGTACTGTTCGGCGAGACCGGCTGGCTGAACCGGCTTCGCGACGCCGCGCTCGTTGACGGCGAGACGCTCGCCGAGGAGTTCCTCGCATTGTTCCCCGACGACCTCGACTCCGTCGCCAGGGCCGAGTTGAGGGAATTCGCCACGGACACGCTGGAAGACAAGATCCACGAGGCCGAGGACACCTGGAACCAGCAGATCCAGGATCTGCGAGACCGGATCGCCGCGATCAACGCCGCGATCGAAACGCTCGTGCCGACCGACCCCGTACAGGGCGCCCAGATCCGAGAACTCAACGCCGAGCGCATCGGTGTGCAGAAGCGGATCGGCGAGATCAGCCGCACGGACGCGCACAGCGCACTGATCGAACTCGGGCTGCTCCCCAACTACTCCCTGATCGACGTCTCGACCACGCTGGAGGCCACCCTCACCTGGCAGGACGAGGACAAGGAGGGCAAGAAGGTCTACCTGGGCGAGCTGCGCGATTATTCGCGCTCCGCCCGCCAGGCCCTGTTCGAGCTCGCGCCCGGGAACCACTTCTACATCCAGGGCTACCACCACGAGATCACCGGCCTGGACATAGGTCGTCAGGGTCGCTCATGCGAGCAGTGGCGGATCTGCTCCGACTGCGGTTACGTGCGTGAGGAACTGGCGAGGCAAAACACCAGCCCCTGCCCGCGCTGCAAGAACATGGAGCTCGGCGACGCTAGTGCGCTGCACACGGTGTTGCGTCCGGTGCGGGTTACCTCCAACGACCGGCGCGACGACGCACGGATATCCGATGACAGCGACGACCGCGAGCGCCAGTTCTACGAGCGAGTGTTCGCCGTGGACGTCAACCCCGACTATATCGAGACCGGTTCGTGGCGGCACGAGACCCGGACGTTCGGCGTGGACTTCACCCGGCGCGCCGTGGTCCGCACCTTCAACTTGGGGGTCCGGCGCCCGGACTTGCAGGCATCCGACCGGATCGCCGGGACGGACACCAGGATTGGTAAGTTCTACACTTGCCTCTCCTGCGGCGGTACCACCACGGACAGTCCGGCCGCGCAGAACCAAGCCGACCCGCAGGCCAGCTCCGGGTACAGCCAGCCCAGCCACCACCGGCTCTGGTGCCCGCAGCGCAGGGCCGCCGGTCCCGGTGATCACCAAGACCTCGTCCTCGCCCATGTGCTCCACACCGAGGCGATCCGTGTCCTGCTCCCGGTCGCCACCGCGCTGGTGGACGAGCGGGTCGCGTCGTTCGCCGCGGCGCTGATGGCGGGCGTGGCCAAGAAGTATGGCGGCGATCCTGACCATCTGGCGGTCATCACCGCCACCATGCCGGACCAGGAGACCGGCCGCCGCCGCCAG
>JBEKHI010000620.1:0-3080 GCA_050012355.1 Streptosporangiaceae bacterium | reverse complement strand
CCCCGTCGGCCTACCTGGAATACGACGGCACCCGCTACGCCTCCGCCGTGCCGGGTACCCTCGGTCTCCCCGTTTCCCCAGCAGACAGCCTGCACCGGCAGGCCGCCGCCCGGGCCCGGCAGCACCTGCCCGCCACCGCCACCGCTCCCGCCACCGGCCCGCCGGCGGCCGAGCCAGGCGGTGGCGGTGGCGGGCCGCGGCACGGTGCGCTGGCTCCTCTTTCGGATCTGGGATGGGTCAGCGGTAGCAGCCCCAGCCGGGAGACGCAGGACGAACCCGGGCGGCAGGAGCGGGAAACCACCGAAGCGGAACCGCCCGGCCAGGGCCAGGCCGGTGCTGGCCGGGAGGCCGCGGCTGCCCCCTGGATGGGGGTGCTGGATGCGGGGCAGCGGCGGGTGCTGCTGGGCCGGAAGGGGATGCCGCTGATGCCGGTGCCCGTGGCGGGCCGCGAGCCGGCTGGTGGCGGGTGGGGTGATCCGCTGGGTGCGGTGGCGGTGGCGGCCGGGAAGACCGGGCAGCCGTTCCGGGGCGCGGGGCGGGAGGATCCGGTGCGGGACGGGGCGGGGCTGCGGGAGGTGCTGTGGGCTGCGCCTGGTCTGGCTGGGCCGCGGGGGGCGGCGGGCCGGGTGGTGCTGGCGGAGGAGCCGGGCGGGCTGGAGGGGGATCTGGCTGTCCTGGAGCTGGCGGCGGACCTGGCTGGCCGCAAGATCGATGTGGTGCTGGCCGGCGGCAGGATCGAGAACTTCGGGCCGAGAGAGGCTACGTCTTACCGGACTTTGACCGTCGTCCGTCATCCGGGTGGTGGCTGGCTGGCCACCGAGAACGCCCCCGGCCTGCGGGGCGCCGGTTCCAGTGCCGAGGGGGAGTTCCCCTATCCCATGGCACACAGCGACGGCCGCGCCCATGATGAGTTGCGAGGCCGTCCGATTGCTATGACACCGGATGGTGCCAAGGTGGTCTTGGAGAAGGCGCTGTATTTCCTGGGGCCTGGCGGGAGGTATTACCAGGACAGGCAGAAGGCGAAGGATGCGGGCGGCTCGGGTGACGTCGTGGGCGTGATGATCCCCGAGGTGATCCCCGCGGTGGCGGCGAATGAACCGGCTGAGCTCAGTCACCGTCCTGAGCCCGATGCTGCGTTCGGCATTTACCAGGCCACTGAGCAGGCGCTGGCGGATATTCGCGGCCAGCCGGGGGACGCCCCCCACGTCCCGATCGAAAAGGTCCTGACGAAGGAACTGGGATGGACGCTCACCGAGGAGGCGAAGGGCTGGAAGATCGGCCCGCGGCCCATCGGAGCTCCGCTGGGCGCGCAGGTCCACCACAACATCGGCGTGCCCCTGGCCGTGGTCCATCCCTTCCTGCGGCAGGTGCTCGAGCACACCCGGCAGGACCAGAGCCTGGGTTACTTTCCCCGCGACCATCATCTGGCCGATGCCCTGAAGTTCGCCGACGACATCGCGGCCCGCTTCATCGCCCGGCGTTTCCTCGGGCATGTCCCGAGCGATCTGCGGCCCGTGTACCGCCTGCTGGACATCCCCGATCTGGCGGTCCAGGAACTGCGGGGCCACGCGGCCGCGCTTTACGTCACTGGCGCCATGCTGGTCACCGGCCAGTTCATCGCGGGACTGGACAAGGTTCACGCGGCCGCGCTGGTCAGGCGGGATCCCGACAAGCTGCTTGCTTCCCTGCCGGAGAGCGCGCGCGATTACCTGGGAGCCGAGGCGACGGTTTTCCTGCGGATGCTCGGGGAGCGGCTGTACGCGAGGGTTCCGGATCTGGATGACCGCTACCGCCAGCGGAATCGCCTGCCTGCCGACCACGTGGTGCGGGCGTTGCGCTGGGCGCCGCAGAAAGAGGAACACACGATCGGCTCCTTCCTCGCCAGCGGTCTTGTGACCGGGTATCCCCGGATCACCAGGCTCCGTGACGTCACGACCATAAACGTGTTCGAGCCGGACGAGGGAGGCAGCGTTCCCAAGGAAGTCGTGGAGGTGCGTACCAACGAGCACCGGTATGACGACGCCGCGACGACACAGCAGGAGCAGGCCACCCTGGTAGGCCAGGCGAATAATTTGTTGCCGCTCGCCTGGCGGCTCCACAATTCGACGGATGAGGACAGGGCGGAAGTCGCGAGGGCGGTCATGGACCTCGTGGGGGCTTACGACGTAATACAAGGCGGGCGGTCGGCCGCGGACAGGATGCTGGGCCGGTGGCGGGAATACGGACTGGTGCACGGCGACGACCAGGCGGTCCAGGACTGGGTGGCCCAGGTGGCGGGGGTGGGCAACCAGGAAGTGCTGCTGGTGAGGCAGCAGGCGCACCGCCGCCGGGCGGTGAGCCTGATGGAGGTGCTCGCTCATGTTTACCAGGGGGCGCCGGAGCCGCGGGATGCAGGTGACCTGGCGGATAGGCTGCGGAGTCTGCGACGGCTACTTGACGCGGTGCGCGAGCGCAGGCTCGGCGGCTTGCGGGTCGCCGGGGTGGACTGGCGGTCCGCGTCCGCGCCGACGGAACAAGTGATCGTGGCGCTGGAGGTCCTGGCCCGCATGAGGTTCGGACGAGCGCCGGGGACGTACGTGAGCGCGGCCGACCTGCGCCGGCTGGTGAGGCTGACGCAGCAGGCGAAGCAGACCGGCCAGTCGGTGCAGTTGGAGGACCTGCGGGCACCGCCAGAGCAGCCGTCGGTGTCGGGGGCGTCTCCGGCGGCGGAACAGGCCGGGGCAGCCGAGGGTCAGGCGTTCGGGCCGGGCCGGATCGACCCCGGGAGCGCCGTCCCCAGACTGCACGACCTTAGCTTCACCGTCGGCCCGGACCTGGAGACGGTGATCCGGCTGGGCGCCAAGACCGCTGATGAGTGGATGGACGCCGCCGGCGAGATGACGCCGGGGCAGGAGCAGACCCTGCGGCAATGGCTCGACGCGGTGCTGGCCGCGGTCCCGGTGGCGAACCGGGTCAAGGCCTGGGCGTTCGATGACTCCTCATTCGAGGATCCCGAGGTGACCTGGCTGGAGCGGTCCGTCCGTGACCTGCTGCCCGGACCGGCCTGGCGGGTCGCCGCGGCCGCGCTGGAGACCGCGGTC
>JBEKHI010000619.1:0-3104 GCA_050012355.1 Streptosporangiaceae bacterium | reverse complement strand
TCCGCTGTCACGTCCTCCGCTGCCATCCCATTCCCTCTCTCCGGATCGACACAATCGATTGCGTCTGCCAGTAAAACCGCGACGCTACGCGGGCGTCCCGTCGCGCTCGCTTGCTGGGCGAGGCGCTGGAGTTGCCGCTCGTGCACGCCGGCCACCCAGTCCCAGCCGTCCTTGGCTGACGGGCCAATCCTCGGGTCGCTGGCAACCTCGCCCTCGTGTAGGGCGTGCACGTACGCCCGGTCCTGGCCGATCCGCGCTCGCACCTCCTCCGCTCCGCCGACGGACCCGTGGCCGGGGACGACGACACCGACATCGCCTGCCATGCCGTCGAGCAGCCGCAGCGCGGCGAGGTAGTCCTCGATCGGATCGGCGGCGCCGTTCAGGTCGAGCATCGGGATCAGCACATCGGACAGCATGTCGCCTGCGACGAGAACCCCGTGTTCCTCGATCAGCAGCGCTGCATGGCCCGAGGCGTGCGCCTGATGCTCGATGATCCGGACTACTGGGCCGTCCCAGGGGATCTGCGCCGTCTCGGCGGGCAGGCCGGCGATGAGGCCGAGCAGGTCCAGCGGTACCTGCTCGACGATGTCCGGCGGTATCACGGCATCGGCAACGCGTGCCTTCGCCCGCGCGTCCGGCAGTCGCTCGCGGACAGTGGCCGCGCAGCGGGCCGTGGCGTAACGGGGTGCCGCGCCGAGCCTGGGGTGCCAGAGCAAGTGATCCCAGTGCGGATGCGTCGAGAAGCCCGCCGCGACGGCCTGGCCCGAACCGGCCAGGTCATCCGCGATGCAGGCCAGTTCGTCGTCTAGCACCCCGGCGTCGATGAGCAGCACTCCACCCTGGCCCTGCACGACAACGGCGTTGCTCTGGCAGAACTCGCTCTCGTGGACCCGCACACCGTCTGCGATCTGCCTTAGCACGGGCTCGCCTCCCTGGCGTCGCGGATGGCGTAGCGGTGCATCGTGACCCCCTGCTTGAACGACCGCTGCTCGAGCAGGTCGAGATCGATCGGCAGGTCGTAGTCGTCGAACAGTGGCCTGCCGAACCCGAGGATTGCCGGGTGGGTGCAGAGCAGCAACTCGTCGAGGAGCCCGGCCCGGAGTAGCTGCGTCGCGAGCGCCGCGCCGCCCACGCTGATGCTGCCATCAGTCCCGTCCCGCAGGGCGGCGAGCTGCTCGATGGCGTCGTCTCCGCCGATGATCCGGGTGTTGTGCTCGGCGCTGAGGCGCGTGCGGGAGACAAGCACTTTGGGCTTGGCCGTCCAGATCTCGGCGTACTCGCGCATGTAGTCCGGCAGTGCCGCGTCCTCGCGCGCCCGGGGCCAGTACTCCTCCATCGTCTCGTAGATGACCCGCCCCTGAACCATGAGCGCGACCGCCCGCGCCTGCGCGTTGAACTCGCGGTGCAGTTCCTCGTCGATGCGCAGCCACTCGCCCGCACCGTTGTCCCCGGGAACTTGCTCGATCCGCAGGTCGAGGGACACGTTCATCCAATACGCGAAGCGGCCCATCATCTCCCCGTCCCTAGTGATTGCGTTCTGCAACTACTATATTGAGAACGAAATACCTGTCAAGGAGGAATCGTGGAACCACGGTCCGGGAGTCCGGTCAACGCCGCCGTCGAGGTGCTCGGGGATCGCTGGTCGCTGCTCGTGCTGCGCGACGTCATCTTCTGCGACCGCCGCTACTTCCGGGCGCTGCTAACCGGGTCGATCGAGGGGATCGCTTCGAACATCCTGGCCGACCGCCTCGTGCGGCTCGTCGAGGCAGGGATTCTCACCCGCGGCACCGCGGCCCGGGGGCAGCGCGCTCGCTACAGCCTCACGGAAGCGGGCATCCAGACGCTTCCGATCATCTACGCCCTCGGCAACTGGGGCCTCGACTGGCGCCCCGGCAGCGCCGAGCTCCGGAGCCAGCAGCAGCTCATGCGCGACGGGGGTCCGGCGTTCATCGAGGAGCTCATGGACGAGCTCCGCACCCGCCACCTCGACGCCCCGCCGAAGCCGCACGACGGCCTTGGCCCACTCGAGCGCCTCGACGCCGCCTGCGCCGCGGCCGCCGAGCAAGAACACGTCGATTAACGGTGACGGAACGAGCGACGCCAGCCTGCTAACCTTCGGCCTGCTCCAGTGCTCGCATTGCTGTGGAGCGCGGAAAGGTCCGCAGAGCGGGACGTCCGCATGTCCACCAGCGGACTGGGAACGCAACGGCGAGCGGCCCGAGCCAGAATGTGGCCGTTCGGGCCGGGCCGGATGACTCCCCGTGTTCCGTCGTCGTGCGGGTTCAGGAAGACGACCTTGGCCTCAAGCACACCCGGCCCGCCTCTTGAGGTGGCGAGGGAGACGGCGCCGTCGGACGGTTACCGTAACCGCTCCCAGCAGCAGCGTTCATGGCTTTTTCGCTCCCATCCGTGCCCCAGACCTTGGGGTACGCATGGACGCACGACGAACGCTCCAGCCCCACCTCAGCGTCGGTCGCCAGCAGCCGGGCAAGCCGGCGGTTCCTGTCTGCCTCGGCTGCGGCCTGCGCGAGCGCCCCCCGCCGGTCGGCGCGCCGCGAAGCTCCCGTCCCCTACGGGCCTTGACCATCCGGCTGAATGAACGTGGCCCCTCTGTCCACCCGGCGTCACGCCTGCTCCTTCGCGAGGCTAACGGCAGGCTAGAATTCTGGCCTATACTTTGGCTATGGTTTCTCTCTCGCTGGCTGAGGCCAAGGACACTCTCGCCGTCGACGGCCTTCGCGGTCTGGAAATTCATAGCAGGGCCGCTCGTGGAGAATCCGCAGCGCGTCGGGAAGCAGCTTGTCTCGCCGCCGTTTCAGGGCGACTGGTCCGCTCGGCGCGGACACTACCGCGTCAGGTACCAGATCGACGATGAAAAGCACGCGATCACCGTGATCGACATCGCGGACAGGTCGGATATCTACCATCCGGGACGCAAGTAGTCCTGCTGGTTTCGCACCGCGATCAGGGACGGCAGGGCGCGAAGGGTTAGCCGACGGGTTCTGCTGTTTCAAGTCTGGCCCCGGTTCCCGGGGTGCCGGTCTCGAGGCCGACTTGCGGACCTGCAAGAACCTGGCGGGACGGTCGGCATAACCCCTCCCACC
>JBEKHI010000618.1:0-3115 GCA_050012355.1 Streptosporangiaceae bacterium | reverse complement strand
CGAGGGCATCTATCAGGTCCGCGGGCTCGACCTGTCCAACATGACGCTCGTCGAGGGGGACCGGGGCGTCATCGTCATCGACCCCCTGGTCTCCACCGAGACCGCGGCCGCCGCCCTCGGTCTGTACCGGCGGCACCGGGGCGAGCGGCCGGTGACCGCGGTCATCTACACCCACTCGCACATCGACCACTTCGGCGGGGTCGAAGCCGTCACCGACGGCAAGGTTCCCATCGTCGCTCCGCGGGGTTTCCTCGAGCACGCGGTATCGGAGAACGTCTACGCGGGCAACGCGATGCTGCGCCGCGGCATCTATCACACCGGGGTATCGCTCCCGGTCGGCCCGCGCGGCCTGATCGGCACCGGCCTCGGCCAGACCGCCTCCACCGGCACGATGACCCTGCTCGCCCCGACCGTGGACATCACGCACACCGGGCAGGAGGAGACCCTCGACGGCGTCCGCATCGTGTTCCAGTCCACACCGGGCACCGAGGCGCCATCGGAGATGAACTTCTATTTCCCGCAGCGGCGCGCGCTGTGCATGGCGGAGAACGCGACGCACAACCTGCACAACATCCTGACCCTGCGCGGCGCGGTGGTCCGCGACTCCCGGGTGGCTGAACCAGGGCTATACCGGGATCGAGATCGCCGAGATGATCCAGCTGCCCCCGGCTCTCAGCAAGGCCTGGCACACCCACGGCTACTACGGTTCGGTGAGCCACAACGTGAAGGCGATATACCAGCGCTACCTGGGCTGGTTCGACGGGAACCCGGCGCACCTGTGGGAGCACCCGCCGCAGGAGGCCGCGAAGCGGTATGTCGACTGCCTGGGCGGCCCGGACGCCGTGGTCGGCAAGGCCAGGGACTACGCCGACGCGGGTGATCCGCGGTTCGCGGCGGAGTTGCTCAACCACGCGGTCTTCGCCGCGCCGGGAAACACCGCCGCCAAGGACCTGCTCGCCGACGTGTACGAGCGGCTGGGGTTCGGCGCCGAGTGCGGCACGACGAACCTGACCCCGGCTTCGGGATCGTCACCCCCTGAGCGGCGCTAGCCGTCCGCGGTCTGGATCCGGCCGGACGTCGCGGCGGCGGCCAGCGCCTGGTGGTCACGGTCGTTCTGGTCGGCGTAGGCGGCGGCGAATTCCGTGATCGCCTGGTCGAAGACGTCGCTCTTGCCGAGGTAGGCGGCTATCGCGATCCGGTCACCGGAGCGCGCGTGCGCCCGGGCCAGCGTCCAGCCGCAGGTCCGCCCGTACAGCTCCATGCCCAGCGGCACCATGATGTCGATGTCCACGGAGTACTTCCAGTCGCGCAGCTGGCGGACGTAGAAGTCGCGCTGCTGGCCGTCCAGGGCGGTGACGCGATGCCAGCCAAGGAAGATGTCGCTGGCGGACTGCATGAGACGCTGGCCGGCGATCACGCGTTCGCCCTGGTTGTCGTGGACGCTCGGTCCCGCGTAGGGGGCGAGCACCGAATCCTGGGCCTCCTTGATCTGGAGCACCAGCGGATCGGCGCTGTGCCGGCCGGTCAGCAGCACGATCCAGCAGCGCGTGCCGACGCTGCCGACGCCGACCACCTTGCGGGCGACGTCGACCACGTCGTAGTGGTCGATGAGTACCCGGCGGTCGCTTTGCAGCGAGCGCCGGTAGCCGTCCAGGACGTCGGCGAACCAGGATTGCCGCTCCGCCGGATCCACGGTCCGCAGGTCGCGCAGCGGCACGATGAGCGGGGGATCGGCGACGAACCGCGGCGCGTCACCGACGACCTCGGTGAGCTTCTTTACGGCGTGCGCGCTGTCGGAGGTCCGTGCCTTCGCCTCGCCCTTGTCCCACCGTTTCCGCTGGATCTTGCCCATCAGGGGATCGAGCTCTTCGCGCAGCCGCTCCACGTCGGTCTGCGCGTACCAGACGTCCAGTTCGCCCATTGGCGCGAAGTCGCGCATCGCCTCGCGGTACGCGCGGACCGAGGCCAGCACGATGACGCGTCGCTGCTCCTGGCTGAAGCCGTTCTGCCGTCCGGCCACCTCCAGGCTGGCCGCGAGGCGCTTGACGTCCCACTCCCATGGGCCAGGGAGCGTCTCGTCGAAGTCGTTCACATCGAATGCCAGCCGTCGTTCCGGAGTGCCGAACACTCCGAAATTGGACAGGTGAGCGTCGCCGCAGGCCTGCACGGTGATACCGGATTGCGGGGTTCCCGCCAGGTCGGTGGCCATCGGCAGCGCCGCGCCCCGGTAGTAGCTGAACGGCGACGTGAGCATCCGCGCGTACCGCACGGGCACCAGCTCGGGTACCCGGGACGCGGCCTGGCTCGCCAGCAAGTCCACCGGATCGGGCCTGGACGGCGGCGGATCCCAGCTGGCGTGGCTCTCCCGCGGCACACGCTTACGGGCCGCCTTGCCGAGCCTGGCCCGGTCGGCTGGCCCTGGTCGCGCGGCGAGTGGTGGTGGCTCGAGAGTGTGGCTCGTCATTTCAGGAACTTCTCCGCTAGCTAACGCCAGTATGCCCCGCCAGCTAGTGGATCACCCGTTCTGGGTGACGGATCCGATCGCCGGGCCCAGCGGAGCGTTCCTGGTGGGTGCCGCACCAACCAGCGAAGGGACACGTCGTGGTTTTAGGTGCGCCGGACCCGCGAAGCGCATCCTGAGCAAAAGGCGTCATGCCGGACAGCCATGCGGACCCGGATCGGGGCACCGGCTCCCATCGATGTCCCATCGCTAGGGTGCTAGCGCTAGCGATGGGACATCGATGGGGTCGCCAGGCATTCCGGGCAGGCAACATCAGCCCTAGGTAAACCTTGCACAACAGGAACTCCAGGTGCCCCGGCCCGGCAGAACGCCGGATACGCGGCGGCGCGTCCCCTGGCAGGTACGTCGCCGCATGCCCGAAAACACCAACTAAATTCCCGACAACTCCAAGAATGTGGTTAATGCAGCACCAACCAGCAACGGGCACCACTCAGCGGTTCAGGCAGCGAGCGGCCTTCTCCGCGGCGCGGCGGCGCTTGGGGGGCTTGTCGGGCGGCCAGTCGTCTTTGCCGGGCCAGGAGGCGACGGCGCACGGCGCGGACGGGTGGGGGTTCCGCCCGCTGACGGCCAGCCGTTCCATCCGGGTCGCCCCCG
>JBEKHI010000617.1:0-3135 GCA_050012355.1 Streptosporangiaceae bacterium | reverse complement strand
CGGGCCGTTGGTGGCTGGGGCCGACTGCCGCGCCCGGCGGCCCTAGGTCGGGTGCTGCTGGTGGTACTGGTGGTGCTCATGGGCGGGGTAAAGCCGTCGGCCTGGGTGTGCCGTTGCTGGGCTGTGTGGCACTGCCCGCGCTCTTTGCTGGTCAGCGTCGCACCGCCCAGAATCGGTCCGCTGCCGCGCACCGGCTGAGGGAAGGACTTTCCGGTCAGAGCCTCGGTAATGCAGCACCCACCACAATCGCCGGGCACGGCAGCGAGGCGAAATGACACACATGCCCGGTTCGCGAACCACCGGCGGATCCCTGCGGGCGCGGAGTAACCCACATCCACGACCCGCAACCCACCGCAAACTCATGCTGCCCGGGAATGTCGCCTATCTAAGCGGCGTTGGGTCATACTCCCAGGAAGTCAACACGGTCGCGAGAGAGGCGGGTCTGCTGCGCCACAAACGCGAGCGCGTCGCCGGCTAGCGCGGCGGCGAAGCGGACGGCGCGGGCGCCGTGCCCCACCTCGCCCTCGGCGCGCAGCAGCACCGGCCGGTCGGACGCCGTGGCGAACTGCAACGCCGCGCACA
This sequence comes from Streptosporangiaceae bacterium, assembly GCA_050012355.1. Lineage (GTDB taxonomy): Bacteria > Actinomycetota > Actinomycetes > Streptosporangiales > Streptosporangiaceae > JBEKHI01. The sequence continues at coordinate 2,553 of JBEKHI010000617.1, read as the reverse complement.
TCTTGTACGCGTGCACCGGGTCGACCCGCGTGTCGTTGGTGAACACGGTGAACAGCACGGCCGGATAGCTGACTCCCGGCGTCACCTGGTGATAAGGGGAGTAGCTAAGCAGCCAGCCAAGCTCGGCCGGGTCGGAGGCTGTGCCGTATTCGTCGTTCCAGAGCTGCCCGAGGCCGAACCGCTCGTAGCGCACCATGTCAAGCAACGGCGCGGAGCAGATCGCCACCGCGTACAGGTCCGGTCGCTGGGTGATGGCGGTGCCGACCAGCAGCCCGCCGTTCGACCCGCCCCAGGCCGCGAGCTGATCGGAGGTGGTGAGCCCCGAGGAGATCAGCCACTCGGCCGCCGCGTGGAAGTCATCGAACACGTTCTGCTTCTTGTCCCGGCGGCCGGCCCGATGCCACTCCTGGCCCTCCTCGCCACCGCCGCGCAGCCCGGCGACCGCGTAGACGCCGCCCGCCTCCACCCAGGTGAGGATGTTCGCCGAGTAGCCGGGGGTAAGCGAGATGTCGAAGCCGCCGTACCCGTAGAGGATGGCGGGCCGCGGGCCGGAACCGGCGCCAGGCGCCGACAGTACGATCATCCGCACCGGGGTGCCATCGGCCGAGGTATACGTGACCTGCGAGGCCTCCAGCGGCGGCAGCTCCACCGCTCCCGGGGCAGTGGCCCACACCGACAAGGAGCCACCCTGGTAGTAGAGCACGGTCGAGGGCCGGCCGTAGTCGCTGTACCCGATCCAGGCCTCGTCCCCGCCCTCCGGTCGTGAGGTCAGCCCGCCGACCGTGCCCACACCCGGCAAGCCGAGTTCGGAGACTTGGTCACCGGTTACCAGCGAGTGCACGGTCACCGATCCGATGGCGTGGTGCGTCCATGAGACTAGGAGAGCGTCGTTAAGCAAAGTAAAACCGCGAAGTACGGCCTCGGGGTGCTGTGGGACGAGGTCACGCCACTGGTCCGGGCCCGGCGCGGCCGGGTCCGCCACGCATAGCCGGGTGCGCGGCGCGTCGAGGTCGGTGAGCACGTACAGCCGGCCGTCGCGCGCCACGTGGGCGGAGGTCTGCGCGTCCTGGCCGATGATCAGCTCGGTGAGATCCGGGGCGTCCGGGGCGGATTCGGTCAGGCTGGCGATCCAGACATCGTTGCGCGGGGCGGTGCCGAGCGACTCCGAGAGGATCAGCCAGCCGCCGTCCCGGCTGACGGAGATGCCGTAGAAGGCCGTCTTGTCCCTGCCCTCGCCGAAGATCGGCACGTCCGTGACCGGGTCGGTACCGACCGTGTGCAGGTAGACCCGGCGGTGGTACTGCTCCTCCCCGGCCGGGACCTGGCCAGCGCCGAGCTTGCGCGTGTAGTAGAACGCCTTCCCGCCGGGCAGCCAGGCCACCGGGGAGTAGCGGCAGCGGTCGATTGGCCCCTCGACGATGGTGCCGGATGCGACGTCGATCACGTACAGGATCGACTCCTCGTCACCACCGGATGACACTTGGTACGCGACCAGCCGTCCCTCCTTGTCCGGCTGCCAGGTGTCGAGCGTCGTCCTGCCCGTCGGGTCAAGCTGGGCCGGGTCTACCAGCGCGCGTTCGTCATCGCCGTCGGCCACGTACAGCACGCCGTGGTCCTGGCCAGGGTCGCGGCGGATGAAGAAGCGGCGTTCCGCGCGCCAGACGGGGACCGAGACCGTGCCAACGTGGGAGAGTTCGGTCACTCGGGCGGCGAACTCCTCGCGCCGGTCCAGCGTGTCGCGGTAGTCGTTCCACAGAGCTTCCTCTGTGTTCAGCCACGCTTCCGATTCCGGTGTGGCGGGATCTTCCAGCCAGCGGTACGGGTCATTGACCTCGTGTCCCAGGATGTTTTCGGTGAGATCGAGGCGGCGGGCGGGCGGGTAGGCGAGAGTCATGGACGAACTTTAACCGCTGTTCGTAACCCCCCATTAACCGCTAATACCGCGATAGCTGGGTACTCTGGTAGTGACGGCGGGAGGCACGCGGCTTCGGCCACACTGGGTTGGAAGGAGCCCAGAGGATGCGAGCGGCGCCTCACGATCGGTGCCGTGGAGGTGCCAGTGCGACGTGTGCTTCTGCTGAACGTCACGTACGAGCCGCTTACCACCGTCGGCCTGCGCCGGGCTGTGTGCCTGGTGTTGTGTGACAAGGCCGAGATCGTCCACTCCGGTGACGGAGGGATTCTTCATTCGGCGTCTATGACGCTGGATAGCCCCAGCGTGATCCGGTTGCGAAGATACATCCGCATTCCGTACCGCAACAGGGTGCCGCTGACCAGGGCCGCGCTGATGCGCCGGGACAACTACCGCTGCGTGTATTGCGGGCGCAAAGCCGAAACCATCGATCACGTGCTGCCGAGATCCAAGGGCGGCCCGCATACCTGGGAAAACTGCGTCGCCTGCTGCACGGTGTGCAATCACCACAAGGCCGACCGGTTGCTAGAAGATCTCGGCTGGACACTCCCCGTCGCTCCCACGGTTCCGCGCGGCGCCCACTGGCGCCTAGTCGGTACCCAGTTCGACGGTGACCCCTCCTGGGAGCCCTACCTAACCCC
>JBEKHI010000616.1:0-3145 GCA_050012355.1 Streptosporangiaceae bacterium | reverse complement strand
TCCTGGGCCCGCTGTCGGTCGCCTTGCTGGCCGCCCGCCGCGCCGTCGACCTCGGGTGCGCACTGATCGCGGCGGCGGCCGTCGTCGTACTGGCCCGGCCGCAGCCGAGCACCGATTACGCCGGTATCGGGCTAGCCATGCTGGCCGCCGCCTGCTGGGCCGGGTACATCCTGGTGAACCGGACGGTGGGAGCCCGGGTACCGGGCTCCCAGGGACCTGCCGCCGCGGCGACTCTGTCAGCCGCGTTGTATGTCCCGATCGGCATCTGGATGATGGCGAGCCATCCGGTGACCGCCGCGGCCCTGGGCCGCGCGGCCACGGCCGGCCTGTTGTGCTCGGCCATGCCGATGATCGCGGACATGCAGGCTTTGCGGCGGGTCCCTGCCAGGTTCTTCGGCGTATTCATGAGCGTCAACCCGGTATTCGCCGCGTTCACCGGCCTTGTCGTGCTCGGGCAGTCACTCGGGATCGCCGACTGGCTGGCGATCGCCGCCATCGTAACCGCCAACGCGATCAGCGTCGGCGTTGGCGACAGTGGCAACGCCGCGCGGAGCGACAGTTCTACTTTCCAGTGGCTTCCTGGTACTTCGCGACGATCTCGGCGGGAACCCGGCCGCGCTCAGCCACGTTGAGCCCCTGAGCCTTCGCCCACTCCCGCATCGCGGTGGTGTCCTGGCGAGGACGCCGCGAACCCCGGTCACCACGACGCTGGGCCGAACTGCTGGTCTTACGGGCGTGCCCAACGTACTTCCCAAGCGCGTCACGCAAGGCCGCCGCGTGCCCGGCGTTCAGATCGATCTCGTAATCCGCTCCGTCAAGCCCGAACCGGACAGTGCCCTCAGCCTCGCTGCCATCAAGGTCATCAACGAAGGAAACTCGCACCTTCTGCGCCATCAGATATCTGTCCTCTCACACTAGGCTGTCACAGAACTCGCGCGAGGTCCGGCATCGGCCGCCAGCCACATCGTGGGGAGGACAAACCTCGGGCCGCCGCGCTTCCCTGGTTCGGAGTAGTTTACTGACCAGAGGGGCTTTATCTAGGCACGACACCAGCACTGGTCGAGGAACGTTCCAAAGCGACACGAGTTTTCGCGGGCCGCACCCCGGCAAACGCCCGCTACGGCATAAGCCGCGTACCGTCCGCCCGTCCGCACCACCAGCCCCACGGGTGAGCGAGCTTGGCTCTCACGGAGGCCCAGCGATGACCCATCGCTGGCGCTAGAACCCCACCGGTGGCCCATCGATGGGGTCAGCTAGTGCCCCGGGGCCCGATCACCGGCTGGTGCATTTCCTGACTGAACCGTCAATGATGTGACTTGTGCTCGATCGTGAAGCCTAGCTTTTCGAGCACCGTGACCGCGCCGCTCTTTCCGCCCTCAAAGTCGCCGGGTGCGAGGCGCCGGCCGGTAGCGAATTCATAAGCCGTGCCGAGGATCGCTTTTGGCGGGTAACGGCGATCACCGGAGACGAGATCATAGGTCGTGGTCGGGCCGAAGCCATGCGCGGCGAAGAACGCCTCCGCTCCGAGCTGGTCATACTCCTGCAGCGCGCGCGCAGCACTTCGTCGCGGGTCACCTGGTCCCACACCACTGCCATCTGGCCCTCCCCAATCGATAGGAACGAGCGTCGCACATCAGTTTAACCCCGCGCCAGCAGATAAGGGTTTCAAAGAATTCATGGCGCATATAAGAATTCCTCATGCCACCGCACCTGATATTAAGTGCATAATTATCATAACGTCGCGTGGCACATCATATGCTCGCAAGATCATGACCGGAGGACTGAGGAATTAGCGAGTTGCGCTTCCTGCGCCGAAGTATTGCCGCCGAGGGCCCTGGGCACATCGTCAGGCTGGCGGATTATGCCCGGGACCCACCAAACCGGTCCACGAGCCGGCGCGTGACGGAGGGGGCGAGCAGTGCGTCGCCGGAGCGGATCATCTTGATCGCGGCGGTGAGGTACTCGGGTGAGACGTGCTTGAGTAGGAAGCCGCTGGCGCCGGCGGCTAGCGCACCGTAGACGTACTGGTCGAGGTCGAAGGTGGTCAAGATGATGATCCGGCAGTCGCTGCCCGGCTGCTGCGCCAGGATGCGCTTGGTGGCCTCCAGTCCGTCCAGTTCCGGCATCCGGATGTCCATCAGCACCACGTCCGGCTGGTGCTCCAGTACCGCGGCGACCGCCTGCGCACCGTCGGCGGCCTCGGCGACGACCGAGATCCCGGCCTGGCGGCCACCCAGTACGACGTCGGGCGGCGGCCAGGTACGTCCCCGTCAAGCTACGCGGAGGCACTGGACGCCACGCTCGGCACGAGCTACTCCGCCAACCTGAATGACCGCACCAAGGGCCTGCCTATCATCATCGGCCTGATCGCGACCCTCACGCTGCTGCTGGCCATCGTGGCCGGGCTCGGCGTACTCAACACCGTCATCCTCATGACGAGGGACCGAGTCCACGACCTCGGAGTGTTTAAAGCCATCGGGATGACACCGCGGCAGACAATCGTCATGGTCGTCTGCTGGGTCACCGGCACCGGCTTGGTCGCCGGCGTGATCGCGCTCCCCGCCGGGATCGTCGCCCAGCGGTACCTGATGCACGCCATCGTGACGGCTGCGGGCAGCGGCCTGCCCGCGAGTTTCCTGAACGTGTACCACGTGGGGGAACTAGTCGCGCTGGTTCTGGCCGGCGTTGTGATCGCGGCGGCTGGAGCCCTGCTCCCGGCGACCTGGGCAGCCAGCAGCGCGACCGTTTCCGCCCTGCGCGCCGAGTGAGCGGCCTTTGCCGACGCCTTCTGGGCGCTAGCGGATGGCCCATCGCTGGCGCCGGGGTCCCATCGATAGCGGCACAGCACCTGGCTTAGTCGAGCAGTCGTTCCCACAAGATCTCGTCCCGCCACGCTCCGGCGGTGAAGATATGCGAGCGGAAGATCCCGCATGGCAGGAACCCGTTGTTGCGGAGAACGTGCTGTGAGCCCAGATTGTCCATCTGGGTAAGCGCCTCGGCCCGGTGCAGCCCAAGCTCATTGGCCATCAGCTCGACCAGCAGGCTGACCGCACGCGTGGCATGCCCCTGACCGTGGTACGGGTATGCGATCCAGTAACCCAGCTCTGCCTTCCGCCACGCGCGGCGCAGGATGTCCTGCGCCGTT
>JBEKHI010000615.1:0-3160 GCA_050012355.1 Streptosporangiaceae bacterium | reverse complement strand
GGCGGCAACTTCGGCATCGTGACCGAGTTCGAGCTCGAGGCCTACCACGTTCCCGATGTCGTCTTCGCCCAGATGGCGTTCGAGGCGTCCGACCCGGCCAGCCTGCTCGACCGGTGGGGCAAGCTCGTCGAGGCCGCGCCGCGCGAGCTGACCGGCTTCCTGTACCTGTCCCGCGGGGTAGCCCAGACCATGACCGTGTACGCCGACGACGATACCGACGCAGCCGTCGCCGCGCTTACCCCGCTGCTATCGGTCGCCCCGGTGCTCCAGCAGCAGGCGCAGCTGGTCCCGTATGCCGCGATTGTCCCGCCCGCCGACGCGACGCACTACGGCGGGCAGGACAATCCGCTGATCAGCAACGGCTTCGTGGAGCACCTCACCGCTGAGGTGAACGACGCGATCGCGGCCGGGCTGCGTAGTGGCGTCACCCCGTGGATCGCGATCCGCGCGGTCGGCGGCGCGGTGAACAATGTTGACCCCCAGGCGACCGCTTACCCGCACCGTCGGCAGAACTTCAACGTCTCATCGGTCGGTGGCGACCCAGCGCCGTTTCACCAGCATTGGGACGAGCTGCGCCGGTACCTGGACGGGCTGTACATCAGCTTCGAGACCGATACCCGCCCGGAGCGGCTGGGTGACGCCTTCCCTGGCGAGACCCTGACCAGGCTGCGCGAGCTCAAGGAGCACTACGACCCCGACGACGTTTTCAACCAGAATTTCCCGATCACGTCGGCCCGTACAGGGTCAGGTCAAGGACAACCGGCACCATGACCGACATCGTGCGCATCGGTTCGGGGGCAGGGCCGGTGAACTCCAGCTTGTAGTGGTCCGAGGCGGTCAGCATCTCCTTGGTGAGCCCGGCGAAGGTCTTGCTGAACCGGGCGCACTCCCGGCCCGTGAGGGGCTTCACGGAGAACTTCTTCAACCCGAGGTCGCCCACCGCCTGCCCGATGGTCTCGCCGTCCCCGTCGAGCAGCGTGTAATGCCGCCGCGATCCCTCGGTGCGGATCTGGCCGAACAGGTTTCCGTCCGGATCCCGCAACTCGGTGATCCAGGTGCTGGTCTGCTTCGCCAGTGACAGCAGCGGTTCGCCATCCGCGGTGGTGACCGCGAACACCCTGGTGTCTGGCATGGCCCCCCGGAGCAGCTTCATCTTGTTGTGTCCTGATGTCTCCTCGACGACCGCGACGAGCTGCTTGTCGGGGCCGAAGATCTCGTATCTGGCACGGTCTGGCAGCCACTTGCCTGGCTGCAGTATCCGCAGTGACCGATGGTCGAAAACGTTCGCCATAACGCCGAGTATCACCTGTCGTCGGGACTAGTTTTCCTGCCGGGCGAAAATCCGGAGGAAGAAGAGAAAAACGTTAAGGATGTCAAGGAAGATGGAGGCCGCCAGCAGTGGTGCTGAGGCGATGTCCTGGCTGCGGCGCAGTCGCTGGAAGTCCACCATGGTGATCCCGGCGAAGATCACCAGCCCCAGGACGGAGTAGATCAGGTTCGCGTGCGGGATGTGCACGAAGACCAGCACCAGCCCGAACACGATCAGTGCCAGCAGTGCCCAGAACGAGGCGCGGGCTAGCCCTGACAGGTCTCGGCGCGTCGCGTACCCGGCCGCGCCGAACCCGGCGATGAACAGCGCCGTCGCGCCGCCCGCCTGCCACAGCGCGCTTGGGTCGGTGGCCGCGTAGTAGGCGAGCACCGGCGCGGTCGCCACCCCGATCAGCGCGCCAAAGACAAACAGCAGCACGGTACAGGCCGTCGGCGAGCGCCGGAGCGCGAAGCGCATGCTCAGCAGGCAGATGAACGCGGCGATGTAGGCGACGATGCCCACGCCGTAGGACAAGTGGCGACCGGCGTAGGCGCCAAGAGTGAAAATCCCGGCGGTGATTGCCACTAGGCCCATCGTCTGCCCGAACAGGGTCCGGGACTGATCATGGCTAGTCGCGCCGTACTCGCCGTACGCCAGGTTCGCCATAGGTTTCCTCCTTCGCATATCAGAACGACGAGACTATCTGTGTCCATCCGCCATGCTCAGACGTTGGGTCCCCCTTATGCCCGCCCACACCTCAGCCGCGCAGCTCGCCTGGGTAACCACGGCGTTCGTGCTGCCGACCGCGGTACTCGAGCTGAACTTCGGCGTGGTCGGTGACCTGTTCGGCAGACGGAGACTGCTAGTCGGCGGCGCGGCCTCTTTTCCCTGGTCGGTGCTGCACTCCCACCACTCTTCGCTTGGTTGTGCAGCACCGACCAGGATCGGCTCAACTAGAACGTGTTACAGTTTTTGTATGGAGCAGGGTTCGGTGAGCTGGGAAGCGCCCGATGGCGAGCACCCGGCACGACGTGCGGCTCAGCGGTCGATGAACGCGGTGGCCGCCAGGCACAAGGACGAGTGGCTCTCGCTGTTCGCCGAGGACGCCGTGGTAAAAGACCCGGTGGGGCCGTCCATGCTGGACCCTGAGGGTGCGGGACACCGCGGTCGTGACGGGATCTCGTCGTTCTGGGACCAGAACTTCGGCGCGGTCAAGCGTTTCCGGTTCCGGATCTCTGACTCCTTCGCCAACGGTCCGTCCTGTGCGAACGTGACCGCCATCGAGATGGATCTCGGCGGGGCGAGCATGACGGTCGACTGCCTGGTCGTCTACACGGTGAACGACTCTGGGCTCATCACGTCGCTGCTTGGCTACTGGGAACCTGACCGCGCGATGGCCACGCTGTCAACGCGCTGAGCTTCATTGCAGATAATCACCAGGTTCACCAGGTACCGTCACCCTCTGTGCAGGGATATCTAACAATCGGTGCTACCGTCGCGGGGCTGGCTCTGCTGTCGGGATGCGCGACAGCCACCGGGATACATAACGTTGCGGCAACCGCCCCCGCGACACACAGCGCGTCCAAGACGAGGACGAAGACAAAGGCGAAGAAGTCCACGACCGCCAAGCAGGATCTCGCCTCGACGGTGGCGTTGCCGGTCGAAAATGATGGGAGCCATGTGTCGGTCGCCGTCGACGACCTGTCCACCGGGATGACAGCCTCCTACAACGGCACGGACAACGAGTTCGTGACCGCGAGCATCGTCAAGGCTGACATCCTGTCGACGCTGCTCTATCAGAGCCAGCAATCCGGCCAGGCCCTCAACGAGGACGAGCAGGAACTGGCCACC
>JBEKHI010000614.1:0-3170 GCA_050012355.1 Streptosporangiaceae bacterium | reverse complement strand
GGCCAGCAGAATGCGGGAGTCCGGGATCACGCTGGTGGTCGTCGAGCAGAACCTGCCGTTCGCCCGGGCATGCACCGACCGGCTGCACGCGCGCGCGGCCGGAACCGTCCGATTCTCCGGCACGTGGCGCGAGTTGGCCGTCGGCGGGGACGTCGAGGCACGCAACTGTACAGATTACTGTACAGTGATGTACAGTAATCTGCATGACCGCTACCGCTATGACGATGACCGAGGCGCGCGCCGCGCTCCCGCAGGTACTTGACCGGGTGGCGGCGGGCGAGGAGATCACCATCACCCGCTACGGGAAACCGGCCGCCGTGATCGTGCGCCCCGATGTCGTCCATCCGCGCATCCGAGCCGAGATCGTGACGGGCGAAGGCGGCTGGCACTCGGCCAGGCGACGGCGGGGTGCGGCCGGACTCCGGATCCTCGATGCCACTCCCATGGATACCGGCGATCTGCTCTCCGAGCTCGACTCTCTTAGGGGGCGGCACGCGTGATCGTGCTCGACACGACCGTGCTCGTCTACGCCGTGGGCACCGAGCACAAGTTCCGGGAACCGTGCCAGCAGCTTGTCAAGGCCATCGCCGAGGGTGACGTCGAGGCCACCACGACAGCAGAGGTCATCCAGGAGTTCGCCCACGTCAGGTCGCGGCGCCGGAACCGGAAGGACGCCGCGGACCTGGCCCGCGACTACATCGAGCTGCTGGCACCGCTGCTCGTCATCGAGGAAGCCGATCTTCGCGAAGGATTGCGCACCTACGAGGAGGGGTCGGGTTTCGGGACCTTCGACGCGATCCTCGCCGCGGCGGCGCACGCGACCGGTGCCACCGCACTCGTATCCGCGGATGCCGGGTTCTCCAGCATCCCCGGCATCCGGCACGTCGTGCCCGACGGAGATGGCCTCCGCCAGCTGCTAGGCGGTGGATCACGATAGATTGATTCGGGTTATGACGGTTAAAGCGGTCATCTTCGACTGGGGCGGCACGCTGACCCCGTGGCACGCGGTCGATCACGAGGCGCTCTGGCTCGGGCTCTGCGAGAGGCATTTCCCGGCCGGCCAAGCCGCCCATGCCGCGGTCCGGCTGCGTGCAGCGGAAACGGCGCTGTGGCTGCAGTCGGAGGACTCGCATACCAGCGCCACGCTCGCCGATATAGCCGGGCGCGCCGGGGTGACGATGCCAGCTGGGTTCTGGGACAGCTTTCACACCGAGTGGGACCCGCACACCTACACCGATCCGGACGCCGCGCCGCTGCTGCGGGAGCTGCGGTCTCGCGGCATCAAGATCGGCGTGCTGTCCAACACGATGTGGCCGAGATCCGTGCACGAGGGCATCTTCACCCGCGACGATCTCGCCGGCCTGATCGACGGCGCCGTCTACACCAGCGAGATCCCGTGGACCAAGCCGCACCCGGAGGCGTTCCGCGCCGCGATGGCCGCGATCGGGGTCAATGACCCCGCGTCCTGCGTGTTCGTCGGGGACCGGCCGTTCGACGACATCTACGGCGCCAAGCGGGCAGGCATGCGCGCGGTACTCATCACAAATAGTGACGTTCCGGACTTCGATGGTGCTCGGCCGGACGCCATCATCACCCGGCTATCTGAGCTCCTAGCAGTGCTTATCGGCCCTGAATCGGCGATCTGAGAGGTCCCGCGAACCTCGTAACAAAAAGTCACCGAAAAACCGTTGGCGGCTTTCGGGCTCGCGACTCTTACTTAGGGAGCGGGGCACGGGGACAGCGGGGCAGCCGGGATCATCGCCAGAGGGGGGTGCGGGATCCCGGTTCCCCGTTGCCCCCCTGATCTCTCATAACGATGTTGACCTTCTATGCCCAGATATGGGTTCAGATATGGTGTCGCGCCACTACCGTGGGGTCATGCGCGACAGTGAGGTCGTCGCTGCCATCGTGGCGGGCGACCCCGCGGGGCTCGCAGCCGCCTATGACAAGTACGCTGCTCCCCTCTATAGCTACTGCCGGACCCTGCTCCGCGAACCCGCCGATGCAGCCGACGCCGTGCAGGACACCTTCGTCATCGCGGCTTCCAGGCTGTCCGCCCTCAGGGACCCGGAGCGACTCCGCTCGTGGCTGTACGCCGTCGCCCGCAACGAGTGCCATCGACGGCTGCGCGGCGGCAGTGACTTCGCGCCGCTTGAAGAGGCGCCGGACGTGACCGACGAATCCGTGGACATATCCGCCGACGCGGAACGGCGTGAGCTGAACGACCTGATCAACGCCGCTCTTGGCGGGGTCGGCCCGGCCGAGCGGGAAGTGCTCGAGCTGCAGCTCCGGCAGGGCCTCGACGGCGGCGAGGTGGCGGCGGTGCTCGGCGTCACCCGCAACCACGCGCACGCGCTGCTGTCCCGCGCCCGGGATCAGCTGCACACCTCGCTCGGCGTGCTGCTCGTCGCCCGGAGCGGCCGGCCGGACTGTCCCGAGCTGGACGAGTTGCTCGCGGACTGGGATGGCAAGCTCACCGTGCTGCTGCGCAAGCGGCTCAACCGGCACATCCAGCATTGCCCGGCGTGTTCCGATCGTCGGCGCCGGGAGCTCGCCCCGGCGATGTTCCTTGGCCTCGCCCCGATCCTGGCACTGCCCGCACTGACGGCGGCGTTGCCCGGTGCGCTGCGCGAACGGGTGCTGCACGCCGCGGGTGGCGCCACGCCGCCGCCGCATCCGGTGGCGCTGACCCACGGCGGTTTCCCGCGGGCGCTGAACTCGCCCAAGCAGGCGTGGTGGCACTCGCGCACCGTTCACGTCACCGTCGCGGCGGCCAGCGCCGCCGGGATCGCCATCGCCGGCACCATGATCGCCACACCAGCGCACCACGGCGCGCTGCCAGGCTCTGGCGTCCCGGCCGCCGTTGGCAGCAACGGCACTGCCGGCTCGTCGGCAGCGGCCGGGCGGGCGGGGTCTCGCGGCACCGGCGGTTCCCGCGGCGCCGGGGCGACGGCTGGCGCCACGGCGGTCCAGCCTGGCACCGCGATCACCGGGACCCATCCGGCCATCGGCTCCTCGGCCGGAGCGGCGACCGGAGCGGCCGGCGCTACCACCACCGCCACCGCGTCGGCGCCCGCCTCGGCGACGGCGACGGCGACGTCGCCCGCCGATAACGGCACGCTAGCCGTCTCGCCGGCCTCGATCGTGCTCTCTCCGCTGCTGGGCGGAAC
>JBEKHI010000613.1:0-3212 GCA_050012355.1 Streptosporangiaceae bacterium | reverse complement strand
AAACATCGACCGGCTTCGTAACACGCGACTACGTGAGGTCCAGCGCGGCGAGCAGCGCTTCGCGGGCCTCAGCCTCCGTCGCGGCGGCGTAGAGCTCGTCTAGACCCCAGCCGGCCTCGTCTAGCAGGTCCGCCGCTTGGTCGAATAGGTCGGCGCGGCGCGATGGGGGGACTGCCTCCAGCACAAGATGGCCCACCACCTGCAGCACCGCCTCGCGCAGCATCGCCCGCCGGTCGCCGTTGCCCCGGGCGATTCCTGGCATCAGCGGGATGATGCGTCCCGCTGGAGGCTCGGGCACGGTCATGGCAGCAACTCCGCGCGGAGCCGGTCGATCTCGCCGGGGCGGGCAAGATCGATCACCTCGGTCAGCGTGAAGGTCCGCCCTCCGGCGGGCACCTCGGACGAGGAGAACACCTCGAACCGGGTGCTCGCCGCTCTCGGGCCGACTCCGAGTACGTACCTCAGCACCGCCTCGCGGGATGGCAGGTACCGCTGCTGGTGCCCGTCGTCGAACACGACCTGGAAGCTCTGCTTATTTGTTCGCTCACCTTCGGCCGCCTTTACGCGCTGTCTTCCCTCCTCGCTCTTCGCTGCGCTCATCGCTCGTCAGTCCAGACAGCGCGGCGGCCTTCGGTTCGCTCACGGGGTTCGCTCACGCGCCGACGCCTCGGTTGAGCGGCATTGAGTACTCCTCTTCTGCGAGCCGCTTGTGTGCCTCGGGGTCCTCGAGCGCCCGGAGCGAGGCGGGAACGTCCATCCCGATCAGCTCCCAGTTGCGGTTGGCCGCGACCTGCGTGATCGCCACGTGCTCGGGCAGCATGTGCCCGAACCTGCCCTGCATCGCCAGGTAGTCGGTCACCGGGCGCTGCACCGGCGGGTGGAAGTACGAGTACTCCTGGGTTTCCGGCAGGTACTCCCACATCGGGAACAGGCCGGACTCCACGACCCGGCGGCCCAGTTCGACCGTCATCGAGGTCTGGTACACCCAGCCTTTCTGGCACGGGGTATAGCAGTGCAGGAAGGCGGCGCCGACGTGGTTCAGGCCCTTGCGGGTCTTGTTCATCAGGTCGACCGGGTACCCGACCGTCGTGGTGGCGACGTAGCAGTGCGGATGTCCCTCGGCCATCATGCGCGCCAGGTTCTTCGGCGGCAGCTTCTTGCCATCGGGGTTCGCCGAGCCGAACGGGGTAAACGTGGTCAGGCCGGCGTACGGCGTCGTCGGGGACGTCTGGATGCCGGTGTTGGCGTAGCACTCGTTGTCGTAGCAGACCAGCAGCGCGTCATGGTTGCGGTAAAGCGCGCCGGAGATGGACCCGAGCCCGATGTCGGCCGCGGAACCGTCGCCGGCCATGGCCACGATGTTGGGGTACGGGCCGGGATAGCGGCCTTTGCGGATCATCGCCTCATAGCCGGCCGCCATCCCGGAAGTGAACGAGCCGCCGGAGGCGATCGGGGTATGTGCCCACGGCACCGTATAAGGAGTGCATAGATAGGTGGAGTTCGCCACGTACATGCACCCGGTCGGGCCCGCCACCACCGTGTCGTTACCGGCGGCCTTCAGCACCCAGCGGTACTGGATCGCCGGGCCGCAGCCGGCGCAGGTCCGGTGTCCGGCCGCATACGGGTCCTCTGCTGGGAAGTCGGGCAGATAGTGCAGGTCGCGGCCGTGTTCGTCATCGGTGGCGGCGCTGCGTCCGGTCTCGTCGAACAGGGGGAGGACCTGGCGCTGTACTTCGTAGCTCATTCGAAACCTACCCAGTGAGTTGCTTTCTCGACGCGGCCGTTGGTGACGGCCTCGGTCAGCTTCGAGGCCATCCAGTCGAATTCGGCGACCGGGACGGTCTCGCCGCCCAGGCCCGCCATAAAAGAGGTCACCAGCGGCCGCGCTCGGTCCAGGTGATACAGCGCGGTTGTCACGTCTAGCGACAAGATCCCGCCGTAGGACGCGCCGCCCAGGCCGAGGTTGGTCTCGACGACGCCCACGGCCTTGACCCCGGCCAGCGCGTCTCGCAGGTCATCCGACGGGAACGGCCGTATCCACAGCAGCCGTGCCATCCCGATCTTGATCCCCTGCTCGCGCAGCCGGTTGATCGCTGCCCGGCAGGTGACCGCGTGCCCGCCGGAGATCACGATCGCGATCTCCGCGTCCTCCAGCCGGTACGACTCCACGAAGTGCGGGTACTGGCGGCCGAAAATGGACGCGAACTCGTCGGTTTTCTCCCTGATCACCGGGATCGCGTCCTCCATCGCGCGAGCTCGCTCCAGCTGCAGCGGCGGACCCTGCTCCGGGTGGATCTGCGGTCCGTGCGACACCGGCCGCCGCGGGTCGAGCGGAAACGGCAGCTGGTACGGCGGCAGGAACCGTTCAACCTGCTCGGTGGAAGGCATCTTCACCTCACCGGCGATGTGCGAGACAAAGTAACCGTCCTGCACCACCATTTGAGGTAGCAGAACGCGCGGGTCCTCGCCTATCGCGTACGCGATCAGCGACTTGTCGAAGACCTCCTGCGGGGTGGCGGCCCAGCCGAGCAGCCAGCCCATGTCCCTGGTGCACAGCGCGTCGGTGTGCTCGGAACCGAAGTCTCCCGGCGGGTCAAGCGTCCGGTCGGCGATCGACATCTGGATCGGGATCCGCGCGCCGGAGATGATCGAGTACATCTCGTACCCGTAGGTGACGCCGACGCCCGATGACCCGGTGAAGGCGCGCGCCCCGCACGATCCGGCGCCGAACGCGGCGGAGAACTGCGAGTGCTCGCCGTCGGCGTGCAGGTACTCGGCGTCCAGGATGCCGTCGGCGATGAACTGCGCGAGGTTCATCATGATGGCCGTGTAGGGCCGGATCGGGTATGCGGTGATCACGTCCACGTTCGCGTACAGCGCCGCGTAGGCGGCGGCGCCACAGCCGTTCTGCCGGACCTTGGTGCCCGCGATCCCGCCGAGGAACCGCTCGCCCTCGGGAGTCCTGATGCCCGCCTGGAGCTGGGGACGCGGTCCGGCCAGCCCGTGGTCCACATGCACGGTGCTCATTGGGATGCGCTCCCGTCGTTATGGCGATGAATGTTGTCGTATTCGGCGATGGCGTCCTCGATGAGCTGGCGGGTGAACGGCGCTTGTTCGGCGTGCGCGCCGTCGTACGGCGCGAACGCGGTTTCCATCCGCACAACGGCGTCCGGTTCGTCGAAATCGAGCTCGGGCACCTTCTCCAGGCAGCC
>JBEKHI010000612.1:0-3296 GCA_050012355.1 Streptosporangiaceae bacterium | reverse complement strand
TGGACGCGGTGGCCGCGGCCACCGCGAACGGTCCGCTGACGCTAGGGGCGCAGGCTCCGCGTTCTGGACGCCTGGAGGCTGGGTTCGACGCGGACGTGATCGCCCTGGACGCCGACCCGCTGACAGATATCTCCATATTCTCCGACCCGTCCCGGGTGGTTGGCGTGTGGCAAGCGGGCCGCCAGGTTAAAGCCGCCTAACCGCCGCGGGCCTGCGGGTCGCGGCGCGGGGCTGTTGAGTCTGCGCGGGGCATGGATGTCCCATCGAGGGGGCTATAGCACCAGCGGTGGGCCATCCATGGGGTGGTTGACCTGCTGAGGCAGACAACATCAGCCCCATGGCGAACACGGGCATCGCACGACCCAGCGGCGTTGGGTCAGACGGGGCAGACGAGGTCGATCTCGTCGCGCAGCGGGATGTTGTATGCGCCGGAGCGGGGAATCTCGGGCTTCCGCTCCAGGCGGGCCCGGTCGACCGCTCCCGGACGCAGCGCGGCCAGCCGGAAACCGCGGCGCTGGTAGAACCTGAGCGCGTCGATGTTGTCGTTCGTGGTGGTCAGCGTGACCTCGCGGCAGCGGCGGCGCTTGGCTTCTTCGCGGACCTCATCAATAAGGAGTGAGCCGATGCCCGAGCGCCGGTTCAGCGCGTTCAGCGTGACGATCTCCAGCACGTCCGCCGTCACGTGGTAAGTGAGCAGCCCGACGATGCGCCCGCCGAGTTCGGCGATGAGCCCGGGCAGCACCGCCGGATGGAACACGGTGTCGTGGACGACGGTCTCCGGAGCACCCCAGAGCTCGGTCATCAGCCACTCGACCGTCGGCCGGTCAGTCTGGAGTACCGGCCGGATCCGCACGTCAGGATCGCCCACCGGCTCATTATGCACGCCGTTGCCTAACACCCCGTCATAGCTCGCGATTTCGATTAGGTTTCCGTCCGGATCACGGAAGTAGACGCTGAGGATCGGTCCCGCCGCACCCGTCCTGGCCACCGGCCCCTCCTCAATAGGCACGCCGACCGCCTCGAGATGCACGACGACCTGATCTAGCGGGCTGCTGGTGATCAGGCACAAGTCAACGCTGCCCGGCACCGGGCGCGCGGCATGTGGCTCAAACTCCTCGCCCGCCTGGTGCAGATTGATCTTGTTCGACCCGAACTGAAGCGCTCGCCGGCCATCGCCGAAGGCGACCGCCTCCAGGTCAAGGACCCGCCGATAGAACTCAATCGTGGCGTCAATGTCGGCGACGGTGAAAACGATGTGGTCGATGTGGCTGATGTGAATAGAATTACTTTTCTCGGTCACCCGGTAAGGGATACCCGGAGACGACGCAAGCTACCGTTTTGTTCACGTTCGGCAGGTGGGGCTGATTGCTGAGGCCTGCTTCCCGAGGGGCCGCGCTGGCCAGGACCACGTCCTGGCCAGCGCCGCCCGCAGAAGGTCTTTGCTCAGGCGAGCCAGTCACCGTCACGCATCAGAGTCCGGCCAGCCAGTTCGTTGACCTCGCGCCAGGCCTGCACCCGGTCGGGGACGATGCGGAAAAACGCGTATTCAGTGGTCTCTTTGCGCGGATCCCAGCTGTGCTTGGCGGCGAACGCGTCCTTAGTCTGCTCGTCCTGCACCAGGTCGGCGGTCCCTTCGATCATGGTGACGTCCCGCACCTCCCCGACGCCAACCCGCACCCGCCCGCCCCGGCTCAGGTTGCGTCCGGTCACGCTGGAACGCGGCGTCGAGACGATCACGCCCGCGCCGTCCCAGAAAAACGAAAGCGGCAGCAGGTGGGCGTTTCCCGCGTCGTCGGCAGTGGCGACCCAGACGTCCACATCCGACGTGAGCCGGGTAAGCGTGTCGCTCTTGCGTTGTTCGGCGGTGCGTGGTGGCGCCATCCCTGTTCCTCTTCCATGTCCGGGGTCACGATCCGTTCATCATTGACCCTCAAGCGCGGTTGAGGTCAAGGGAGCTCGACCTCAGCCGTCAGGCGTGAGCCGGGCACCCGACGACGCGAGCCGCCCACGCGCCGCGATAAGAACCGCGAGCACCACCATCACCAGCGGCATGAGGAACAGGATCGCCAGGCGAAGCGGGGTGATGTCAAATCGCAGGAGGTCGCCGTAGCTGCCGCGCCCGAACACGACGGACGCGAACTCGATCGCAGCAGCGCGGCCATCAGCACGCTCGCGTGGCTCCCCTGCCGAAGCAGGGCCGGGCCAATCACGGCGGCGATCGCGAGCACGACCGCCACCATCAGCAGGATGTCCGCCAGCGGCTCCGGGTCCCCGATGACCTGGACCCTTGGCACATTGATCACCCGCCAGGTGAGCGAGGACAGCTTGACCGCCGCTACCGCCAAGAGCAGCACCGCGCCGTGTCCCCAGGTCAGCAAAGTCCGGCCACGACGCGGTCCTGGTGAGGCGAGCAGTGCCACCGTTTCCAGGATGTAGGCCCCCGACGTGACCAGCGTGACCGGCACCGGATAAGTGACCTGTGTCAGGCCCCAGCAGACCGCGGACCCTAGGATCACCACCAGCGCCACCCAGCGCCACCCGGCCAGCACCGCGATCACGATAAGCGCCTGGAAGATGAGCAAAATGTAGAACGCATGCGCCTGCCCAGAGAACGGAATCCAGCCGTAGCGCGGCGCGACATTCACGTTGAACCATATGGCTCGTGATCGCAGATGAAGGTAGTGCGGCGGCATCTCGACCACTACGAGGTTCACGACCAGCAGGAAGATCGGCGCGACGACGCTGAACACCGCCCAAGCGTCGGACCAGCCCCGGCTCTCCGATCCGGCCGACGGCAGCCGGAAACGCATCCGCAGCGCGCTCCGCAGCACGTCCGCGGTCTCCGCCGCGGACGGCCGGCGTTTGCCATCACGGGCACTCGCCATAAGCACGCCGAGGACCTCTTCCTCATTTTCTTTGCGAAACGACGTTGGGTACCACCCCAGGAGCCAGCGATACCTCCGTTCCAGAATCGCCGCGTCGTTCATGCCGTGCCTCCCGCGAGCCGCAGCCGGGTCAGCGCGGCCGAGGCGTTGGCCTGCAACCGCGCCGCTTCCGCCCGTAGCGCGGCGGCGCCATCATCGGTAAGCACGTAATAGCGGCGCAGGCGGCCCTCGACGATTTCCTCACGCTCGACGGCGACGAGGCCGTCGGCTCGCAACCGGTCGAGGGCGGTGTATAGAGTCCCGGCCCGGAGTTGCACCCGCCCGCTGGAGATCTCGGTGACCTCGGTGAGGATCCCGTACCCATGCTGGCTCCCCGACGCCAGCGCGGTGAGGATGAGGAAGGTCGCTTCC
>JBEKHI010000611.1:0-3312 GCA_050012355.1 Streptosporangiaceae bacterium | reverse complement strand
CTCGGCCGGGTCACCGACACCGGCGAGCGGGCCACCGAGACCATCGGCGCGCCCGAGCCCGCGGTGTTCGAATGGTTCCCGGTCACCGGCGAGGTGGCTGGCGTGGGACTCATCGCCACCTTCGGCCGATCGGACAGCGCCGAGGAGGAAAAGCTCAAGCGCAGCGAGGAGCGCTACCGCGCGCTCGTCCAGGGTGGTGCCCAGGTTGTCTGGGTAGCCGGGCCGGATGGGCACATGCTTGAGGACTCGACGGAATGGCGCTGGATCACCGGCCAGACCGAGGAAGAGTTCAAGCGGGACGGCTGGATGGTCTCGATCCACCCTGAGGAGCGGGACCGAGTCGAGCGGGACTGGAAGGACAGCCTGCGTAACGGCAAGCTGTTCGACGACCGGTTCCGGATGCGGACCAAGGGCGGCGGCTACCGGCATTACGACGTGCGGGCAGTGCCCATCGAGCGTGACGGCCAGATCGCGGAGTGGGTCGGTGCCTGCACCGACGTCACCAGCCAGCGTGAAGCCGAGGAGATGCGCGGCCGGCTGACCGAGCAGTTGTCCGCGGCGGCGCTGCGGACCGCGCGGCTGCAGCAGGCAACCTCGATGCTCGCCGAGGCGCTGACCGTGGAGCAGGTGGTCGAGGTCATCACCGAGGTCGGCCGCACCGCGATCGGCGCGCTGCGTTCGGCGGTCGCGCTGTTTGACGCCGACAGCCTGCGGCTGCGGGTTGTCAACGGCATCGGGATGGCGCCGCAGGGTCCTGACTCGTTCCGTGGTGCGCTGACGCTCGACATGCCGAGCGTGATGACCCGTGCGATCGCCACCCGTCGTCCGGTGCTGATCGAGGACCCGGACGACCTGCGCCGCCAGTTCGAGGGCGAGCTGGAGATCGACCCCGACGAGCTTGGCGACGAGCGCTCCTGGGTGGGCCTGCCACTGGCCGCCGCGGGTGCGCCGCTCGGCGCGCTGCGTTTCGCGTTCTCCCGGCCGCGCAAGATCACCGAAGAGGAACGCGTGTTCCTGGAGGCGCTGGCGGGCCAGTGCTCGCTGGCGGTGGAACGGGCCGGTCTTTACGAGCGGGAGCACACCACGGCGGAGACGCTGCAGCGCAGCCTGCTGCCGGAGAAGCTGCCCGAGATACCAGGACTGTCCATGGAGGCGCGGTACCTTCCGGTCGCCCGGAACATGGAGATCGGCGGCGACTGGTACGACGTCTTCCGGTTGCCGGATCGTAGGCTCGCGGTCACTGTAGGTGACGTAATGGGCAAGGGGCTCATCGCGGCCGCTGGAATGGGCCGGGTCCGCAACGCGCTGCGGGCGCTCGCCCTGACCGACCCGCGGCCCGCGGCGGTGCTCGCCGGTCTTGACCGGCTGTTCTCCGCGACCGAGATGGAGGAGCAGGTCACCACCGTCTCCTACTTGGTCATCGACCCGGAAACCGGCGAGGGTCTCGCTGGCAACGCAGGGCATCTGCCCGCGCTGCTCATCGGCGGCCCGCGCAAGGTGCCGGTGCTCGATCCGACCGAGGCCGGGACCCCGCTGGGCTGGCCGTCGGCGCGCAAGCAGCACCCGTTCAAGCTGCCGCAGGGAGCGACCGCCGTCTTCTACTCCGACGGGCTGGTGGAGAACCGGGTTCGCGGCCTTGACCGGGGACTAGACGAGCTGGTCAACGTCGCTAGCCAGGCGCCACCGGACGTTCGTGAGGCGCCCAAGCGGTTGCTGCAATACCTGGTTGATCATATGCTCGCTGGTCACGAACAAGATGACGACGTCACTGTCTTGGTGTTGCAGGTCCCCGGGATACGGGGATCGTGAACCAAGCACTCCCGTATGGCACCTATCGTGGTGGAGGAGGCGGGCTGGTTGTGGCGCTAGACCCGGAGGAGACCCTGAGGGAATCAAGCCGAGCCCATGCGAAGCTACCCAGCGAAGGAAGGGGTGACCGTCGTGGTGAGCGCTGCTAATTCCGCGGCGCGCAAGCGCACCCGGCCGTCCGGGCCGAAGCAGGCTCAGGCTACGGAACCGGCGAAGGTACCCGCGCAGACGCCTAATGGCTCTGCGGACATGCTCGGTGACGAGCCGGAATCGGGACCTGACCTCGCGGTAGTCGACGGCGATGAGATCGCCGCGGATCTAGACGACCTCGAGGACATCTCAGAAGAAGATCTCGCCGCCGACGTTGATCTCGTCGTTGAGGACGAGACGGTCGTCGTCGCGCTGGAAGAAGACGAACCGGCCGCTGACGAGCCAGAGGCCGCGGCGGCCAAGACCGAGGCTCCGCAGGACGAGGAGGAGATCCTTGTCCTCGGGGACGACGATGATGACCTGCCGGCCGCGCAGGTGCAGACCGCTGGCGCCACCGCCGACCCGGTTAAGGACTACCTCAAGCAAATCGGCAAGGTTCCCCTGCTGAACGCCGAGCAGGAGGTGGAGCTGGCCAAACGCATCGAGGCGGGCCTGTTCGCCGAGGAGAAGCTCGCCGAGGGGCGTGACACGCTCTCGACCGACGGGCGCATCGACCTCGAGTGGATCGCCGACGACGGCCGCCGCGCCAAGAATCACCTGCTGGAAGCCAACCTCCGCCTCGTGGTGTCGCTGGCCAAGCGCTACACCGGTCGCGGCATGCTCTTCCTCGACCTGATCCAGGAAGGCAACCTCGGCCTGATCCGCGCGGTCGAGAAGTTCGACTACACCAAGGGCTACAAGTTCTCCACCTACGCGACCTGGTGGATCCGGCAGGCGATCACCCGCGCCATGGCCGATCAGGCGCGGACCATCCGCATTCCGGTGCACATGGTCGAGGTGATCAACAAGCTCGCCCGCGTGCAGCGGCAGATGCTTCAGGACCTCGGCCGCGAGCCCACGCCAGAAGAGCTCGCGGTGGAACTCGACATGACCCCCGAGAAGGTCGTCGAGGTACAGAAGTACGGCCGCGAGCCGATCTCGCTGGCCACGCCGCTTGGCGAGGACGGCGACTCAGAGTTCGGCGACCTGATCGAGGACTCCGAGGCCATCCAGCCCGGCGAGGCGGTGTCCTTCACGCTCCTGCAGGAGCAACTGCACAGCGTCCTCGACACGCTCTCAGAGCGCGAGGCAGGCGTGGTCTCGATGCGGTTCGGCCTGACCGACGGCCAGCCGAAGACGCTCGATGAGATCGGCAAGGTCTACGGCGTTACCCGCGAGCGCATCCGCCAGATCGAGTCCAAGACCATGAGCAAGCTGCGTCACCCGTCCCGGTCTCAGGTCCTGCGCGACTACCTGGACTGAGGCACTTCTTTAGGCCCATCGATGGCCCACCGCTGGCGTTATAGCCCCAGC
>JBEKHI010000610.1:0-3325 GCA_050012355.1 Streptosporangiaceae bacterium | reverse complement strand
CGTCGACCTCGACGTGATCCGCGCGTGGTGGTCGTTGCGAAGCCTGCGGGCGGCCCGCTGGCTGATCGAGCACGGCTTCGACCCGTCCTCGCCAGGCTGCGAGTTCGACGTGCTGAGATCCCAGCTGTGAGGCCGCACGTTGCAGCGAGGCACTGAAATGGGATAGGGATACGAGCGGCCGATACGACGCCCGCGTGGAATGATGGCGTAGCGGTGAGCAACGGGCGGACTCGCCGCGGGCGGAGGCAGCAAATGAGCACACCAGAAGGCGCGGACGCCGAACTGCCTCACTACCCGGGACTGGCAGTGCCCAGGACTGACGGAGCGGCGCTCGTGGTGCGCGGGCTGCGGAAGAAGTTCGGTGCGAAGGAAGCCGTGGCCGGCATCGACTTGGAGGTCGCGGCGGGTTCGCTGGCCGGACTCGTCGGTCCGAACGGGGCGGGCAAAACCACGTCGCTGTCGATGATGACCGGGCTGCTGCGGCCAGACAGCGGCCAGATCCTGATCAACGGAATTGACGTGTGGAAGGACCCGCCCGCGGCCAAGGCGGCCATCGGCGTGGTCCCCGCGGAGGCCAGGCTGTTCGACCGGCTGAGCGGCGAGGAACAGCTGGAGTACGCAGGCAGGCTGCGGGGACTGCCGGCCGACCAGGCGCGCTCGCGAGCCGCTCAGCTGCTGGACGTATTGGACCTCGCCGGGGACGCCAAGCGGCTGGTCGCCGACTATTCGACTGGCATGCGCAAGAAGGCCGCACTCGGCTGCGCGCTGATCCACAACCCGCCGGTGTTGTTTCTGGACGAGCCGCTGGAGGGGGTTGACCCGGTGTCCGGGGACGTGATCCGCCAGCTGCTGACCCGGTTCGTCGGATCCGGCTCGACGGTGCTGTTCTCCAGTCACGTCATGGAACTGGTCGAGCAGGTCTGCGACCACGTATCGATCATCGACAAGGGCAAGATCGTGGTGACCGGCACCATCGACGAGGTCCGCGGTGGCAAGACACTGCAGCGGGCGTTCATCGATCTGGTGGGACCGCGGGCGACCGACAAGGAGGTGCTGTCGTGGCTCGGCTCTTCGTCCAGCTGAAACTGCGCCTGCTGGTCAACGCGCTGCGCTCGTCCGGCGCCGCGAAGGTCTCGTTCATCATCAGCTCGGCATTCGCCGTTATGCTCGCGATTGGCACTTTCCTTGTCTTGGCCGCGTTCCGCGGTAAGAGCACGTCGGTGGAGCTCACTTCGGTCGTCTTCACCGTGTTCGCGTTCGGGTGGCTGATAGCGCCGATCATGGTCTTCGGCCTGGATAGCACGCTCGACCCCTCGACGCTCGCGCTGTACCCGTTGCGCACCCGGGGGCTCGCGGTCGGCTTGCTGGCGGCGTCGTTTACCGGTTTCTGGCCGGTTGCCAACGTCATCGGTCTGCTCGGCGTGACGGTCGGTCTGGCCAGCGGCGCGTTCGGCGTTATCGTCGCGGTGGTCGCGGTGGTGCTGCAGGTCCTGTTCTGCATTACTTTGTCGCGGTTCGTGATGACGTCCCTGGCCAGCATGCTGCGCTCGCGCCGGGGGCGGGATCTGGCCGCGTTCATGATCATCCCGCTGTTCGCGTTGTATGAGCTCTTCACTCAGGTGGTACCGAAGGCGGTCAGCGACGGCAAGCTCACCGCCGCGAGCTTCACCGGCTTGGACTCGTGGATGCGCTGGCTGCCGCCCGGCCTCGCCGCGCACGCCATCCAGGATGCCTCCGACGGTCATACCGGCCTGGCGTTCGCCCGCCTGGGGGCGCTGGCCGCGGTCATCGTCGTCTTCGCCTGGCTGTGGGTCCGCTCGCTCGAGCGGGCTCTGGTTACCGCTGACACGACTACCCAGTCCTCGCGGGTCCGCGGCACGCGGCTGCCGCTGGCCGGGCTGGGCCTGCGCGGCACGGTCGCCGCCCGGTTCTGGCTCTATCAGCGTCGCGAGCCGACGTCGCTCGTCTACTGGGCGCTCGTCGCGGTGCTAACGTTCGCGTTCTCCGCGAGTTCGGTCTTCGGCCACAAGCATCATCCCGCGTTCATCCTCGCGAGCGCGGTCTTCGGTACCGCGTTCGTGGGGATCTTCTACGCTAATTCGGCCGGGCTGACCGGACCGGCGTTCGTCCTCGAGGCGACGGCGCTGGGCAGCCGTCGCGACCTGCGTGCCTACTTCTCGGGCCGGAACCTCGTGCTGTGCGCCATCGGGACTACGCTGATCGTCGCGGTCTGCTTCGCACTGGCTGCGGCGGTCAGCGATCTCAGCATGGGAGTCGAGGCGACACCGGTCGTCCTGGCCGGGATCGGTGCCGCCCTGGGGCTGAGCGACCTGTTCACCGCGGCGCTGCCGTACCCGGTGGTCAAGCGGGCCGGTACTCCGGTGGTCGTGCCCGCGCCGGGTTACTCTGGCTACCGGCTTGGCGGCCTCCTCATCCTGGCGGGCACCGCGGTGCTGGCCGCGCCGGTGATCGCCGGCGCCGTGCTGGCCGCGCACGGGCCGGACGTCATACGGATCGGGGTGCTGCTGCCATGTTCCGCCGCCTACGGTTTCGCGCTCGCGGTCATCGGTGTGCGGATGGCCGCGAAGATAGCCGAGGGCAACCTGCCGGAAATGTGCCAGGCGGCGCTGCGCACGGCGACGTGACCGGTCACTAGCTCCCTGCCCTTCCGGCAGGAGACGTGTGACCTTACCTTGCGCGTCCGTGCTGAGCGGGTTGCCCGGAACGACCAGGACCTTGCCGGTCAGCGATTGGCCGATCTCGTCTATGACGCTCTTCAGCACGGTAAAACGCAGCGCGAGGATGATGGCATCGGCGTCCTGCGACGCGTCGCGGTTGTCGACGGCGACGACCGCAGCGCGACCGATCTCTGCAGCCAGCGTTCGTGCCGACTTAACATCGGCGCTTGAGAGCCGGAGGGCCTCACCGCCGGAGGCGAGCTGGAGGGCGATAGCCGATCCGATCCCTCCGGTGCCGATGATCGCGGTGGTCATGACCGGACCTCCTCAGCGTCACGAGATGGATCGAGGCTCAGTACCCCGGTGACTGGCCACCGGCGGCTCGCGGGGCGTTGCCGGTGACCTGGGCATTCACTCCGAATCGCCGGCGCGCGTGCTTGGCGGCCAGTGAGCGGGCGACCAGTCTCCCTCAGGGTCCGTGGTCTGCCCCACTTCGATCAGGTAACCGTCGGGATCGCGGATGTAGCAGCGGATCTCGTACTGGTGCTGTTTCGGCGGCGTCAGGAACTGAGCACCCCGGGCGCTCCACTCCGCATATATGGCATGGATGTCTTTCACCCGGATATTGAGGAAGCTGCTGACCCGAT
>JBEKHI010000609.1:0-3332 GCA_050012355.1 Streptosporangiaceae bacterium | reverse complement strand
GAACGCGTACTGGTTCAGGCCGCCAGATTCCGGGTAGCGGCTAGGCAACCGGCGGACACCAATCGCGCTACATCAGCGTCGGGAAAGCGAACGGGCCTCCAGTGACCACCGAGGGTCGGCTGGAACAGCCCCCTAGGCCAGGCAATGGCGCAGAGGCGACGGTAATGCTGGAACAGGAATTCAACACCGGCACCCTACGCATCCTGCGCAAAGTGGTACTCGCCTACGCGACGGCAGCGGGGATGCCGGAAAGCCGCGCCACCGACGTCGTGCTCGTGGTCCACGAACTCGCCGCCAACGCGGTCCGTCACGGCGGTGGAATGGGACGGCTCAGCCTCCACGTCGCGGCCGGGAGCCTGCATTGCCAGGTCACCGACCCAGGCACTGCCTATGCCAGTGACCAGTCGGTGACGGCCACCGCGGATCAGCGTTCTACGACCGCCTCAGTGCCGGACCCATGGCCGTACCAGCCCGGACATGGCCTGTGGCTGGTGCGGCAGGCCGCCGACTACTTCACCGCGGTAACCGGCCCGCACCGGTCGCAGGTGACAGTTGCCTTCGCCTTGCCTAGCGCGTCCTAGGGAAACGCGCCGGTGGCGGCACGCCGAGGGCCAGGACGGCGATGTCGTCATCTAGGCCGTCGCCGAAACGCTCCCGGCCCGGGCCGGTACGCGCTTCGGTCAGCCCGTCGGTATAGAGCAGGAGGGTGTCACCGGGCCTTAGCTGGATCACGGTCGCGGTGAAGGCGGCGTCGTCGAGGACGCCGATAAACGGGCCGCCCGGGATCGGCGGATAGCCGACGCTACCGTCCGCCCCGATCAGCAGGGGGAGCGGATGACCGCCGCTGGTCAGGGTGAGTGTGAAGCCGTCGCCGTCGGGAGTGAGCAGGCCGAAAATCGCGGTGCAGAAATGGCCGTAATCACGCTCGTACTCCTCGCGCAAGGCGTCATTGAGGGTGCTCAGCACGGTGCCGGGGTTGGGGTCGTAGACCGCGGCGGCCCGCAGCGTGTAGCGGATCAGCGAGGTCACGGCCGCCGGGTCCGCGCCTTTGCCGGACACGTCGCCCAGAAACAGGCTCCACCGGTCCCGGCTAAGCGGGAACAGGTCGTAGAAATCGCCGCCGACTTCGTTCAGGGAGGCGAAATGGTAGTGGACGGCGGACTCCAGGCCGGGCACGTCCGGCAGCGCCGGAGGCAGCAGGCTGCGCTGCAAGGTGGTGACGAGAAGCTGGAGGCGTTCGCGTTCATGCTCGGCTTCCCGGCGAGTGCGCAACAACTCCTGTTCGTAGGCGCGGCGATCCCGGGCGTCGAAGATGGTGGTGCGGATGAGCAGTGGTTTTCCGGCCGGGCTGGTACTGACCACGGAATTGACTAGCACGGGCAGCCGCGCGCCGCTGGCGGTTTTCAGTTCCAGCGCGACGCCGCCGATGTGACCCTGCATGGCCAGTAGGGGCGCGAAGTGGGTCTCGTGGTAGAGCTTGCCGCCGACGGTGAGCAGATCGGAGAAACGACGGCGCTCTACCAGCTCGTCCCTGGTGTACCCGAGCCAGCTGAGCAGGGTGCCATTGATCTTCGCGATCTGGCCGTCCAGGAGCGTGGACAAATAGCCGCACGGTGCGTTCTCATACAGGTCCTCGGCGCTGTCTTCGAGCAGCGCGGGGAAATCCGTCTCCGCTGGGTGACCGCCGTCGCCGGGGCCGTTCGCGGTGCTGTTCACGGCCCTGGGGCGGCAAAGGAGGCGATCGCCGCGAAAGTTTCCTCCGGGGCGCTCAGCTGCGGGCAGTGACCCGTCGCCGGCAGGGTCACCAAAATGCTGCCCGGAATCTCGTCGCGGACAAACGCGCCGACCTCGGCGGGCGCGATCGCGTCCCGGGCGCACTGCGGGATCAGCGTCGGCACGGTGACGGCCGACCAGCCCAGGTAGTTGCTGTCGAGCGAGTCGAGCAGTTCATCAATGTCAGATCGGACCGGCCTGACCCCACATGGTCGAACAGCACCACCCGGAAGTCCCTGGCCAGCCCGGGCACGATCAGCCGCCACATGTTCTGGTCACAGCCGAACCCGTGAGCGAGCATCACCACCGGGCCGTCCGCACGGCCGGCGATTACCACGTTGTTCCTGCCGACGACGCCGCTCATAACGGATATTCTCCCACCCGGGCCGCCTTGGTCGATGCTTCCCGGGCGGACGCACGTGACCGAGATCACTGTCGTCGACGGGAGACTGGAGAGTCCCCGCCGATGAACCTCGGGCTGCCGCGCCTGGATCGACCGCTGTCCGCCTGCCAGCGTAAACGACGGGCTTCCGCGCGGCCAGAGGGCTATGTGACCCGGCTTAGGCGAGGTGCCAGGTACGCCACGGGAGACTTCGCGGGCCTCTCGAGCATCTGGTATAAGTAATGGCGCGGAGAGCGGTCTAGACCATAGCAGCCCGGTCTGCCGCGGTGCGGTACCAAACCCATCTTGAGGTCGTCTCCAACGGGACGGCTAATGCGCATGCCTGCGTGCCATCTAAGAGATCCCTGGATCCCCATGGCCACGGAGTGCTGACCGCACACCATGAAGGAGAGACAGCGTGATCACCGGGGTCACCGAGATCGTGCATATCACCACCAAACAGGAGATGTCTCGGTGGACGCGTGCGCATGCGGAAGTGCCGGGTATCAAGTGGTCGGTCTTTCCCGGACCGGGCGGCACCATGATCATCGTTGAGTACGCGGAAGATCGCTGCTCCCTGAACCGGGCGGATGTCTCACCCGAGAGTGCCGTCCAGGCCGCCACCCCGGTCGAGAGCGCTGACAGCGTCCGCGTAAGCGCGTGAAGTTCCGCCGCGGGCGCGACAGCTACCCGCCGCTGGCGTAGCGGATGGCCAGCGCCCGGGCAGTGGCCGCGAGGCGGGCACGTAGCTCCGGTGGTTCCAGTACCTCGATCTCGGTGCCTAGCGCGAGGAACGCGCGCTGCGCGATATCGACGGATTCGATGGGCAGTACCGCCCGGATCCAGCCGTCTTCTTCTGGGATGCCGGTGTCGGCCGCGGCTTGGGCGGCGGCACCGGTCAGCCACGGTAGCGCCGCCGGGGAGAGGCGGACCACGGCCGCACCCGTGTACAGGCCGGACAGGAAGTCGTCGCGGTAGCGCTGCCAGTATCCGGCTAGGTCGAAGTCGGGCGGCGGCTGGAAGGTCTCCTCGCGCGCTCGGAGATCGATGATCTGGTCGACCCGGTAGGTGCGCGGTCCGGGAGCGGCGATCAGGTACCAGCGCCCGGCCTTGAGGACCAGACCGTAAGGTTCAAGTCTGCGGTCCACGTCGGTCGGCGTCTTCCAGCGCCGGTAGC
>JBEKHI010000608.1:0-3334 GCA_050012355.1 Streptosporangiaceae bacterium | reverse complement strand
GATCCGTTCGCCGCCTTGACCGAGGCGCTGAAGCCCACCATCTACGGCGACGGAACGATCTTGTTCAGCGGGCGGGTAACCGATGTCTCCCGGCGGACGGAGGCCGGCTTCGCTCGCGGCACCGTCGTCATGGAAGCGTTCGGTACTGGCAGCCAGCTCGTCATCGCCTTCCAGAACGAGCATCTGGAGGCCAGGATCGACGGCGAGGTCCGGGTGATCGTGCCCGACCTGATCTGCACGCTCGACGCCGAGACGGCGGAACCGGTCACCACCGAGTCGCTCCGCTTCGGCCAGCGGATCACCGCGTACACGATCCGGGCGCCCGAGATCATGCGGACACCAGAGGCGC
Organism: Streptosporangiaceae bacterium; assembly: GCA_050012355.1. Lineage (GTDB taxonomy): Bacteria > Actinomycetota > Actinomycetes > Streptosporangiales > Streptosporangiaceae > JBEKHI01. Next base: position 2,985 of record JBEKHI010000608.1, on the reverse strand, counting down.
TCGACACGTTCGGCCCAGCCGCATTCGGGCTGGTCACCACGTGATTTGATGTGACAGGTGCAGGTCAACGCGGGAAATGCGGCCGACCTCGCCCTCGGCGCGGCGGTTCTCGGCTCGGGTGGCGGGGGCGATACCCGGCTGGGTGCGGCGGCGATCGCCGCGGCGCTGGGGCCATCCGGCGCGGTGGACCTCGTGCCTACCGGGAACCTCGGACCTGACGCGTGGGTGGCCGCGGTCGCGTCGGTTGGCGCGACATCCGTCATGCTGGAACGACTCCCCTCCGGCGACGAATTCGTCACCGCCGTCCAGGCTCTCCAGCGGCACGCGGGTGTTCGGCTGGACGCGATCCTCGGCTTGGAAGCCGCTGGCGCCAATGCCCTGGTTGCCGTGTTGTGCGCACGGTGGCTGGACCTGCCGCTCATCGACGCGGACGGCATGGGACGCGCGTTCCCCGGGATCGAGCAGACGGTTTTCACCGCCGCCGGGATCAGTGCCACGCCGCTGGTCCTAGCGAATTCGACGGCCGACACGATGATTATCGAAGCCGGCTCCAACGCCTCGGTCGAGCGGCTCGCCCGGGCGGCGCTGCCAGCACTCGGCGGGTGGGCGGCCACCGCCGGGTACCTGATGCGTGGCAGTGAATGCGCCGATCACGCGATTCATGGCACCTTCAGCCGGGCGCTGGGCATTGGCGTGGCCATCCGCCGTGCCCAGCTAGGTGACGCCGTTCCGCTGATCCGGGAGGCGGGCGGGCACCTGCTGTTCGAGGGCCTCGTCACCGAAGTCCGGCAGCGGACCAGCCATCGCCCGGGAACGGTCACCCTGGAGCACCGAGGCGACCGGAAGCGGGTGCTGCGCATCGAGTTGGCTGATGAACTGCTGCTGGCCATTGAGGACGGTGAGGTCGTGGCCGCAGTACCTGACATCATCTGCGCGCTCGACTCCCGGCGGCTCACCGCAGTCGGCGCCGACGGCATAACAACTGGTCAAGAGCTTGATATCTGGCGCTTCGCCGCGCCGGATGCCTGGTCCAGGTCCCCCGGCGCGGCGCTGGTGAGCCTTCCGGCGTTCGGACTCGCTGCCGTGGAATCCCTGGCATGAGATCCGCGCTCAGCGTCCGCGACCTGCTGGCCAGCGAAGGACTGCGGGAGGCGCACGTCGTCGGGGGCAGCGCCGGCCTGGACGCCGCGGTCACTAACCTCAAGCTCATCACCGAGCACTACGACTGGCAGGACTTCGTGGTCGGCACCGGCGTCGTATTCGACGCCGGTCAAGATCGTGACTCCATGACCTACCGGCAGCATCTCGTTGAACTCGTCGCCCGCCGGATGGCCGCTCGCGGCGGCCGGGTGCTCATCGTGACCGGTGTTCAGGCGACCGAGGTGCCCGCGTCTACCACCAGGCTCGCGGACCGGCTCGGCATCCCGATCGTCGTCACGCCCAGTACCCCAGGACCTGAGCTAGCTGCTGGGTTGCTCGCGCTCGTGCATACACCGGGCATTTCGATCGCGCAGGCGGTGGGAACGGCCGCCCGCAGGCTCAGGTCCGCCGAGGGTGTCCTCGACCGGACGCTCGCGGTGCTCGAGTCCGTACTGCACGCGCGGTGCGCGGCCGTACTCCCGGACGGGACGATCGCCGCGGGGCAGTCCCCAGCCGTGGCACATACCCGTCTTCCCCGCCATCCGGTCACCATCGCCGAACGAGCCGACGAGGTTGCCTTCGCGGTGTCACCGGTTCCGGGTGCCAGCAATCCCGCGGCCCTCTGGCTCGTCGCCGAGTCCGACCGCGGAGGTCTCGTCTGGGCCGACACAGCGGCCATGTTGCTAGACATGGCGGCGGGATACGTCGCCGCACGTAATGCCGCCGACGAGCTCACCGCTGAACGGGACGCCCGGTACCTGTCGGGGTTGCTGACCGAGCTGTTTGAGGCCGGGGACCCGGTACCGGGGCACATCGCGGAACGCACCGTAAAGGCAGGCTGGATCCTCGACGGCTGGCACACCGCCGTCTACCTGACGATGCCCGGCGTCCCCGCCGACCGTCCCCGCTCGCTGCCGGTCGCGGCGCGGTCCCGGCTGGACGAAACCCTCGCCGACGTGCTTCCGGTGGCGACCCTGGTGGAGTACGGCGACGGGTGGGTCTCGTGGTCCACGTCCCGCGCCCAGCCCTCCGCGGCGGATCACCAGGCCCTGATCGCCGGGCTGCGCCAGGCCATGGACCATTACCACCAGACGCCCGGCGTCCCGGCCATCGTGCTCGGGGTCAGCAACCCGGCCACCGGGGTCGCGGGCCTGGCCGCCTCGGTAGCTCAGGCCAGGCAGGCGGCCACGGTCGCCGCCGCGACCGGCGGCGGCGAGACGGTCCAGCCAGCCGAAGGCCTCGGCATGCTGCGCCTGCTGCTCGGCTGGTACGGCTCGGCCGCCTTCCGCGACGACGCCGCCCAGTTGCTGCGGCCGCTGCTCGCCGCCGTGGACGGCGAACAGCTACTGGAGACCCTCGAGGTCTACCTCGACAGCGGCCGGTCGCCCACCGAGACAGCGGCCAGGCTCGGTCTGCACCGCAACACCGTGGCTCAGCGGATCCGGCGCGCCGAGCGAGAATTGTCCGTCAGCCTCGACGATCCCGACCAGCGCCTCGCCGTTCATCTCGCCAGCCGCGCGCTGCGCCTCACGTAACTAACCGCTGGTAGGAGCCCGGCTCCCAGGCGTGCGTGGTGAAGCCGATCGTGTTCCAGGCGTTGATCGCGATGATCAGGCTGAGCAGCGCGGCGACTTCCCGCTCGCTGAACTCCTTGGCGACCGCCGCGTATGCCTCGTCGGAAACCCGGGCCCTGGTGACGTTCTCGGTGAAGGCCAGCGCTGCCCGTTCGCGGCTGGTGAAGAACGGTGTCTCTTCCCAGACCGGCAGCGCGTAGAGGCGCTGTTCGGTCTCGCCGATCGCACGGGCGTCCTTGGTGTGCATGTCGACGCAGTACGCGCAGCCGTT
>JBEKHI010000607.1:0-4844 GCA_050012355.1 Streptosporangiaceae bacterium | reverse complement strand
CACCTACACGAGGGGCATCATCGAGCCCGCTGGCATCCAGGCGACTAAGAAGGGCCAGATCCCGCTGGGAAAGCCAACCCAGGTGGCGGTGCCGCTCTGGGCGTTCGGCGTGGGTTATGACCGGGTTGAGAACGCCAGCGACGCGATCACGGCAACCCTCGGTACCTTGGCCTTCGAATGCGTGGCGGGCTACGGAATCATCCTGCTGATCCTTCGGCGGCAACGCCGGCGAGCCGGGTGAGGGCGGCACCGCTGACTCGCTGCACGGTCCACTCATCCATGCCGACGGCTCCGATGGAGCGGTAGAACCCGATGGCGGACTCGTTCCAGTCGAGGACCGACCATTCGAAGCGGCTGTACCCGCGGTCAACGCACACCGCGGCTAGTGCCTGCAGGAGCGCCCGGCCGTAGCCGTGGCGGCGCTCACTGTCGCGCACGAACAGGTCCTCGAGGTAGATGCCGTTGCGGCCGGTCCAGGTGGAGTAGTTCAGGAACCAGATCGCGATCGCGACGATCTGACCGTCCTTCTCGACCACGTGCGCGAACACCGAGGGCGACGGCCCGAACAGGGTCTGGCGTAGGTCACCGGCGCTTGTCCGCACCGCGTCGGGCTCTTTTTCGTATTCCGCGAGCCTGCGGATACAGTCCAGGATCCCGTCTTCGTCGCCTGGGCGTGCTTGGCGCGGGACGGCGCCGCCGGAAAGCTTATCCACCCGGGTGATCTTACTGGCGGGAATGCCGGCCGGGTGAGCGGGCATTGACGTGACCATGGCAACCATCGGACTGATCGGAAGCGGACGCATCGGAAGTACCGTGGCGAGGCTCGCGGTGAACGCTGGACACCAGGTGGTGGTCAGCAACTCGCGGGGACCCAGCACGCTCACGGACCTCGTCGCCGAGCTGGGCTTGGCGGCCCGGGCGGGGACACTGGAGAGGGCCGCCGCGGCCGGGGACATCGTGGTGGTGACGATACCGGTGAAGGCCAACCAGGCCGTACCCGCCGCGCCGCTGGACGGCAAGGTCGTGATCGACACCGGCAACTACTATCCGCTGCGCGACGGGCTGGTGCCGGAACTTGACGCCGGCGAACTCACCGATAGCCAGTACCTGCTCCGCCACATCCCGGGTGCGCGGGTCGTGAAGGCGTTCAACAACATCTTCTTCCCGCACCTGCTGAACCTGGCCCGCCCGGCCGGGGCGTCCGACCGCACGTACCTGCCGATCGCCGGAGACGACGCGGCCGCCAAGGAGACGGTCAGCTCGTTCCTCGACTCCATCGGGTACAGCACGGTCGACGCCGGGACGCTCGCCGAGAGCTGGCGGCAGCAGCCGCACACTCCCGTCTACGGTGCCCCGTACGGGCAACGCGCCGACGAGAAAGGCCTCCCGGCGAGCGAGGCCCTGATCCGCTCCGCGCTATCGTGGGCGACCCGGTGAACCGCCGGCGATCTCGTAGTTCCACACCTCGCTGCTGACGCCGACGGGCGGCGGGGCATCCCCGCCCGCTCGCTCGGAAGCCGACTTGTGGCCGTGGCTGAACGCGGGCGACTGCACCCACGCCTGGAATGACTCCTCGTCCCGCCAGCGGGTGACCACCAGCCAGGTCGTCCGGTCGTCAGCCGGCTTGAGCAGCTCGAAACCCTCGAAGCCATCCTGGTTGTCCACCGCGCCTGCCCGGGCGGCGAACCGGCGGGCCAGTTCGTCTCCGCTGTCGGCGGGGACCGTGATGGCATTGATCTTCACGACTGTCATGGGAACGATCATGCCAGCAGGTCAGTCCTGCCCGGGAACGACCAGGCCGGTCTCGTAGGCCAAGATGACGGCTTGCACCCGGTCGCGCAGGCCGAGCTTGGCGAACAGGTTGCCGATGTGGGTCTTGACCGTCGCCTCGCTGAGGAACAGCGCCTTGGCGATCTCGGCGTTGGTCCGGCCCCTGGCCAGCTGCATCAGGACGTCGCGCTCGCGGCCAGTGAGCGAGGCGAGCCGGTGCGGGGACGGCGCGGTTTCCGGCGGTCGCCGGGCGAAGGCCGCGATCAGCCGCCTCGTTATCGAGGGCGAGCAGAGTGCGTCGCCCGCCGCGACGGCGCGGACCGCGGCGACCAGATCGTGTCGCGGCGAATCCTTGAGCAGGAAGCCGCTGGCCCCGGCGCGCAGCGCCTCGTAGACGTAGTCATCCAGGTCGAACGTGGTCAGGATGACGATCTTGGGCGGGTCGTCGACGTCCGCGATCCGGCGGGTCGCCTCGAGACCATCCATGACCGGCATCCGGATGTCCATCAGCACGACATCGGGCGCGGTGGCCTCGACCGCGGCGATCGCCTCCTCCCCGTTGGCTGCCTCGCCCGCCACCGTGATGCCATCCGTATTTTCGAGGATGACGCAGAAGCCGGCCCGCACCAGCTCCTGGTCATCGACCACCAGGACACGGATGCCGGTCATGACGAGGGCAGCTTTGCCGACACGGTGAACCCGCCAGCTGGATCGGGACCGACCGACAGGCTGCCGCCGCAGGACGCCACCCGTTCGGCCAGGCCAGCCAGCCCGAAGCCGGATCCCGGCCCGGTGGGCTCCCGCAGGACCCGCGTGGCTCCGTTCGGCGAGTCGCTGACCCGCAGCGCGACGTACCCCGGCGCGTAGTCGAGCGCGACCTCAGCGGTCGTCGCGGCGGAGTGCTTGATCGTGTTCGTCAGCGCCTCTTGCACGACCCGGTATGCCGTCAGGCCGACCCCGGGCGCGACCGGGAACGGATCGCCGGTGACGGTGAGGTCGACCGCGAGCCCGGCGCCACGCACCTGATCCAGCAGCGTGCCCAGGTCGGTGAGCGACCTGGGCGGCGACGTGTGCGAGCGGGCGGGACCGTCGGTTCCCGCCGCGGAGGCCCGCAGGATCCCGAGGATGCGGCGGAGCTCGGTCAGAGCGGTCCGCGCGGTTTCGCTGATGATGTCGACCGAGGTGCGGGCCACGGCTGGCCGGCCCGGCAGCGACGAGGCGGCGGCCTCGGCCTGCACGGCGATCAGGCTCACATGGTGGGCGACGACGTCGTGCAGTTCGCGGGCGATCGCCATCCGTTCTCGCGCGGCGCCCAGTTCAAGCTCGGCCTCGGCGCGGTCGGCGCGGCTGGTCTGCGCGCGCAGCGCGGTGTGACCCGCGCGGCTGAGCTGCCCGGCGGCCGCCGCCGTCACGAATATGAGGCCTTGATAGATCGCCTCGTACGGCTCGTCGTGGCCCGGGGTGGACAGCGAGATTCCCAGACCGACGCCGGTCAGCACGCCCACCACCCAGCGCCACAGCCAGCAGCTGCGGTCGAAGACCGTATAAAGGGCGATCGCCGTGGCCCGAGCCGATGATCGCCATAACGGGAACCGGGAACCGGCGGCGGACGATCAGCGGCAGCGCCTGGGCCGTGACGAGCACGAGAGCGAGCCAGAACGGGTGCAGGTCCTTGCGGTAGGGCAGCAGCGACACGACGTTGACCACGGCCAGGACCAGGCCAAGCGCCAGGTCCTGGACACCGGGTCGCTTCATCCATGGCGCCACGAATCCGATGTTACGGGGCGTAAACGACGCCGGACATCCTCCGCGCGGGTGAGTTGCCGGTTCATCCGCGCGTCCGATGTGCGGCCGGCTTTGCCCGGCGCATGCTCGGCTCCATGAGTACTACATTCACGCCCACGGTGGCGCAAGACACTATCCGGACCCGCCTGTGGTGGCCGGGCGTCGCGGTGGTCGCCGTGATCGCCTTCGCCGCCGAGATGGCGGTAAGCGCACGCTATGGCTACATGCGCGACGAACTGTACTTCCTCGCCGCCGGGCATCATCCGGCCTTCGGCTACGTGGACCAGCCGCCGCTGACCCCGCTGCTCGCCGCCGGATGGTCGTTCCTGACCGGAGACACACTCGCCGGATTCCGGGTGCTGCCCGCGCTCGCGCTCGTCGTCATGGTGGTGGCGACCGCGGCGATGGCCAGGCTGCTGGGAGCCGGGCGGACCGGCCAGGTGCTGGCCGCGCTCGCCACGGCGGCGTGCTCGCAGTACCTGGGCGCGCTGCACGAACTGACCACGACGACACCCGATTTCGTGTTCTGGACGATCACGCTGGTGCTGGTGGTCCGGCTGCTGCGAGACCGCGAACCGCGCTGGTGGCTGGCGATCGGCCTGTGCGCGGGGGTCGGGTCGGAGGCCAAGTGGAACATCGGGTTCCTGCTGGCTGGCCTGGTCCTCGGGTTCGCGCTGGTCCCCGAGGCCCGGCGGCTGGCCCGCAGCCGCTACCTGCTCGCCGGAGCGGCGATATTCGTTGTGCTGGCCGCGCCCGACGTGGTGTGGCAAGCGGTCAACGGATGGCCGGAGTTCGATGTGTTCCACGCGCTGCAGCAGCAGGCGGGCCACAACCGGGCTACCTACTGGATGGGACAGATCCTGTACGCGGGCCCCATCCTGACGCCGGTGTGGATCGCCGGCCTGTGGTGGTCGCTGCGCTCCCCGGCCGGAAAGCGGTACCGTCCGGTGGCGATCGCGTGCGCCTTCGTGATCCTCATCCAGTTCGTGCTCGGCGGGAAGCCGTACTACCCAGGCGCGGCGTACACGTACCTGTTCGCGGCGGGCGCGGTGGTGACCGAACGCTGGCTGGCGGACCGGGGACGGCGCCAGCGGGTGATCACCTTCGGGCTCATCGTCGTCGGCGGGCTGATCGGATCGCTGGTCGCGCTGCCGGTGCTCCCGGCTCGGGCGCTGCACACGGTGCCGCTGCAGAAGATCAACTACGACCTGGCGGAGACGATCGGCTGGCCCCAGCAGGTGTCTCTGGTGTCCCGGCTGTATCACGCGCTGCCGTCGGCTGAGCGCGCG
>JBEKHI010000606.1:0-3376 GCA_050012355.1 Streptosporangiaceae bacterium | reverse complement strand
GGTCGGTGGTCGCTAGCGGGATCCGAAGCCGTCGCGCAGTAGATCAACCGCATGATCGACCGCTCGGACCGCTTCCGGGTAACGGTCCGCGGCGGATTCGCCGTTGACAAGGCATTCGTGATTCATGAAGGCGAGTTCACGCTCTACCACGATCAGCTGGGCAGCCGTGAGACGCGCGGTGAGCGGATCGAAACCGCTCTCGCGCAGCGCTTCGGCCAGGGCGTCTATGCCACGTGCGGTGTAGCGAGTCAGCCTCGCCGCCAGGCTTTCGGTGCTACGGATCAATTGCAGGAAGGCGATGATCTCGGGATCGTCATTCAGGCCGGTGCTCGGATCACGCCGGCGCAACCTGTCCAGTAGCGCCTCCCGCAGTGCTTCCAGCGGCGACTGATCGGGCCGCCGTGCCCGGACAATCCTGGCCGCTTCGTCCTCGTGGTCGACGAACCGTTGCAGGACAAGGTCTTCTTTCGTCGGGAAATACGTGAACAGGGTCCGCCGGGCGACGTCCGCCTCCCGCGCGATATCGGTGATCGAGACCTGGTCGAACCCTGACTCGAGGAACATGCGGATCGCCGTTGCCGCGATCGTCTCGCGGACGCGCGCCTTCTTGCGTTCCCGCAATCCCGTCGGCTCGGTCATGCGACCTAGCCTACCGCATGAGTAGACTTGATGTATATTTGCACTGAGTCTACTTACGGAGGAGACATGCGGACCGAGGTGATCGTGGTCGGCGCCGGCCCGGCCGGCCTGATGCTGGTCAACGAGCTCACACTGGCCGGGATACCGGCCGTAGTGCTGGAAAAGCAACGCACGCGCAGTGCACAGTCCAGGGCGGGGGCGCTGCAACCGCGCACCGCGGAGGTGCTCGACCTGCGCGGCCTGTTGGATCCGTTGCTCGACCGCGCACTGCCCCGCGGCGAATTCGGCGGGCATTTCGCGGGGCTTCCGGTCGAGTTGGACTGCCGACCGTGGCGGACCCGCCACCCCTACCCGGTCGCCATCCCGCAGGCCCGGCTCGAAGCCTTCCTGGAACAGCGTCTCGTTGGCCAAGGCGTACCGGTGCTTCGCGGACACGAGGTGACGGCGGTCGAACAGGACGCCGACGGTGTCACGGCCGGAGACATCCGCGGCAGTTACCTCGTCGCGTGCGATGGCGGGCACAGCACGGTCCGCAAGCTGCTGGGCGTCCCGTTCCCGGGCACCGCGGGCAAGATGTCCGGCGTGGTCGCCGACATCACCCTCACGTCCCGGTCCGCCGCGGTGTCCACCACGTCCGGACATTTCAGCCAGCACATCAAGATCACCGGCGGACTCTTCAGCGTCCTGCACCCCATCGAGGGCGATCTATACCGGTTGATGTTCGGCAAACTCTCCGGGGCGGGCCCGGCCCGCAACGAGCCTGTCACCGCCGATGAGGTCGGTGAGGTCCTGCGAACGGTGTACGGGCCCGGGACGGAATTGGGCGACCTCCGCGAGGCATCCCGGTTCAGCGACGCCAGCCGGCAGGTCGAGCGTTACCGCGAGGGGCGGGTGTTCTTCGCCGGGGACGCGGCCCACATTCACCTGCCGATCGGCGGCCAGGGCGTGAATCTCGGCATCCAGGACGCGGTCAATCTGGGCTGGAAACTCGCCGCGACGGTGCGCGGGTGGGCACCCGAGGGGCTGCTCGACAGTTATCACGCCGAGCGGCACCCCGTTGCCGCCCGGGTACTGCGCAACACCCGCGCGCAGGGCGTCCTGAGTAACCCGGTCCAGGGCGAGGACCTCGCCGCGGTCCGCGACATATTCACCGACCTGCTCCGGCTGCCCGATGCCAACCGCTTCATCTCGGGCATGGTGTCAGGCCTCGACGTCCAGTACCCCGGCCTCGGCCCGCGCATGATCGACCTGGATCTGACCACCGAGGACGGCCCGACCCGAGTCAGCTGGTTGATGCACTCCGGCCGAGGGCTGCTGCTTTCGCTTGACGACACGCCGAGGTCGATCGACCGCTGGGCCGACCGGGTCGACCACGTCACAGCCAAGACCGCTGAGGACATCGACGCCGTCCTGATCCGGCCCGACGGCTACATCGCCTGGCTCGGTACCGACGAGCAACCGCTCGAAACCGCCCTCGCCCGGTGGTTTGGCTGAGCGCCGGCGTCAGCTCGCCCGCCACGAAGGAGCGCCAGTTCTTCAGCGCTTTCTGGCGACCCTGAGGCTCGCTACGCGGCGGCTGCGGCGCAGCAGCCACGCGGCGGCCAGCATCACGACGATGCCGCTGACCAGGCCGAGGAAACCGCTGTCCACGCCAACCGCGCACGGCTCACCGACGCACGCCCCGTTGGCCGCCGCGGCCGTCTGAGCGATGACCTGGTCGACGACCCCGCCGGCGAACAGGCGGAACCCGAACGCCAGCAGCAGGCAGCCAACCAGGCGAACCACGAGGCTCGCTCCGCGGTCGCCGGAGCGACGTGCCTGGACCAGCACCGCCCAGGCCGAGACGATGAGTACCAGCAGCGCGGCGATCAGCAGGTACAGGCTCCATGGAGTCAGCCCGGTGGCGCCGGTCAGCGTGGTCCCGTCGAGCGTCGCCTGGTCGAAGTTGGCGCCGCCGAGCTTGGTGTCGTCGAGGTTGGCGCCGGTCAGGTCGGTCTGGACCAGGCTGGCGCCGGTGAGGTTCGCGCCGCGGAAGTCGGTGTGCTGCGCGGTCGCCTGGTTTAGGGTTGCTCCCGCTGAGATTGGCGTCTGTCAGGTTCGCGCAGCGCAGCGAGGTGAGGGTGCTGACCTCGTTACTGGTCAGGGCCTTGCCCGCCAGGTCCGGCCCGGAGCAGGCCGCGGACGTAGCGGCGAACGCGGTCGCGGGGGACAGGATGCTGAGGGCGAATACCGTGAACATGGCGGCGACCGCGCACGCGGCGCCGGGACGACGCATGGTGCCGATGCGTCTCGCGGTTACCGCCTGGCTGGAGTGTGACATGTGACGCATTGTGCCGTATAGGCAGGTAAGGGGCTGCGGGCAGGGGGGAGCCGGGATTCGCCAGCGGGTATCCAGCGACAGATCCTAAGGGGAGGAGACGGGCTGGCGCCCGCGCGGGATGGAGGTACATGTCCTATTCTGAGCGTGAGCACTAAACCAGCCACGGGCAACGACGCGCCGGACTCCGACGTTGTTGCCGAACACTGCCCGTAACCCCAGCGATGGGCCCATCGAAGGAGCGTCCGTGACCGGGAGGTCCCAGGGGGCTAGAGTCGGCGTAGCTCCGATCCGGGTTCTGATCGCGGACGATCACGCCCTGTTCCGCCGTGGCTTGGAGATAGTGCTGAAGGAGGAGCCGGACATCGAACTCGTCGGCCAGGCGTCCGACGGCGCCGAGGCGGTGCGGATGGCCGGCCA
>JBEKHI010000605.1:0-3384 GCA_050012355.1 Streptosporangiaceae bacterium | reverse complement strand
GAGGCTCCGGCACTAGGTTCCAGCCGGTTGAGGTAGGCGAACGCCCAGGCAATCCCGAGCATCGGGACGGCGCAGTACAGCAGCGCGGCGGGGCTGGCAAAGCCGACGGCGGCGATGAGGACCCCCGTCGTCGCCGCGATGGAGAACGCCGGGGCGGTACCGGCCAGAGCCATCACGACGGAGTCGAAGAAGGTGAGGGCGTTGGGCTTCAGCCCGTGACTCAGCTGGTCATTCGGTTCCTGGTCACGCAAAGTGTCGGCTTCCATCCGCGATCCTCCTTGCTATCGGGCAGTCGGCGCCGGGCTAAGGTCCCGGCGGAAGACGTCCTCGATCGTCTCGGCCCGCCGCACGACGGTGGCGGTGGCGTCACGGACGAGTACGGTGGCCGGACGGGGCATGGCGTTGAAGTTGCTGGCACAGGCTTCCTGGTAGGCGCCGGTGTCCAAGAACGCCAGCACATCGCCTGGCTCGACATCGGGCAGTGCCGCATCGGGCGTGATCGTATCGAAGCCGCAACTGGTCCCGACGAGATCGGCGACCATCGACGGGGGCTGCGATGCCCGGCTCGCCACCACGTGGGACCAGCGGTTGTGCTCGAGGTGAGTGTCGAGGAGAAACATCTCCGTCGTGTCGAGTTCGACGAAGCGGAGCGGCGCGGGCTCCGTCTCTGTCTTGATGTTGACGATCCGGCTCACATGGATGCCTATGTCGGCGTAGCAGGCCCGGCCCGGCTCGACCTCCAGCGTTGTGTGCGCGGGGGAGATGCCGTAGGACGCCAGCGACTGGGCCAGGTTTGCGGTGACCACCTCGGCGTACCGTTCCACTGGTGGTGCCGGTTCCCGGTCAGCCCCGATGCGCGGGATTGCCCGGCCGGTCGGATCCCGGTGCGTGGGGAAGCCGCCGCCGATGTCGAGCTCACGGGGCTGCCATCCGCCCCAGGCAGCGGACAGGCGGCCGACCGTGTCGCCGAATGCCCGCATCATGGCCGCCCAGACGTCCAGGCTGCTGGTGTGCCTGGCGAAGTGAGCATGGATACCGACGAGCTCGACCTCGTCGGCTAGAAGTGCCCGCTCGCCCAGCGGCAGGACCTCGTTCATCGGGATCCCGGCCTTGTATCGCCGCGCGACCTCGGTAATCGACTCGCCTTCGACGCTGAAGTCGGATGCGGCTTGCCCCAGGCCGGAAAGGTCCGGCCGGACCCGCACGCGCACCTGGGCCGGGCGCTCGAGGCGGCGGGCAGCCGCCACGACGAGATCCAGCTCGCGGGGTGAGTCCAGGGTGATTCGGCAGCCGGCCGCGACTGCCTCCGCCACGAGCTCGGCGGACTTGCCGGTGCCGTTGACGGAGATCAGCGAGGGCGGGACTCCGCAGGCCAGGGCGGCCCATAGTTCCGCCCGGCCGAAGGTGTCACAGCCAAGGCCCTCGCTGGTAAGGATCCGGCGCAGCGCCAGCACATGATTCGCCTTGATTGATGGCAGCACCCGGACCGGGCCGGGCCACTGCCCACCGAAGGCACTGAAGAGGCGGTGGGCGTTTCTGCGCAACTGGTTCTCTGAGACGACGTAGACCGGCGTGCCGAAACGCTCCGCCAGCTCGACGACGTCGCAGTCCTCGATCCACAGGTGGCCGGCCCGCACTGACAGGCACTCATCGATCCTGTCGCCTGTCGCGGCGGCCTCAGCCATCCGAACCTCGCTCGAGCAACTCGACGATCACGCCATCCGGGTCGCGGAGGTAGACGACGGTACAGCCTTGCCAGACCCCACTGGCGGACAGCCGGGTGGGCTCGCCGACCGGCCTGACGTCGGCGTTGGCCAAGCGGGACAGTGTCAGGCGCAGATCGTCCACCTGCAGCGAGAGGTGACAGCTCCCGACCCGGTTGGGGCCGGAGCCGTCTCCGATCGCGGAGTCATACTCGATCAGCTCGAGGAGCTGGCCGTTTCCGGCGTCCAGATCGGCTATCCGCACGCGGGCACCAGGCAGGCCGACGATGACGCTCACATCCTCGTCATCGCTGATCCCGATGATGCCCATCCCGAGCAGGTCGCGGTAGAAGGCCAGCGAACGCTCCAACTGCGCGACGGTGATCCCGACGTGGTGGATATTGCGCACCCGGTATCTGGCTGACTCGGCGCGCTGCGGGTTCTCGGCCATCCATCTCCTGCTCCGGTCAGTGCCCGATGGTGGAACATATGTACCAGATTGGTAAGGGCAAGAGTGGTACATTTGTGCCAACATGTCAAGGGGGGCGCTACCTGGCGCTGAGAGGGGTGCCGCGAGGCCAATGGCCAATGTCAGAAACGAGGAGCGCCGCAAGCTGATCTTGGAAGCGACGGTCCGGATCATCGGACGCGAAGGTCCCGGAGCGGTGACGCACCGGGCTGTTGCCGCCGAGGCTGGGGTACCGCTGGCCGCGACGACGTACTACTTCGCCTCCAAGGAGACGTTGTTCCACGAGGCACTCGCCCTGTCGGTCCAGTCGGACCTGACCGAGCTGGAAGACCTGGCCAGTTCGATGGCGCAGTCGCCAGTGTCAGCGGAGGCTCTCTCCGGGTCCATCGCCGAGTTCCTCATCGCCCAGCTGCGCCACCGGCGGACGACGGTCATCGCGCAGTATGAACTGTCACTGGAGGCGGCCCGTCAGTCCGCGCTGCAGCCCGCGGCGCGCGCGTCGACGGAGGCGTACGTGGGCCTGTTCGAGAAGATGCTCGCCAAGGTCGGCTCGGCCGATCCGGCCGGGGACGCGCGCCTGCTGATCGCCGTGATGGACGGACTGCTGCTGGACCAGCTGTCCGCCCCAAGATCTTCGTTCGACGTGGACGCGCTCTCCGGGCAACTGCACCGTCTTATCGCTGGGTTCGTGCTGGCTCCCGGCTAGCCATGGGCGCGGCGACCTCGGCCCGGCGGACCAGGCGATCGCGCCGCCATGCCCGGCGATTATGGTAAGTGCCGCATTACCGATGCTCTTTGCTGGGTAGTGCAGCATCCACCGCAATCCCTTGAACGTGAAGCTGGTTTTGCTGCCCGGCAACGGATACAGCGTCTGGGTGCCGTGACATATATCCAGTAGTAGCCCGGGGCGAACCCGGATGGCGCCCTCCAGCTCAGCGTCACGGATGCGTCAGGGTTCGCGTGGGCGGTCAGTCCGGTGGTGGGCTGACCGCCCCTACCGCCACCGCAGGTGGCGCTGACGGGCCAGATACTTTGTGGTCTGGGCTTATCGTCTCGACCTCGAAGGAATACTGGTCTCCGAGCGTTTTCGCAATGGCGTCGCCACCACGTGTGCGAACATCAGCGGCGACTTCACGATGTACAACTCGAGCGGTGCCCAGGAGACTCCCGAGGAGTACGCATCGTGCGGGCATGCGGCCGGCTCGTGCAACG
>JBEKHI010000604.1:0-3405 GCA_050012355.1 Streptosporangiaceae bacterium | reverse complement strand
GGCGAACACATTCTGATATCCGGCGACGCTCAGCCGCGGCGTGACGTCGACCGGGCCGCCGCCGAGGTACCCGGTCTCTGGCGTCGCGCCGTAACACGCGAACCAGATGTCGGCCGCGACCGGCGTCGTGAACGGCGCGAACACCCCCGGCGGGGACGGCGGCACCCCGTCGAGCGCCGTGCCGAGCCGGAGCTGGATGCCGAGCTCGGACAGCTGAGAGCGCAGCTCTGCCCGGAAGTCCTCGGGGAACCGTCCCGACACCAGCTCGGGGACCGGGTCGACGATCGTCACCTCCTTCTCCGGGAACGCCGCCTTGATCTCCCCGGCGAACTCCAGCCCGACCGGCCCGGCGCCCAGCAGCAGCACCCGGCCGGAGCGGACAAGCTCCTGGTGGGTCGCTAGCAGCTTGTCCCGCCCGGCGGCGGCGTCGAGCACGTCGATCTTGGCCGGGTAGCGGTGCGTTGATCCGGTGGCCAGCACGATGAAGTCGGCGGCCGCGAACCCCCCGGACGCCAGCGAGACGCCTGCCGCGGAAACGCCGGTAATCCGGTCCCGCCGGATCCGGCCGCGGGAGAGCAGCCTGTCATAGGGCATGAAGATCTGGTCCGCCCAGGCCGGGTCGGTCACCGCGCGCAGCGTCGCGACGTTATGCACGAACGCGTCCCGTGGCTCGATAAGGACGACGTCCGCCACGTCATCCAGGGCATGCGCCACGGCGGTCCCGCCATAACCACCGCCCGCGATAATCACATTCGCTGTCATGCCTCAACTCTGCTGGCGCTTGGCGGTAGCAGGAAGGCCGCGCTAAGAGTGGTAGCGCCAGGGCCACCGTCGCGGGTGGGGGTCGTACTACCGTAGGAGCATGACCGACACTGAGCTCGGCGGGCTGCTGCGTCAGGCCCGCGAGTCCCTGGCGCCAGCGGCGGCCGGGCTCCCGGCCGGGCCGCGCCGCCGCGCGAAAGGACTGCGCCGGGCCGAGGTGGCCATGCTGGCCGGGGTCAGCGTGGAATACCTGACCAGGCTCGAGCAGGGACGCGACCGGCATCCGTCGCCGCAAGTGCTCGCCGCCCTCGCCGACGCGCTCCAGCTCACGATGAGCCAGCGTTCCCGGCTGTATTACCTGGCCAAGACGGCGACCGCGGGCTTCAACTGCCGGGGCAACGTGCCGCTGAGCACGACGGTACGGCCCACCGTCCAGGCGCTGCTCGACGGCCTCGAGCCCGCGCCCGCGGTGCTGCTGAACCGGCTGTCGGACATCCTCGCCTGCACCACGGGTTACCAGCGGCTGATGCCCGCCGGGCTGCTCGAGGACGGGAACCTCGCACGGTACGTCTTCACCGACCCGGGCGCCCGCGAGTTCTTCCCCGACTGGGAGCACGTGGCCGACGAGCAGGTCGCGGTGATCAAGCGCGGCCCGTTCCGCGCCGACCCGCACGTCGCCGCGTTCACCGGCGAGCTGACGGTCAGCGCCGGAGACGAGTTCACCCGCCGGGTCGCCGCCGTGCCGGGCCTGCCCAAGCCGTCCGGCGTGATCCGGGTGCTGCACCCGAGGGCGGGCAGCCTGCGGCTGTCGTATGAGACGCTCGAGCTGTCCGACGACGACCAGCGGCTCGTGGTCCACCTGCCCGCCGACGAGACAACCGCCGCCGCGCTCGGCCGGCTCGCCCGCCGCCGCCCGCTCGGCCTGGTCTCCGGATGAGCACGCCGGTCGCCGAGGCGGACATCACCGTCGACCTGGTACGCGGGCTGCTGGCCGACCAGCACCCCGATCTCGCTGACCTGCCGGTCGAGCCGCTGGCCCATGGGTGGGACAACGCGTCGTTCTGGATAGGTAAAACGCTGATCGCCCGGCTGCCACGGCGCGGCGCGTCCGCCGCACTGGTGGTGCACGAGCAGCGCTGGCTACCCGGGCTCGCCGCCCACCTGCCGCTGCCCGTCCCGGCGCCGGCCCGCACGGGCCTGCCCGCGCTCGGCTACCCCTGGCCGTGGAGCATCGTGCCGTACCTGCCCGGCCGCGCCGCCGTACATTCTTCTTTTGACCATAACGACGCGGCCAGTTCCCTCGGTGCCTTCCTCACCGCCCTGCACGTGCCCGCCCCGCCGGACGCACCGGTCAACCGGTTCCGCGGTATCCCGCTGGCCGCCCGCCGGGACAAGGACCTGGGTAACCTGGCGGCCCTCGATGGACTGGTCGATCGCGAGGCGGCGCTGCGGGTGCAGGCGGACGCGCTGGACGCGAAGCCCTGGGACGGCCCGCCGGTGTGGCTGCACGGCGATCTGCACCCGGCGAACATTCTGGTGGACCAGGGCAGGATCAGCGGCGTGATCGACTTCGGCGACCTGACCTCGGGAGACCCGGCCACCGACCTGTCGGTGGCGTGGATGCTGGGGGTTGATCTCCGGGATCGCTACTCCCGCGCCGATGATGAGGACCTGTGGCGGCGGGCGCGGGGCTGGGCGCTCGCGTTCGGCCTGGTATTCAGCGCTCATTCGGCCGACAACCCGATGATGGCGTCAATCGGCCGCCGCACGCTGGATTCGCTGCGGGTGCGCTAACGGACGGAAGACGGTCCGCGAACGGTGCTCGTACCAAACGGTGAGGTACTCTCCGGCGCTGATGATGTGAGCCCGCATGGCTTCCCTGGCCCCAGATGAGTCGCCGCTCGCGAGCGCGGCGATGATGGCGTCGTGCTCGCGGACGTTCTCCGCGCGGTAACGCTCAGCGTCGGCGAGCACCATCGAGGACACGTTACGCGGGAAGCTGCCGTTGATCTGGTCGATCATCCGCGTTAGCAGCGCGTTGTCGGCACCCGCGGAAATCTCGGTGTGGAAATCGTCGTTCGCCGCCGCGGTCACTGGCGTGCCGGGCTGGCCGACGGCATCGCACAGGACCTGGTTGTGCTGGCGGAGCCGGTCGATGGCGGCCGAGGAGATCCGGGAAGCGGCCCGGCTGGCCGCCAGCCCCTCGAGTTCGGCCCGCACCTCGTAGGCCTGCCGCACTTCCCAGGGCGCTGGCACGCGGACGACCGCGCCGCGGTTCGGGTGGACTTCAATGAGCCCGCCGTGCTGCAGCTGGCGCAGCGCTTCCCGCACGGGCGTCCGGCTGACCCCGAACTCGTCGGCGAGCGCCGCCTGTCGCAGGGGCTGGCCGATCGGGAACTCCCCGCTCATGATCCGTTCCCGGATCCGCCGCGCTATCTCGTCGACGAGCGGCGCTTCATCGGCGTCGATGCGCGTGTCTTGCGTCATGGCGATAGTGTAGAGGGAATTGGATCCAAAACGCCAGAGTTTGCATCCTGTGAGGGGCGCATGTTCGATAGCTCGCAATCCAACGACAGCCGCTGCCGGATGGGTACCCATACTGGCACGCGCATCGACGCCCCCGCGCGCTTTATCGACGGAGCC
>JBEKHI010000603.1:0-3412 GCA_050012355.1 Streptosporangiaceae bacterium | reverse complement strand
GTACGCCGGCCGGCGGCGATCCTCGTCGCGGGCTGCGCCGGCGTTTCATGTCGCTTGTCTCTGGCGCGGGGAGACCTGGTGGAGTGCGATCAGCTCAAGCCCGAGCGACTCGATCTGGCAGAGCACGCCGTGCAGGGCGGCCTGATCGGCCAGCTCTCCGGTCAAGACGGTGTCGCCGCCTTGCGCGACTCCGCTCAGGGCCGGGAAGGCACCGAGGAGCGTGCCGCCGAGGACTCCCCGGACGCGGATCTCATAGACCGGCCGGGCTGCGGGCTTAACCATGTGACCACTATCGCCCCTACCCCGATGACTGCGCCCCACACAGATCGGGTGAATGGCTCAGCGTCAGCGGGCGGTGCGGCCCACAAGCCCGAGATCTCGCGCGTACTCGACGGCCTGGGTCCGGCTGTGGGCGCCGAGCTTCATGTAGATGCTGCGCATATGAGTCTTGATGGTATTGACAGAGACAGAGATCTCCGACGCGATCCCGGCGGCGGTGAGATTCGTCGGCAGGTAGCGCAGAACGCGCAGCTCAGTTTCGCTCACATCGACAAGAGACGGTCCCGGTTGCCTCCGACCGTCGGCAAGCCCCCGTCCGGAGAGCGCATCACGAAGTATTTTCAGGAAGGCACCGTGCGCGGTCTGATGGCGATGATGGCGCTCCAGAAGCTCCGAGCTGCCGACCCACAGAAACGGCAGGATCAACTCGTCCGTTTCGGCCAGGTCCAGGGCACGCTCAACGGCGCTCCGGGCGGCTGCGTCATCGTTGATCATGTAGCGAGCTTTGGCATGGAGCAGAAGTGAACGGATAAGGACGAGTCCGTGGTGCACCTTCGTCCGTTCGGCCACGGTCGGCTCCAGGACGGCCAGGGCGGCGTGAGCGTCACCTTCAGCGAGCAACCGGGCTGCGACCACCTCGCGGACCTCTCCGGTGCCGCGCTCAGCCTCCGTGAGCTCCTCCAGCGCCGCTCGCACGAAGATGTTGTCGCCCCCCAGGACGACCGCGTACAACATCGCGCACCTGGCGTGCAACGCGAGGGGCGAACTGGTCACCAGGCTCTTCCCCAGGCGCTCCGCCTCCAGGAAGCTCTCGATGGCCTCCGGGTAATTGGCGTTGACCAGACTTATGATGCCATGGCCGAACTGGAGCTTGAAGCCGATAGCAGGCTCGAGGTCGGGCCGCAGCGCCTCGTCCGCCAGCCGGAATGCTTCTGCGGCGCCCCCGAGCTGCCCGCTGGCGACCATGCAGCTTCCGAGCACGACGAGCGCGGCACCGGAAACAGGGTCGCCGCGCAGGCCGTATTTGGCGGCGATCGCCAAGGCCTCCTCGGCGACGGGACGAGCCAATGGGAAGGAGCGCCACGATATCGCCTGGGCCCGGTGGGCCTGGCAGCTGGCCTGCAAGTACGGTCGCCCGATCTGCCGGGCGATATCTCCGGCCGCGATCAGATGCCGTTCCCCGTCTTCGCCCCGGCCGGACCACACCTCGACGATCCCGAGGTTCATCAGCATCAGCGCGCGAACATCGGCCTGCAGCGAAATGTCCTCGATACTCGGCAGCTCGGAGAAAGGCGCGGCTGGCTGCGTGGCTTCCAGAACTGACTGGAGATCACCAACGCGCCGGGCGAGCGAGAGCCGGGTTACATACAGCATCATCTCGAATCGCTGCCTGCGGTCTTCAGGGACTTCGCCCGCATGCCGCGCAGCCAGGGCCAGCTGCGCGGCGGCCTGGTCGAGGGAACCGTCGATGAGCTCATCGGCGGCCAGCACAACCGCAAGCTCGGGGCTGGCCCAGCGGCGAGCGGCGCTGTCGACCAGCGCGCGAGCCGTGGCCTGGCGACCATCCAGCATGAGGCTGAAGTAGTGCTCGACCAGCAGGCTCGCCACCAGGTCAGGATCACCGGCCGCCAGGGCGTGACCGACCGCCTCGAGAATGTGCCCGTGGTCCGCGTGCCACTGGGCGGCGGCCAGGTGGAGCCCGGGGACTGCCTCCGCCGAGGAGTGGCGAAGCTCCGCGGCCAGCAAATCGGCGAACAGATGGTGAAAGCGGAACCACTCGCCCCTCGCGTCGAGGGGAATCACGAAACCGCCCGTCTCCGCCAGAGCGCTCAGATGGCGCTCGGTCCCGGAGTCGCCCGTCAGCAGGTCGCCGAGCCCGCCGTTGACACGATCCAGGATCGACGTGCGCAGCAGGAGCTTCCGTATGTCCGGAGACAGGCTGTCGAGCACCTCGGCAATGAGATACTCGGCCACGGTCCGCTCGCTGCCCGAGAACTCGGCCACAAACCGCTCGGGATCGCGGTGGGCGGCGATAGAGAGCGCCGCCAGGCGCAGCCCGGCCACCCATCCCTCGGTCCGGCTGTGGAGCAGGCTCAGCCCGTCCTCCGAGAGGGTTATCCCGGCGGCAGCGAGGAGTTCGCGAGACTCACCGAGTGTAAACCGCAAGTGATCGGCGCGAACCTCGGTGAGCTCACCTTCGAGCCTCCGCCGGTGCAGGCCGAGCTGCGGATCATGTCGCGACACAAGGACTACGTGGACCCGGCTGGAAACGTGGTCCAGGAAATACCCGAGCTGGCTCAGGATCTCCGCGCTCTTGATTTCGTGAAGGTCGTCGATCACGATGACCAGGCCTTCCCTCAGGGAAGCGAGCTCAGCGAGGAAACGCGCGGTCACCCCCTCGGCATTGAATCCGGGCGCCGGGGCGATTCCCTCCACCCTTG
This sequence comes from Streptosporangiaceae bacterium, assembly GCA_050012355.1. Classification (GTDB taxonomy): domain Bacteria; phylum Actinomycetota; class Actinomycetes; order Streptosporangiales; family Streptosporangiaceae; genus JBEKHI01. The sequence continues at coordinate 692 of JBEKHI010000603.1, read as the reverse complement.
CACCGGGAACGTCGGCGCGGCTCACCTCGTTGACCAGCGCACTCCAGAACCGCTGCGAATCGCGCTCGCCTCGCTCCACCGAGACCCACGCGCCCTGTCCGGCCCGGCCCCGGGCATCCAGCCACGAGCGCACGAGGAACGTCTTGCCGCTCCCCGCCGGCGCGATCACCACCGTGATCCGGGTGTCCAGTCCCCCGTCCAGAAGGCCGAAAAGGACCGGGCGTTCGACGATCGGCACGCGCCTGCTGGCCGGCAGCGGGTCGCCCGAGCTCACGTTGCGAGCCCCACGGCTGATCGCGGCAGAAGAACAAGTAACGAGAGGCATCCCGGAAGGCTCAGTCGGGGACAACACGAATCCCGTAGGTCGTCGCCGTGTCCGCGTCGAACGGTGCGTCGCCGATGGGAACGGTCATCGACTCGGTTTCAGCGCCATGCTCGGCGATCAATTGCTCGAACCCGGCCGGGACAAAGCCGTGGTACACGCGCGTATCGTCGACGTCGGCGGTGAACCTGCGGGCAATCCCGGGCGGGACGAAGACCATCGCACCGGGTCCGGCCGTCGTCTCGGCCTCGTCTGCGATCCGGATCCGCAAGCGCCCCGCGATGACGTAAGCCATCTCCGATTCCCGCTCGTGAACAAGCCGCGGCAGGCCCCCGCCGCGCCGGTAAATCGACTCGATGTTCGTGATGTT
>JBEKHI010000602.1:0-3414 GCA_050012355.1 Streptosporangiaceae bacterium | reverse complement strand
TGGGGGGGTGGGGGGGGTGGGGGGGGTGGGGGTTTACCCGGAGTTGATGGATCCGTCCGGGAGAGCCGCCTCGCGTTCCGCCACGATCGCCCGCAGTGTGCGTAGCACGGCGGAGACGGCCGGATTACGGTGCGCGCCCTTGCGGTGCACGGCGTATACCAAGCGCCCGCCGACGTCGATGCCGTCCACTGTGAGTCTCTCCAGTCCTGATGGCACCGACAGGCGCGGCACGATCGCCGACGCCACCTCGGCGGCCGCCAGCTGGCACATGTTGGGGGCTCCGGGGACACGGTGCTTGACCTGCGGCACGAAGCCGGCTGACTCACTCGCCAGGTCGAGGGCAGCCGCCCAGCCCGATCCGTACGGGCCGGTGATCCACGGCTCATCGGCCAGCGCTGACAGCCCCTGCTCATGAATGCGCTCATGCAAGTGGGGTGGCGCGAGAAGGACGAGAGGATCGTGAAAGAGCGGGCGACTGACCAGCCCGCCGACGGTCTCGTCCGCGAGAAAGTACAGCCGGTAAATCAGCGCCACGTCGATGTCGCCGCGTCGCAGCGAACGCAGCGCGGTGGCACTGCCCTCCTGGATTACGCGGACATGCAGGTGCGGTTCGTCGCGGCTCAGCCGCTGCACCAGCGGGGCCGCGAGACTCGGGATCGAGGTCTCGAACCCCGCGACGGTCAGTCGGCCATCGACCGTGTCGCGCGACGCGGCGACGGCGCTCATCGCCTCCTCGACCGCGCCCATTACGCGGCGTACGTGCTCGACGAGGATCTCGCCGCTCTGCGTCAGCCCGAGCGTCCTGCCGTCCCGCCGAAACAGGACGGCACCGGTCTCCTGTTCAAGAATCCGAAGTTGCTGCGACACCGCTGAACTAGTGATGTTACGGCGCTCGGCTACCGCCGCTACGGTGCCGAGATCCGCCAGATCGCACAGCAGCGTCATCCGGCGCAGGTCAAGCATGACGCACCACTAGCCTGATTCACTAGAAACTCGAACCGTCAGCCGTTCGCCGTTGCCGTCTGACGGTATGCCACGTGGGGATAGGACAGGTCAGTGGCGACAGCCCGTGCTGCCGACCCGCATGAAATCGATGTAGCGACGCGCTACAAGACCGACAGTGCTCATGTCACGATTATAGGTAATTCTCGACTAAACCGATAGAGATAATATGCAACCAGCATGCAGTGCCGTCGCCCAGCGCGGCGAGAATCCGTTAAGGTGCCAGTCGAGGGGGCCGAGGCGGAAGGTAGCGCACGTGGTCCAGGTCGGCGACAGCATGGAGAACCCGGTCAGCGGGGAACGGTTCGTCTGGCGGGCTACCGCCGCCTCTACCGGAGGGGAGTACTGCGAGTTCGACCTGTTCCTCGCCCCGGGGGCGAGGATCGCGGCCGCGCACCGGCACCCCGCACAGCTGGAGACGTTCTCGGTGGTGAGCGGAACGCTGGAGATGAGAATCGCCGGGCAGCGGCGGACGGTGCCCGCCGGAGAAGAAGCCGCGGTGCCGCCTGCCAAGGCGCATGCGCTGGGCAACCCGGGCGACGAGCCCGCCCATGCCATCGTCCGTGTCACCCCCTCCTACCAGCTCGACGAGTTCTTCGAGGCGTTCTGCCGGATCGCCAGCAGCGGGCAACTCAACAAGGCCGGGCTGCCGAAGAACCCGCTGCAGTTCGCTGTGCTGTGCGACCACCACCGAGCCGAGCTGCAGCTCCCGTCTCCGCTCGCGCAGGCGGTGGCCGGACCCGCGGCGCGGGTACTCGCGGTTATCGGCCGGGCAGCTGGCTTCCGGCCAGACGGAACCCGGGCGGTGCGGGCGAGGTAGGCGGCCAGCGCGAGATTTCGTCAGATCTGTTGTAGATGGGACGGAATAACTTGAGTAGCTCAACAGTTTAGCTAGTCATGAGCATCGAGATCGAGGAACCGGATGAGGCGCGGGCTGAAGAGCCGGCACCAGCGCTGAACCGCGACATCCTCGACTCACTCACCGACCTGGTCAAACGGGCTGGAACGGTGAGCCATTCCATCGCGGACGGGTTCGGGGTCGCGCCGCATGACCTGCTGGCGCTGTTCAAGCTTGAAGGCGGGCTCGCGATGAAGGAGCTCGCTCAGCGGATGGGGTGCGACGCGTCGTTCGTCACCGCTGTCGCGGACACATTGGAAAAGCACGGGTTCATCCGCCGGGAACCTGGCCAGCGGGACCGGCGAATCAAGAACCTGGTGCTGACGCGCGCGGGCATCGCCGCAAAGGAGCGGATGATGGCCCAGCTGGCGGCAAAGATGCCGTGGTGCTACGCGCTTGACGACAGCGAGCGGCGCTGCCTCCTCTTCCTGCTACGGAAGATGCTCGACACGCCGCCGCCCGGCAACGCCGACACCGATGCCGGCATGTAAGGCCACCGGCCTGCCAGGCAGGACTCGCAGCGTGGCGGGAGAAGCGGAGCGCGAACCCGTCCGGGATCACTTCGCTGTGCGGTTTTGACTTTCAAGAAGTCCATACCAGCTTTCAAGAAGTCCACACCAGAGGGGATTTACCTGTGTCAGCAACACGAGGGAAGACGGGGGACGCGGCACTAGCCGCGCCCAACGTCGGGGAACGGGGCGCCGGCACGCCGCCTGCGCAGGAAGCGGCGAGGCCACGACGGCTCGGGCTCGCGCTCGTGGTGATCGCGGCCGCGCAACTCATGGTCGTGCTCGACGCGACCATCGTCAACGTCGCGCTGCCGCATATCCAGGACGCGCTGCACTTCTCGGGGACAAACCTGGAATGGGTCGTCAACGCCTACACGCTCGCCTTCGGCGGGCTGCTGCTGCTTGGCGGCCGATCGGGTGACCTGCTCGGACGGCGGCGGATGTTCGTCGCGGGCATCGCGCTGTTCGCGCTGGCCTCGCTGGCGGGCGGGTTCGCCACCGACCAGGCGTGGCTCCTCACCGCCCGGGTCATCCAGGGCATCGGCGGGGCGCTCGCCGCGCCTGCCTCGCTGTCGCTGATCGCCGTCACCTTCCCCGAGGGCAGGGAGCGGAACCGGGCGATGGGCGTGTACTCGGCCGTGTCCATCGCCGGCGCGGCCATCGGGCTGATCGCGGGCGGACTGCTGACGAGCTACGCGGACTGGCGCTGGGTGTTCTTCGTGAACGTCCCGATCGGCCTGGTCCTCGTCGTGCTCGCACCCCGGGTCCTGCGCGAGTCCGAGCGGGTGCGCGGCAACTTCGACCTGGCCGGCGCGATCACGGGCTCTCTGGGCCTGGGCGCCCTGGTGTACGGGCTGTCCGAGGCGGCGACCACGTTCACTAACGGCCAGGCGATCTCGCACTAGGGGAGCACCAAGGTCGTCGCCTCGCTGGTGGCAGCCGTGGTGCTGCTCGGGGCGTTCGCGTTCATCGAGGCACGGTCGAAGCACGCGCTGGTTCCGCCGC
>JBEKHI010000601.1:0-3466 GCA_050012355.1 Streptosporangiaceae bacterium | reverse complement strand
ATACGCGCCCAGCATCAGCTACAGCGCCATCGCCGAGGGCGGCCTCGCCGTTGCCGACGGGGCGCTGTTCGTCGCCACCAACGCCGACAGCACGCTGCCGGGCCCGTACGGGGTGCAGCCTGGCAACGGCTCCCTTGTCCAGGTGATCGCGCACGCCACCGGCGCCGAGCCGCTGGTCGCGGGCAAGCCGGAGCCGCCGCTGCACCACGAGTCGGTGATCCGGACCGGCGCCAGGCACCCGCTCGTCGTCGGCGACCGGCTGGACACCGACATCGAGGGCGCGCACCGCGTCGGCGCGGACAGCCTGCTCGTCCTCACCGGCGTCACCCGGCCGCTCGGACTGGTGACCGCCGCGCCGCACCAGCGCCCGACGTACGTCGCCGCTGACCTTGCCGCGTTGCTGACGTCTTATCTTGCACCAGAACGCCGCGAGCAGGGCTACCAGTGCGCTGGCTGGACCGCGTCTCGAGACGGTCAGCGGCTGTCTCTCACCGGGGACGGTGACCCGATCGCGGGGCTGCGGGCGCTGTGCGCGGCGGCCTGGTCCTCGCCCGAGCCGGTGACCCCGGCGGCGGCCGAGGACGTCCTCCGCGGATTGCCGATTTGACAACGGGGCGCAAAACCGGTGTCCTAATGCTCGTGTCCTTCTGCGTGACCTCCTGTACGGCCTGTTGTCGCTAGACGATCATCCCTAGCCCAGCAGAGCCGTCTTCCGGGATGCCCGAGGCATCCCGCCCGCGAAGGAATCTTCTCCGATGGACCTCTCCGTCGCACCTGAGCTTGCCCAGTTCGCCCAGCCGGGTCCCGTCGACGATCTCCGGACCCGTCCCGGCACCCTCGGCGAGCGCGCCGCCGAACTGACCGCGCTGGCCGCCGATCCGCGGCGCTGGTGGGACCGGGTCCGTTTCGACCCGGCCGCGCCGGTCCGGGTGGCTGTCAACGGGACCAGCTGGCTGCTGGTCGTGCCGCCTGGGCACACCGCCGAGTGCGATTGCGAACTGGCCACCCTGGTCGCGGGGGAGGCCGCCGAGGACGGCCACTCGCTGCGGCCCGGCCGGATCAGGGTGCACGCGGGCCGCGGTAGTCACTTCATCCGATCTTCGGCGGCTGGGTACGCGGTTACCTTGCATATGACGTTTCCACCAGATGGTGGACGGGCAAATCATCCCGCAGGCTGACGCGGTCCCGGGCCTCCGCCGGCGAGACTTGCGGTATGTCTCGAAATAGAGAGGACATCCCATGATCGAGGTACGGGGCCTCACAAAGCGATTCGGCGACAGGCTCGCGGTCAGCGACCTATCGTTCGATGTTGAACCCGGCATGGTGACCGGCTTTCTCGGTCCGAACGGTGCGGGTAAATCAACCACAATGCGGCTCATTCTCGGTCTAGACCATCCCGATGGCGGGACGGTTTCGATCGATGGCAAGAAATATCAGGATCTTGCATACCCAATGCGCGAGGTCGGCGCGTTGATTGACGCCAAGGCCGTCAACGGTGGCCGGTCCGCTTACAACCACCTGCTGTGCCTGGCGCAGACCAACGACATTCCCAAGCGGCGTGTCGGCGAGGTGCTCGATCTGGTCGGGCTCAACGAGGTGGCGCGCAAGCGCTCCAAGGGCTTCTCGCTCGGCATGAGCCAGCGGCTCGGCATCGCGGCCACGCTGCTCGGCGACCCGAAGGTGCTGATGTTCGACGAGCCGGTCAACGGGCTCGACCCCGAGGGCATCCTCTGGATCAGGAACCTGATGAAGGCCCTGGCGGCGGAGGGACGGACCGTCTTCGTCTCCAGCCACCTGATGTCGGAAATGGGGAACACCGCCGACTACCTGGTCGTGATCGGCCGGGGCAAGCTCATCGCGGACTGCTCGATGGCCGACTTCATCGCGCGTAGCTCCGGTGCGTCGGTGCGGGTGCGTACTCCGTCGGCCGACGAGCTGGCGCTGGCGATCGCCGCCGAGGGCGGGAAAGCCACCGCCGATGGCGAGGGCGTGCTCGTCGTACATGGGCTGACCGTGGACAAGGTCGGCGACATCGCGTTCGACAAGTCGATCCGGCTGCATGAGCTGGCGACGGTGAACGCCTCGCTGGAAGAGGCGTTCATGGAACTGACCGCGGACAGCGTCGAGTACCACGCCGGGGCGACCGCGGGCACCACTGACGGGGAGCACTGAGATGGCGACGACGACGGCACATGACAAGATCGAGCTGAGCGACCTTCCGCCGACGAGTGGCCGGGCGGGCATCGTCGGCACGGTGCGCTCGGAGTACACCAAGATCCGCTCGGTGCGCTCCACGTACTGGACGCTGCTGGCCCTCGTGGTGGTCTGCATCGGCCTCAGTGCGCTGATCACGGCGGAGATCGCCGCGCACTGGAACCAGATCGGATCGAGCCGGCAGAACTTCGACGCGACCAACAACAGCCTGAACGCGCTGTACCTGGGGACGCTGGTTATCGCGGTGCTTGGCACGCTGGTGGTCACCACCGAGTACTCGACCGGGATGATCAGGACCTCGCTGACCTCGATGCCGCGACGCGGCACGCTGTACGGGGCCAAGGCGCTGGTGTTCGGCGTGGTCGCGCTGGTCGTGGGCGAGGTGATCAGCTTCATCATGTTCTTCCTCGGCCAGGCGCTGCTGCACAGCACCGGGCAAAGCGTCACCCTGTCCGACCCCGGCGTCACCCGCGCCGTCGTCGGCGGCGGGCTGTACCTCGCCCTGTGCGGGCTGTTCGCGTTCGGCATCGGAGCGATCCTGCGGCACACCGCGGGCGCGATCGCCGCGTCGATCGGCATCCTGTTCGTGCTGCCGATCATCTGGGGCGCGCTCCCGCAGTCCTGGCAGAACGACGGGAACAAGTTCCTCCCGTCGAACGCGGGAGCCTACATCTGGTCCACCAGGGACACCGCGTACATGTACGGCCACTGGACGGAGTTCCTCATCTTCGCCGGCTACACCGCCGCCCTGCTGGTCATCGGCTTCATCCTCTTCCGCAAGCGCGACGCCTAGCGCCCGTTCCACCGGGGGCCCCGTGCCACCGGCCATCGATGGCCCATCGCTGGCGTTATGGCACCAGCGATGGGCCATCCATGGGCCTCAAAGTGCCGCGACCACGTTAGGCGTGAGGTCGGTGAGGCTGGTGAGGACAACTGCGGCGCTGGCTAGGGCGTCGGGGGCGGGCGGGTACTCCGGGCGGGGGACCGCGATTACCTGGCAGCCCGCCGCCGCGGCCGAGCGCAGCCCGTTGGACGAGTCCTCCACCGCCGCGGCGGCCGTGGCGGCGACGGCGAGCCGCTCGGTGACCGTCAGGTAGATGTCTGGCGCGGGCTTGCCATGGGACACCAGCTCGGTGGACATCGCGACCTGGAAGTAGGGGCGCAGTTCTCCGGCGTCCAGCACGATCTCGATCAGCGACTGCGGCGCGGAGCTGGCCAGGCCGAGCGGCCAGCGGGCCGCGAGCCCGCGGAC
>JBEKHI010000600.1:0-3510 GCA_050012355.1 Streptosporangiaceae bacterium | reverse complement strand
TGACGAGACGCGGCAAGCGCTGCCTGCTCCTGCCTTCGATGTAGGACCAGCGAGGCCGGCATTCGTCGGTGACCGCCACGCCGGTCTGCCCGTGGAGCTCGTGGTCGAACGGGAATGGCAGGTCGATGCTCCACAGATGCCCGTGGTCGTTGCGCTGCATGGCTTCGAGGACGATCCGGCTGGTGATGCCGTGGGCGACACCGGTCTCGATGACGACCGAGGGACGGGTGTGCAGCACCGTGCACCACACGGCGTGGCACAGCGAGATATCGGCATCGGCGTACCAGCCGTAGCTGTTGCGGCCGAAGGGGAGGCCGCCGGCCGCCAGCCGCGAGGTGATGTCCGCCATCACCTCGTCAATCGAATCGCGTTCTGGACATGGCCATGAAGCGCCGATGAGGCCGTGCAGATGCTCTTCCCAGAATTCGTCCGCTGTTGCATACTGCTGATTCCCGTATCGCTGCCTGAATTCTCCAGGAAGCGATCGCGTTACCTCGATAGGCTCATCGGCGAAGCTGCGCAGCAGGCGCTTGAGCTTCTGCGGACGAGATTGGCTTCCTTCTCCGCGCCAAGTCACGTGTTAAGTGTACCTATGGCTGGCATAATTTCATATCCTTCCGTAAGTAACACTGGATACTCCACTATGCCGGAGAACCCGGTCAGCCGCGTCGTGCAACCGGTCGTATTTGCGTACGGTTTTTACCGCCCAGCGAGCAGTGGCATTGCTGGCGCGGTGTGCTGATCCGAGCAGAGACGAAGAGGTTACGATGCCCTTCGCAACCAACATATCCTGACTTTTCAGGAGCTTCGTATAGTTTCTTGATCCTTTTCCCATGTGGATCGTGGTTACCCCCGCGGCGGCGAGAGCCTCGGTCATCTGGAGCAGATGGATGATCCCTGGGGAGTACTTGCTGAACTGGGCGGCGTATCCGGTGAACCAGCCGACCAGCAGGTTGTCACAGCGCAGGCCGAACTCGGCGGCGACCGGGCTGTCGCCCGCGTACAGCACCGAGAGCTGGCCGCTGATCCGGTCCTCTCGCAGGTTAAGCAGCGATTCGAGCAGCCCGACCAGCCAGGGCTGGCTAAAGCGGTCGACGTGGTTGGTCCGGCGGTATTGCTCGGATTTCCAGGCCATCAGAGTGCGGAGCGCGGCCGGGTCTCGTGAATCGCTGACTAGCCGGAGATCGCCAACGTCGTGCCCGAGTTTGCGCGTTTTACGACCCATTTCTCGGCACATGCGCGGAGCTTGTCCGTGCAGTTTCGCGTAATACGCGGGGAAGCCTTCGGAAATATCCATTATCGGCGCGGGGTCGACGCTGGTCTGGAAAGGCTTGAAGCTCTGCTGGTCGGCAATCAGGTTGTCGAATTTCCAGGCCGATATGTTGCATTCACGCAGAAGTTCCTGGCAGTCCCATTCGGCGGCCGGTGAGTGGATAACTCCCTGGCATGGGGATAGCCATCCGCACAGCGGTACCGCGGTGTTCAAGCGACGTTTTTCGAATGGGAAGAACCCGATTACTTCTTGATCCTCGATCAGGACCGCCACCCGGGTACCCGGCCGGTGCTCGCCCACGGCCAGCGCGAACTCGGGTGTGAGGAACGGATTAGCCAGAGCCTGCGTCTGCCGCTGCATGGAGCGCCACGTGGTGAGCTCGGTCGTTCCGAGCTCTTGCGGACGTACGGGGAAGGCTTTCATCGGGGACTGTCCGTGTGCTCGATGGCAGCCGGCGAGACTTTGCGCAGGCTGTGGACGGATTTCGTCGCGGTCCCCGCCATCTTACGGATGCCGCGCAGCGGAGCAGCGGCCTCAGCCGACTGGTGCAGGGCGTAGAACAGGCGCGGAGGCATCACGTGCAGCAGCGGTGATCTGCGCGCGTGCAACAGGACGTTGAACTGTTGCGGCGCGAAGCCCGCGTAACGAGGGATGTTCTCGAACCACCGGGCGCTGAGCGAGGCCGCGTCGCTGAGCAGGTTCATCGCCGCCTGGCGTTCCGCCTGGTACGACTCCAGCGCCGTCTCGAGGCTCGAGTGCCGGTGAATGTTCTCGGCGAGGGCGATAGCGTCCCCGAGAGCGAGAGTGGTCCCCATGCCGATGGAGAAGTGGGTGGTGTGGGCGGAGTCGCCCGCCAGCACGACGTTCCCGTCGGACCACTTCTCGTTCCGCACCGTGCGGAAGCTTAGCCAGCTGTGGGTATGGTCCGCTTGCCCGATCAGCTGGTGCCCGTCGAGGTGCTCGGCGAATATGTTTTCTAGCCGGGTCAGGCAGGCAATCGGCGGAATCGAATCAAGGCCGAGCCGCATCCAGGTGTCCCGTGAGCACTCGACGACGAAGGTGCTCCGCCGTGAATCCGCTCCGTAGGCATACGCCCACAGCCAGCCGGCCTCAGTGGGCGCGAAGGCGTAGGTGAAGCGTTCGAAGATCTTGGTAGTCCCAAGCCAGATGTACAAGTTGCTGCCCTGGCGGATTCTTGTCCCGAACTGGCCCTGCGCCCGCAAACGGCTGCCGACGCCGTCGGAGGCCAGAATGAGGTCGGCGTCCGGCAGCTCGGACCGGGACGCTATTTCCCGGCCGAACTCCACCCGCACGCCCAGGCTCTGGGCCCGATCGACAAGGATCGCCAGCAGGCGGCGACGGCTGATGCCGTAACCGCTGACTCCGGGGCGGAGCATTTCGGCGCCCCGTATCCGGGTGACCTGGCCGCCGGTCCAGCGGAAGGCCGTAGCCTCTATCCGCTGTGCCGTCACCGGGTCGATGTTGCCGAGCTGGCCGAGCATGTCGGGGCCGATCGTCACGCCCCAGCCCATGTCCGCGGTCGCAACCCTGCGTTCACACACCGTGATGTCGTGACTAGGATCCAGCAACTTCATGGCAAGTGCGAAGTACAGCCCAGCTGGTCCGCCACCAACGCACATAATTTTCAAGAAGGCTCACCCCCACAGTTCCTTCGTGTTCAAGTAGACGCGCCCGTTGGCCATGCGGTTTACCGCTGAAGTCGTCGTATCACAGGGACAGTCTGAGTGCTCCTGTGCTTGTGCGAGGAAGCGACCGTACGCAAACAACGAGGTGGGGTGAGTCAATGGCTAGTGCGGCGGCGGCCAAGTCGCGTCCGCGGCCTGGCATCCTGCTTGATCGTGATGGGACGATCATCGTCGACCATGGGTATGTCGGTTCCATCGATCGGGTCGAGTTCATCGACGGAGCGGCGGAAGCGGTCGCCCGGTTCAACGAGGCTGGTGTCCCGGTCGCGGTGGTAACGAACCAGTCGGGTGTGGCCCGCGGACTTTACGGGATCGACGATGTCTCGCGGGTACACGAGTACATCTCGCGGTACCTAGCCAAGTACGGGGCGCGGATCGACCTGTTCGTCTACTGCCCGTATCACCCGGAGGGAGTGGTCGAGGCGTTCGCCCGCACCAGTGAAGACCGCAAGCCCGGGCCAGGGATGGCGAAAGCAGCGGCGGCCGCGCTCGACCTCGACTTGCGCGCATCCTGGGTGGTGGGTGACCGCC
>JBEKHI010000599.1:0-3528 GCA_050012355.1 Streptosporangiaceae bacterium | reverse complement strand
CTGGCTGCTGGCCGGGCTGGACGCCGCGGTGCCCCCCGGGCACCGGTGGCGGCAGCGGGTGGATGACCTGCTGTCCGTACGGTACGGGGGCCTGCCGGCGGAGGTGCGGGCAGCACTGGCGGCCGGGCAGGACGGGGTGCTGTGGGGCGCGGCTCAGCGGTTCAGCTTCACGCTGATCCATCCGGACCTGGCCGGGCTGCCCGTCCGGGGCCCGCCCGCCCCCGATCAGGCCGCCCGCGTCGCCGAGCGGGTCCGGGACCGGGGGGTGGCTGCGGTAGCGGAAGAGCTGGGCTATCTGGGACTGGCCGAGCTGGGCTATGCCGCGCACAGCCTGCTGCAGGTCCGCATCGTGCTGCGCGGCAACGGCGGCCGCGATGACCAGCTGGAGGACCTGTGGCAGCTGACGGCCAGGCTGCATAAGCGCATCGCGCAGTCCTTCACCACCCTCGATGACCTGCGCCGCTTCACCGTCCCCGCCGCCGACATCCTCGACCGCCTGCCCGGCGTGCGACCCGCCCGTGCCCGCGCCGCCACCGGCACGGGCCTGGATACCGAGAGCGTGATTCGCGCTTTCGGCGAAGCCATCACGACAATGCATAAGAGCACGACGAAGAACAGGGGAAGGAAAGAGCACAAGGACAATGACCTGCTGCTCGACGATGAGCATGTAGAGCAGATCGTGGCGGCGGCTTGGGAAACGCTTAAGGAGGCCTTCCCCTGGATCCCTGATATCGATATCTCCGACGCCTTCGGCGACATTTTCACGTACGTGGACGAGCCTATGGAGAAAGCGGAATCGGCAGGCGACAAGGAATGGTTCCGTAAGGAAGCTGGAAGCCTGCTGCGTAAGTACGTCTTCCAGGCCACAGTAGTTCGCGATCTCGTCGCGAAATCTGGCAGTTACCCGATCTTCGCCAAGAAGGACGGGAAGCCCAACGAGACAGCCGAGGTTATCGACGAGGCGATCAGGGCGCTGATAGGCACGCCTGGTTTCATCACACCGGAACAGCACAAGAGAGCGCGGGACGTGCTGGAGATCCGGAGGAACTGGTCAGGAACGTCTAATAGGAGGACGCGTAAGTTCTACTTCCCGTACTGGCTCAAGCCGACGCGTCAGGAAAACCTGGAAAACGTCATTCGTCTTTCCCATACCGTGAGGCATGAAATCCTGCACCTCTTGATGGTTGACGGAGGAACACAGTTCGCCGCTCGTTTCATGGGTAGCGGCTCCTTTGATTTCAACGTGTGGGTGGAAGGAAAAACCTCAGAGCTGACCGTGGTCGCGGCCGCCGGGGTGGATCCGCGCGAGAAGCTCTGGAAGGTCCTGGAGTCCGTCGAGGAAAAGGTAGCCCGGGTCCAGAGAGCCGGGAAACTGCCGCTCGAAACCTGGATGCGGGATAAGCTGCGTCCCGACCCGTTGAAGTCTGTCCCGAGTCCCCGGTCGTACGCCTCTATCGAACAGGCCTTGCTGCTGGACCTGCGTCCCGGCCCCGCGGTCACGTACGCCGCGCTGTTCAACAACGAGACCGACAAGGTCCGGCTGCGGCTCCCGGAACTGGACACCGACAAGGTCGTGTTGCGGGGTCCGGAGAAGGCAGCGGGCTCCTCGTCTGCTCCCCAGACCGGCGGCGACGTGTCGGAGGAGGACGGTGCGGATCTGGCGGCTGGGATGCTGGCTCCCTATGACGGGCGCGATGGCTACGCTACGGGGTCGGGTGCCGCTGGCGGTCAGGGCGGGGGAGCGTGGCAGGAACTGGTCGCGGCCGTTGCGGTGCCGGCGTCGCTGGATGTTCCGGGGCTGGGTGTGGTGAGTCTGCTGGGTGATCTGTCCTGGCGTGATGTTGCGCGGCTGGGTCCGCTGGTCGCGGGCAAGACGGATCAGCAGTGGGTGGATGTGGCGGGCCCGTTGCTGCCTGGTGCGGAACAGGCGCTGCGAGAATGGCTGGCTGGGGTCGCGCGGGCCGCGCTCCATGTCCCGGCGGCGGGGGGCCACCTCAGCGGCGTTGCCTGGCTAAGCGTTGATCAGCAGCTGGGGATTATCAATGACCTGTTCGCTGGCCCGGCGCGTGTGATGGCGCTGGAGATGCTGGAGGGGGCCACTGACCCGGACTTGAGGGCGTTGCTTGCCGATGCCACGTTGCGGGACAACCTGACGATGCTGGAAAGGACGGTCCCGGCGCATACTGTGTTGGGCAGGCGGCGTGATGATTTCCTGGCTTTCCGGCGCGAGGGTTCGTGGGTGCGGCATGCGTATCCGGAGGAGCGGATCAACCTGGGGCGGATCGATCCCGGGCTGGCCGGGCGGGATGTGCTCGATCCGCTGACCCCAGAGCTGGCCGTCCGGATCGGCCATGCGCTCAACGGTAAGAGCGATGCCGCGTTGCTGGGCTGGATGGGGCGGCTGTCGGCGCCGCAGCGGGCGGCGTTCTTGCGGTGGAGGCACCGGGGCCTGGCCGCTTTCCGGGCGGCCGGACCGGTGCTTGAGTACCTGTCCGGTGACCTGGTCGCCGCGGTGCGAGGCTGGAAGTCGCACGTGCTGTTCCGTGATACGGAACAGCTGGCGAAAGCGATCGATGCTCTGCTGGCCCTGGATCCGGTGGATGCCCCAGTGCGGGATCTGGTGCTGGTGCTGCTGGGCAAGCTCGACGACAGGCGGCTGGAGGAGCTGTTCCGGTGGCGGCCGCCGGGATATACCGGCCTGGCGAGCCCGCTGCTGGTGCTGCTGGACACGTCGTTCCCGGCGGGAGACCGGCAGCATGCGTGGCTGAACGGTGCGGACGGGTTCTTTGCCCGCAACTTCGCGGGCGGCCGCCCGGCGCTGGAGGCGGGTCCGGACCAGGTACACGCGGTCGGCGGCCGGCCGGTCCGTGATTTCCATCCCGGCTTGCTCAGCGTGGCGCTGCGCCACCTGGACCCGACCAAGCCGCCGGGCGATGATGAGCTGGCTGAGCTGGGCCGGGCGAACCGCGGCAAGACCGACGACCAGATAGCCGACGCGCTGGACCTGCCGCCGGTCGCGGAACTGCGGCTGCGCTGGTACCTGCGCTGGACCCGGGAGCTGGCCGCGGCGCCGCTGCGCGCGTACCTGACCGTCAGGCCAGTCGCGGAGCTGACCCTCGCGGAGCTGGAGAAGACGCTGGCCGGGCCGGCACCGGAGGCGGTGGTGGAACTGCTGGACGCGCTGGACGCTGACCAGCTGGCCCGGGTCACCGCGGGCGAGGGGGGCCGGGCGCTGGCGCGGGCGCTGCGGGCGGTGCTCTTGCCGGAAGACCCGGGCGAGCTGGGCGATCAGGCGGGGAATTTCGTGATCGGCCGGTTCGGCAGCTGGGCGGCGCTGGAGGCGGGGGCGCCGCTGACGGATGTCTACCCGGCGGTTGACCTGTCCCCGCAGATCCTGTTCGGCCAGAGGCTGGCGGGGGTGAGCTTTACCGGCGCGGTCAGCGAGGATCAGGCGCTGCGGGTCGCGCAGGTGCTCGCGGCGACCCCGGCCGATGACCTGCTGGACGGGGTCGCCTGGGCGCTGCGGTC
>JBEKHI010000598.1:0-3537 GCA_050012355.1 Streptosporangiaceae bacterium | reverse complement strand
AACCGGTACGGGCGCGAGCGGTCGTACTACACGAACTTTGAAGGCGTGATCCCGTTCGTCGAACGGCGGCATTCGGAGGCTGAGAGCGACTCCACCCGGGAGAAGTTCGAGGGCTACATGCGGGAAGTGCCGTGCCCGACGTGCCGCGGCTCCCGCCTGAAGCCGGTCAGCCTGGCCGTCACGATCGATGATAAGTCGATCGCGGCGCTGTGCGCGATGCCGATCGGCGAGCTGGCCAAGCAGCTGCTCAGCCTGGAGCTGTCGGACCGGGACATGCAGATCGCGCGGCTGATCATGAAGGAGGTCAACGCGCGCTTGGGGTTCCTGCTCGATGTGGGGCTCGACTATCTTTCTCTGGACCGCGGGTCGGCGACGCTGGCGGGCGGCGAGGCGCAGCGGATCCGGCTAGCGACGCAGATCGGTTCTGGGCTGGTCGGGGTGCTGTACGTGCTGGACGAGCCCTCGATCGGGCTGCACCAGCGCGACAACCACCGGCTGCTGGAGACGCTGCTGCGGCTGAAGCACATGGGCAACACGCTGATCGTCGTCGAGCACGACGAGGACACCATCCGCGCGGCCGACTGGGTAGTGGACATCGGCCCGGGCGCGGGGGAGCACGGCGGGCACGTCGTGGTGTCGGGGCCAGTCTCCGAGTTGCTGGCCAGTGAGGAGTCGCTGACCGGCGCGTACCTCTCCGGCCGTTCCGCGATTACAGTTCCTTCAAAACGGCGCAAGCCGGTCAAGGGCCGGGAACTGGCTGTCAAGGGTGCGACAGAACACAACCTGCAGAACATCGACGTCTCGTTCCCCCTCGGGTGCTTCATCGCGGTCACCGGTGTCTCCGGTTCCGGGAAGTCCACCCTGGTCAACGACATCCTGTACCGGGCGCTGGCCCGCGAGCTGCACGGAGCGAAGACCGTTCCTGGCAAGCATGTACGGGTGAACGGGATGCAGCACGTTGACAAGGTTGTCCACGTTGATCAAGCGCCGATCGGCCGGACGCCGCGGTCCAACCCGGCGACCTACACCGGGGTGTTCGACCACATCAGGAAGCTGTTCGCGGCGACCACTGAGGCGAAGGTCCGCGGGTACCAGCAGGGCCGGTTCTCGTTCAACGTCAAGGGCGGCCGGTGCGAGGCGTGCGCGGGCGACGGGACGATCAAGATCGAGATGCAGTTCCTGCCGGACGTGTACGTGCCCTGCGAGGTGTGCCACGGCGCGCGGTACAACACCGACACGCTGCAGGTGCACTACAAGGGGAAGTCGATCGCCGAGGTGCTGGACATGCCGATCGAGGAGGCCTCGGCGTTCTTCGAGGCGGTGCCGGCGATCCACCGGCACTTGCACACCCTGGTGGATGTGGGGCTCGGCTACGTCCGGTTGGGGCAGCCCGCCACCACGCTGTCCGGCGGCGAGGCGCAACGCGTCAAGCTGGCCTCCGAGCTGCAACGACGCTCGACCGGGCGGACGATCTACGTGCTCGACGAGCCGACGACCGGGCTGCACTTCGAGGACATCCGTAAGCTGCTCGGGGTGCTCACCTCGCTGGTCGACAAGGGCAACACGGTCGTGGTGATCGAGCACAACCTGGACGTGATCAAGTCCGCCGACTGGCTCATCGACATGGGCCCCGAAGGCGGCACCGGCGGCGGCACCGTGGTGGCCGTCGGCACCCCCGAGCAAGTAGCGAAGATAGAAAAGTCCTACACCGGCCAGTTCCTAAACCCCCTCCTACCGTAGCCCCCGCTCCGGCTGCCCGGGCGGTCGATGTGACATCGACCGCGCTCTATGCCGGTCGATGCGACATCGACGGGCGCTAGGATCTGGCTGGTGGAGATCGTTACGGGGGCGGGACCCGCGCTGGTGGAGGTGGCGGAGCCTGCTGGGGCGCCGCGGTTCCTGATGGTGCTGACCCATGGGGCGGGCGGGACGCCGCAAACACCGGACGTGCTCGCGGCGCGGGACGCGGCGCTCATCCTCGGCGGATCGGTGGCGCTGGTCACCCAGCCTTACCGGGTGAAGGGCGCGCGGGCGCCAGGGTCGGCGGTGAAACAGGACGCGGCCTGGGCGGAGATCGTGGCGGCGCTGCGGGCCCGTTGGGACGTTCAACTGGTGCAGGGCGGACGGTCGAACGGGGCACGAGTGGCTTGCCGGACCGCGGCGGCGACCGGCGCGCGAGGGGTGCTGGCGTTGGCGTTCCCACTGCACCCGCCCGGGCATCCGGAACGGTCACGGGCGGGGGAGTTGCGTCAGGCGAGGGACGCTGGGGCGAACGTCCTAGTGCTCAACGGGCGAAACGACCCGTTCGGGGTGCCGGAATCGGGGGATGCCGACCGGGTTGTGGTCCTTGCTGGGCAAACACATGCCCTGTCGAAGGAGCCCGGCGTCATCTCGACGGAGGTAGCCAGCTGGCTGCGGGAAGTAGTCAGCTGACTTTCAGGCGGCCGGAACGTCGGTCGGCCGGTGCGGCGCGACCGTGGCGCCGTCCGGAAGTAGCTCACCAGTGTCGTCGAACACGACGACTCCATTGCAGAGCAGGCTCCAGCCCTGCTCCGGGTGACTGATAATCGTGTGGGCAGCCTCTCGGTCCGGCGCCGTAGCGTCCGGGCACCGAGGCTTGTGCTGGCACATGTCAGTGCCTCCTCGTGGAACTTGTGCTGGACTAGACCATTGTTTGCCGCAGCCCAGCCCAGCCGCGTTATGGCTCATTGTGATCGTTTCCCCTATGGCAGTTTTTAGCTTTCCGCCGGAAAGCCCCGTCACCGGTAGTAGTACCCCCGGTTCGAGTGGCCTAGACCACATACCTACACTGTGCCTCGCGGGCACAGGTCCGCGCAAGGACAATCGCCGACGCGGCGCGGGGACTTGCGGTTAGCGTACCCGTTGACTGGTAACGGTGCCGCTACTTATTCAGACGTCGAGGCAACGTGAACGGTTCACTTCGGCGGGTCGGCTATTGCTAGCTAGTAGCGAACCCGCTCCTGTTAGTGACCGATGCCTGTTCACAGCGCCGCCGAAGAACACGCTGAGCCGCGGCCGCGTGACGGAAACTATTTTCCGGTGCGCCATTCCACCTTGGGCGGAGTGCCGCTCCCGCACGCCCGCTCGGCGGACCGGACGGTCGCCGAGTCCCGGCTGATGCCGGTGCTGGCGTCGACGACGATCACCCCGCTAGCGGACGGGTCGGGGAAGCCGCCGACGCCATGCGTGCGCATGCACGCCGTGTAGCTCACCTCGGTGGCGGTCGCTGGCGAGTGCGCGCAGGCCGTGGCGAGCAAGGTGAGGCCGCTAGCGGCGACCACGACCGCCGTGCTCGCCAGCACCCGGCCGCGGGGCGCGTCCCTCTGGGCAGCGGCGCCGACGATGGAGAGCGCGCGACGGCGCGGCGATAGCCGGGGCGCGAGCCACGTCGCGGCGTCGTCGGGGCTCAGCCGCCCGGCGCCGAGAGCCTCCACCACCACGGCGGCGGCTCCGGGCGGGTCCAGGTCCGCGAGCCAGCCGTTGACCGACAGGTACTGGAGCCCGGACGCGACCGCT
>JBEKHI010000597.1:0-3539 GCA_050012355.1 Streptosporangiaceae bacterium | reverse complement strand
ACCTCGACACTCTCGGGCCTATTGAGGAGTGGCTGGCTTCGTGTGCAAGCCGACCGCCCAGCCCGCGAAATGCCTGTGATGTGCGGTTTTGCCCCATGCGACCCTGTTTTTTCAGTGCCATCGCTGGCCCATCGCTGGCGTGATAGCCCCAGCGATGGGCCAGCGATGGCACCACGGAACGGCTCCCCGCTTGGCGTTAACTCGTGAGGTAGTCACTGATCTGGCCGATCCATCTGGTGTAGTACCTGGCGGTGAGGGCGTCCGGGATCATCTTGACCAGCCATGGGTGGTACCTGTTGATGTCCTCCCGGCCGGCTTCGCGGGCGACGCGCCCTGCCTTCGCGCTGCGGGTGCGCTCGTAGTGTCTTAGTGCCTGGACGCTGTTCTGGTTTATGGCCGGGCGGAGCAGCCAGGCGTCTTCGAGTGCCTGGTTGGCGCCCTGGGCACGGGTCGGCGGCATCGAGTGGGCGGCGTCGCCGAGCAGGGTGATCCAGCCCTCACCCCAGACGCGGGGCACGCGGTGCCGGTAGTGCGGGAAGAAGCCGGTCTCCTCGTCGGTGATGGTGGCCAGGACCTCCCGTACTGGAGCGGCAGTCCAGGTTTTGAAGCTGTCTTGCGGTCTTGGTGACTGCTTTCCTGGCGTCCAGCGCTGGTCGAACCACCACTGCAGTAGCCCGTCGCCCGCGGGCATCAGGCCGCACGTTCCGGCCGGCCCGACGAACATCGCCCCGCGCCGTGAGCCGGTGATCTCGGTGTCGATTTCTCGTACTCCCTGCCAGGTCGCCCAGCCGGTTGGCTCGGCCGGGTCCTTGCCCCAGAGCTGGTCGCGGACCACGGACCCGCGGCCATCCGCGCCGACGAGGATGTCGCCTTGCGCGGTGCTTCCGTCGGCGAACTCGACGCGGGGGCCGGTGCTGGTCTGGATCACTCGCGTGCAGGCCTTGTTGAACTGGATCGGTATCCCGTCCGCGAGGCGTTCAAGCAGCCGGGCGCGCGGCAGGCAGATGTTGGGGTGGCCGTAGTGGGCGGCCGTGTTTTTGACGTCGACGCTTGCGAGCAGCTTGCCGTCATGATCGTGCTGCTCGAGCACGTCGATGTGCGCACCTTCAACAGGCACGGCGAGGGCGCTCAGGATGCCGGTGCCGTTGCTCCACAGGGTCACCGCCGCGCCGTCGGTCCGGAGCGCGGGGGCCTGCTCGAAGACCGATACGTCGTGGTCGTCCTTTCGGAGCGCGCGGGCGGCGGCCAGACCGCCGACCCCGCCACCGATGATGAGTACCTTCACCACTACGATCATAGTGCTATGGCGCCTCCACGTAACCTGTCGCGGCGAAATGCTTTGACCGACGCGGCCATCGAGATCCTTGGTACCCGTGGCATCCATCAGCTGAGCCACCGTGCCGTCGATGAGGCGGCCGGGCTGCCCGCCGGGACGACATCGAACTATTTCCGCAGCCGGGACGCGTTGCTCGACGCGGTCGCGCAACGGATCGCCGACCTGCACCTGGCCGAGATGGCTGCTTCGGTCGGTCTTTCTGACCTCGGCCTCGCTGACCTGATCGGCGGTTCGCTGTACGCGGCGGCGACCACCGGGCGGGTGCGGTACCTGGCCGTATTCGAGTTGAGCCTGGAAGCGACCCGGCGTCCTTGGCTGATGGACGCCCTATCCCGGATCGAGTCCGCGGCCCTGGAGGCGACCGTCGGGCACCACCGCGGGCTGGGCCTCGGGACGTCGGCTGAACAGGTACAGACGCTGATGACGCTGTTCGGCGGGGCGCTGTTCGCTTTGGTCACTGGGCCACCAGAAGCGGTAACCCTAGAGCGGACCCGCGAGCTGGCACGCAGCATGGTGCGCGGGACAATTGCTACATGGGGTACATAATCATCGGCGCGGGTGCGGTTGGCGGGACGATCGGCGGGTGCCTGCATCAGGCGGGCTTCGAAGTTGTGCTGGTGGCCAGGGGCCGGCACCTGGCGGCGTTGCGTTCCGAGGGTCTTCGTCTTGCGACGCCTTCCGGAGTTTCGACGTTGCAGATTGAGGCGGTCGGCTCGGCCGACGAGGTGGAACTGCGGCCGGATGACGTGCTGATCGTCGCGGCCAAGACACAGGACGTCGCGGCGATCTTCTCCGACTGGGCCTGGCAGCCGGTGCACGGTGGTTCGGTCGCCGCGGATACGCTGCCCGTGCTCTGCGCGCAGAACGGGGTGGCCAGCGAGCGCATCGCGTTGCGCCTCTTCCGTAACGTGTACGGGGTGTGCGTCTGGCTGCCCGCCACGCACCTCGAGCCAGGCGTTGTGGAGGCGAACGGAACTCCGTTGGCCGGCCAACTGCCCATTGGCCGATATCCGACCGGCATAGACCCGGTGGTGGAAAGGGTCACTGAGGATCTGGCGTCGGCACGGTTTCTCGCCCCGGCCGAGACCGATGTCATGCGATGGAAGTACGGGAAGCTGCTCAGCAACATGGGGAACGCGATCGAGGTGCTCTGCGGGCCGATCGCTCAGCTCGGAGATGACGGGAAGGAACTCGGTCGGCGTGCCGTCGCCGAGGCTAAGTCGGTGTTCGAGGCGGCTGGCATTGGCTGGGCGAGCAACAAGGAAAGCGCCGCTATGCGGGGCGATCACGTCCGCGTCGAGCCGGTCAACGGCTCGCCGCGTGGTGGTGGGTCGTCGTGGCAGTCGGTCGTGCGGGGGACTGGGTCGGTTGAGGCTGACTATCTCAATGGGGAGGTCGCCCTGCTGGGGCGTGAGCACGATGTTGCGACCCCGGTCAATGAGGTGTTGCAGCGGCTGGCCAACCAGGCGGTCCGGGACGGTGTTGCTCCAGGGTCGGTAACTCCGGCGGAGGTTTTGGCTCGTGCAGTCCACTGGATTGCCTCACGTGACGCATAACGCTTCCGCTTCGCCTCATATGCATTTGCAGCGATTGCAATTGCTATGTAACGGTGTGCGTGCAACTTACCCCGTGCGTGTCCGATAGTGAACCGAAAGCGTATTGTTGTCGTTACCCGGAGTGGGGAATGCAGCGGTCCGATGGGCCGTCGGCAACTGTTTTATCCGGGCGTTCACCGGTACGGGTGTGGCAATGCAACTGAACATTCTGGGACCACCAGAGTTGCTGGGGGAAGCGCGACGGGTTTCGGTGCAACCGCAACTCTGGTGCGTCCTGATCAGCTTGATTCTGGTGCCAGGTGCACCAATATCAATCGATATTATTATCGATCATTTGTGGGGGAGTGATCCGCCGCCGAAGGCCAGGTCCACGATACGGTCGTACATCTGGCGGCTGGAACGCGCCCTCTCCGAGGCTGCGGGAGCGGAGATGCGGATCGCACGCCGGGGGCAGGGGTATGCGCTAGAGCTCGAACCGCTCGTCGTGGACCTGCATCGTTCACGCGCCATCCGGCAGCGGGCCGCCACGCTCGCCGAGCGCGGCGAAAGGCGCCGCGCGCTGATCGTGCTCCGCCAAGCGGAGTCCCTTTGGTACGGGGTCCCAGTGGCAGGGCTTGCAAATGAATGGATCGGAGGTGTGCGGCTCA
>JBEKHI010000596.1:0-3539 GCA_050012355.1 Streptosporangiaceae bacterium | reverse complement strand
GATGACCAGGGAGAAGAACTCGAAGAACGCGGTGCCCGCATCGGCATCGCGGGTGAGCCGCGCGGCCTGGTCCGCGAGATGCGCGGTCCGGGCGAGCAGGATCGCCTCGAACAGTGACTCCTTGGTCGGGAAATGCCTGCTCACCGTCCCGGTGCCGACCCCGGCCCGCCGGGCGATCTCCTGGACCGGGACCGACAGTCCCTCGGCGGCGAACGCCTCGAACGCGACCTCCAGGATCCGGGCACGGTTACGCCGCGCGTCGGCGCGCAGCGCATGCCCTTCGTCGCCCACCAGCACCTCCGGAGCTTGACAAACGGGATGGCCATCCCGGATATTAAACGGGACGACCATCCCAGCGACGGCTGGCCGAGGCCGGGGCGACGACCATCGCGCTCGCCGCGCACCCCGGCAACGCGCGTACCGATCGTGCGGGCCGCGACCGACCCCGACGCGCACGGCGGCGAGTACTACGGCCCCGACGGCTGGAACGAGTGGACCGGACACCCGGTCCGGGTGGATTCCATTCCGGGTTCCCACGACGCCGACGCCCAGCGCCGCCTCTGGGACGTCTCCGAACAGCTAACCGGCGTCCGTTTCCGCGACACCCTCGACGCGATCCGGCGGTGATATTGGGTGGCTGTTTACTCGAACGGCATGTGATCCTCGACCGTGATGGAAGACGATGATCTTGAAGAAGCGCTTAACGCGCGGACTTCGAGGCCGCTTTCGGCGCTGTCCGCTCGGGGCGGGGAGCCAAGACCTGGATCGCGCCGTTATGCGGCCGCTCAGGACCGCGTGAGCAGCCCGGCCGTCCGCGCCAGTTGGACGGCCTCCGCGCGACTATGCGCGCCGAGCTTGGCGTAGATGTGGTGGACGTGAGTCCGGACGGTGGTTACCGAGACGGATAGCTCGCTGGCGATTTCCGGCGTCGGCAGGTTTGTGGGCAGGTAGCGGAGGACGCGGGTCTCACCGCGGCTCAGCGCCTGGTGCGCGGGCCGTGGCCCTGCGTCCGGATTGCCCAGGGTCAGCCGGAGCAGCGCGAGGGCGTCGTGAGCTTCCGCGCCCGCTAGCTCCTGATCGTCCAGCGTCGCGACGGCTCGCGAGACTCGCTCCCGCGCCGTGGCGATGTCCATGGACCAGAACTCAGCGATGCCCAGACTGATCAGCGCGATCGCGCGTTCCAGTGCCCGCGGTCCGGAGTCGCCGTCGGCCCGCGTGACCGCGTCGTCTGAGGCGGGACCCGGTTCCTGTGCCGTTTGGGCGTGCCGTGACGCCTCGGCTGGGTATCCGTGCTGCGCGTACCAGCAGGAGGCCGCGCGGTGCAGCGCGGGAAGCTCCCAGGGCTCCTCGCGCCGGAGCTCAAGCCGGAGCACATCAGCGAACATCTGGTGATACCGGAACCAGGAGCGCCGCGCGTCCAGCGAGATCACGAAACTGTTGCACGCCTCCAGTTCCTGAAGAATCCGCTCCCCGCGGGATCCGCCGGTAAGCGCGTCGGCCAGCGAACCACTCACCCGGTCCAGCACCGAGGTCCGCCGCAGCAGCCGCCCGACTTCTTCCGGCTGCCCCTGGAGCACCTCCGCCTCCAGGTACTCGGCTACCGTGCGCTCGCTTCCAGTGAATTCCGCGGCGAACCGCTCCAGATCGGGGTGCCCGGTTAGCGAGAGTGCCGCCAGCCGCAGACCCGCTGCCCAGCCCTCCGTCCGCTCTGTCAAGAGGCGCAGCGCGGGCTCGGGCATGACCAGACCGGCCGTCTCAAGCAGCGTTCGCGACTCATCGATGGTGAACCGCAGGTCGGCGGCCCGTATCTCGGTCAGCTCACCGTCCAGCCGCAATCGATGCAGCCCCAGCCGAAGATCGTGCCGCGTGAGCAGCACGATCCGAAGTCGGCGCGGCGAACGCATCAGCACGAACTCGAGCTGGCGGAGGGCGTCGGCCGAGCGGAGCTGGTGCATATCGTCTATCACTAGCCAGATCCGGTTCCGCGACGAGTCGAGGTCCGCCAGCAGCCGTCCCGCGACCGTCCAGCCATCCATGCCCGGGTGGACCGTCAATGAGGAGGCGCCAGCCCCGTGCAGCGCGTTGGCCACCGGGATCCAGAAACCCCGTTCGTCGCACTCGTCGGCGTGTACCAGCACCCAGGCAGTGCTGTCGGCCAGTCCCCTCGTATCGATCCAGGAACGCACGAGCGTCGTCTTGCCGCTGCCTGCCGGACCCGAGATGACCGTGACGCGCTCCGCGTCCCCGAGCCGCCCGAACAGCATGTGGCGCGGTACGGCAGTTCTCGCCTCGGCGGGAGCGGTCGCGATGCCGGAGGACAATCCCCGGACGGCAAGCTCCACGGACTCACTGTAAGTCTACGGTCAATCTCCGGAAATACTCAGGCATGACATTACTCATCTAGTTCGCATGACATCCAATCGCCAACGTGATCCTCGCGAGGACGGATTTCCGCACGATAACGGTGTTGTGCGTTCCATCGACCGCCGTGCAATCCCAGCAAGTGCCCGTCCTTCGCGGTGATAGGTGAAGAAAAATCATCCAGATCACATGATGTGCGCTCAACAAGGCGGCCGTGAGGCTTTGATACACGAGAAGGGGGGCGCGTCATGGCGGAAGTTACCAAAATAGAGGAAACGAACGTGCAGGCCGTCGCGCCGGAGTGGTCCGCGTCGGTACGGAAGTACGCCGTTGAATTGATCGGCACGTTCTTCCTCGTGTTCGCGGTCGTGGCAAGCGTGCTGACCGCTAGCGGGTTCACTCCGCTGGCGGCCGGCGCGACGCTCATGGTCATGATCTACGCCGGCGGTCACATCTCCGGCGGGCACTACAACCCGGCCGTGACGATGGCGGTGCTGTGCCGTCGGCGTATCGGAATAGCCGACGCCGTTGGTTACTGGATCGCTCAGCTCGCCGCGGGCGTGATCGCGGCGGCGCTCGCCCGGGCGGTCGTGAACCCCGCGCAGGTCAAGACGCTGAAGCTGTCCGGGCACGCCGTGCCAGCGGCCGCCGTGGCGGAGCTGCTGATCACGTTCGCGTTGTGTTATGTCGTGCTCAACGTCGCGACCAGCAGGGATCAGCGTGATAATCAGTTCTTCGGCTTGGCGATCGGCTTCACCGTCGTAGCGGGCGCGTTCGCCGTCGGAGGCATCTCCGGTGGCGCATTTAATCCGGCCGTCACACTCGGTGCCGCCGTCGGTGGCCTGTTTGCGTGGTCGACGCTGTGGGTTTATCTCGTTGTCCAGATCGGGGCTGGCGTGGCGGCGGGAGTAGTGTTCCTGGTGCTCAACCCAGGCGACAAGTAATTCATGCGCGAAAGAAAACAATCTGCATGGCAACGACATGCAGTGAAGGATGCCAATTGTCTGAGAACCATGACCCAACAGTCACCGAAGGCCCGACCCCGGAAGCGGGCGGATGCCCGGTTGTGCACGGTCGCGTGCACCCGACCATGGGTGACGCGAACCGTGAGTGGTGGCCGAACCAGCTCAACCTGAGGATCCTCGCGAAGAATCCGCCGGTGTCCAGCCCGCTGGGCG
>JBEKHI010000595.1:0-3565 GCA_050012355.1 Streptosporangiaceae bacterium | reverse complement strand
TGTTTAGTTGAGCTCCAGGGTCATGAAAGTGCTGTTCGGGCTTGGGCGGTAGGAAGCGAACGGAGCGCAATGACGGAATCCCGCGGTCTCGTATAGCCCGCGGGCCGGGGCGTAGCCCGCCATCGAGCCGGTCTCCAGGCTCAGCCTCGTGTAGCCTCGGCGCCTAGCGACGGCCAGCAGGTGGGTGAGCATCGCCCGGCCGAGTCCTTGGCCGCGGGCTTCTGCCGCGGTGTGCATGGACTTGAGCTCACCATGCCCGGTGTCGAGTTCCTTGAGCGCGCCGACGGCGAGCACCCGACCGCCGTCCCGGTAGCTGTAGAACGTCACGGCGGGGTCGAGCAGGCCGTCGACATCCAACGCGTGGACGTCCTCAGGCGGCGACAGCGTGTTCATTAGCTCCAGGTGCCGGCCGAGCAGTTCACGCACCTCAGGAGCCCGGGGGTCGTCCTCAGCGATCATGCTGACCAGGGTAAGACACCCAGGATCGAGCCTCCGGTGGCGTCGATGTACTGGCCGGTGACCCAGCGAGCGTCATCGGAAGCCACGAAGGCGACCACGTCCGCGATGTCGGCGGGCTCCCCCACCCGGCCAAACACGGAGAACGCCGCCACCTGCGCCCAGTCCTCCGGCGTGCGCAGCACGGCCTCTGTGTTGTCGGTCCTGACGATGCCCGGCGCGACCGCGTTGACCGTGATGCCGCGGGATCCGAGCTGCTGCGCGAGGGTCTTGGTGAACACGTCGATCGCACCCTTGGTCAGCGAGTAAGCCAGCACCGCGGGGTAGGCGATCCGGGTGACGCCTGAGGAGATATTGATGATCCGGCCACCGTCGTTCAGCCGGGTCAGGCCCTCGCGCACGACGAAGAACGGCGCCTTGACGTTGACGGCGAACAGCCGGTCGAATTCCTCGTCCGTGACTCCGTCGTAGTCCGACGACGCGCCGATGGCGGCGTTGTTCACGATGATGTCGAGCGCGGATCCCCCGCCCGCCTCGTCGAACTCCGCCCACAGCCGCTCCGCGTCGCCGGGGACGCCGAGCTCCGCGGGCACCAGGAAGCCGCGTCCGCCGTCGCGCTCGATCTGGGCGAGCGTCTCCTTGGCCGCCTGCTCGCTGCTCCCGTAGTGCACCGCGACCAGCGCGCCGTCACGCGCCAGGCGCAGCGCTATCCCCCGCCCGATACCCCGGCTCGCGCCGGTGACCAGCGCGACCTTGCCATCCAGAGCTGCCATGAGCCAGCACCTTTCTATAGTAATTGCTACAGAAAGAGGACGGTAGCAGATTTCCGTAGCGAACGCTATAGAATGGTTGGATGACGAGCACGGTACGCGGGAGGCCGCGCGGCTTTGACCGCGAGGCGGCGCTGGAGGTCGCGCTGCGGGAGTTCTGGGCGCGCGGCTACGAGGCCACCTCGGTGGCCGACCTCGCGAAGGCGATGGGGGTGGCGATGCCGAGCCTGTACGCCGCGTTCGGCGACAAGAAGAGGCTGTTCCGCGAGGCGGTGACGCGGTACCAGGACACATACGGGAGCTCGGTCTTCACCGAGCCAGCGACGGGAACGCCGGCGGTGGAGGTCATCGGGTCGATGCTGCGGTCCGCCGCGGCGGAGTACACCGATCCATCGCATCCGGCGGGCTGCCTGGTCATTACCGCGGCGACCAACTGCGGTCCGGCGGCGGCCGACATCCAGCAGGAGCTGGCCGGCATCCGCAACTCCAACGTCGGCGTGCTGGCCCGGCTGATCGGCGATGACATCGCCGCCGGCCTGCTGCCCGCCGGAACCGATCCCGGCGGGCTGGCCCGGTTCTACGGCGCCGTCATCCAGGGCATGTCCCAGCAGGCCCGCGACGGCGCGACGCGCGCTGAGCTGCTGGCCATCGCGGAAGCGGCGCTACGCGCCTGGCCGGCCGGCTGATTGGGGATCCGGAGCCGCGGCTAGGTGATCAGCTTCGCTAGGCGGCGTGGTCCGGCGCAGCAGGATGAGCGAGGCGACCGCGACCCCGGCCAGCAGTATCGCGCTGATGGTCGCCGTCACGTGCATGCCGCTGGTGAAGGCCGCGCGAGATTGGCTAAGCAGCGCCACGGCGATCCGGGCGGGCAGGCCGGGAGCCGCGGCGACCGCGCCCGCGAGGGATCCCCTACTGGCCGACGCGGCTGGTGCGGGAACACCGTGGGGCACCACGATCCGTGCCCGGTAGACGGCGCTGCTCACGCTGCCGAGGACGGCGATGCCGAGCGCGAAGCCCAGCTGGCTGCCGGTCTCGTTCAGCGCTGCCGCCGCACCGGCCTTGGCCTGCGGGACGGAGCCGATGACCATATCGACGGACAGGACCACCATCGGTCCGGAGCCGAGGGTGATCAGCGCCCACCCGGCGACGACGGGGGCGAGACCGTCGGCCTGGCTGATGAGCAGCAGGCCGGCGATGGCCACGGCCAGCCCGCCCACGATGACGTAGGCCGGGTGGACGCGCCGGGCCAGCCGGGGCGAGGTGAGCGAACTCGCCGTCATGGTTACCGCGGCCGGCACCAGGCACAGGCCAGCTCGTACCGGTGACAGTCCCCTGCCCAGCTCGAGATACTGGGTGACGAGCAGCATGACGGCCCCGGTCAGCATCGTGCTCAGGGTCATCCCGCTCATCGCGGCGGCCAACGTCCTGTTCTTGAAGAGCCGAAGGTCGAGCAGCGGATCTGGCGAGGTTCGCTGCCGACGGCCGAAGACGACGCCGAGCGCGATGCCGGCGACGCCGGCGGCGAACGGCAGCGGCCGCCAGCCGGTCCTGGCCATTTCGGTCAGGGCGTAGACGATTAGCAGGATCGCGGCGAGCGACAGCCCGACGCTGCCCAGGTCAAGCCGTCGGGCCGACTGATCACGGTATTCCGGCAGCACGATGGGCCCGAGGATGAGCAGCAAGGCCATGGCGGGCACGGCGAGCAGGAAGACCGACCCCCACCAGAAGTGCTCCAGCATCAGCCCGCCGACCAGCGGCCCGATGACGGCGCCGGACATAAGACAGGCCATCCACACCCCGATCGCGAACGCGCGCTGCCGCTGCTGCCGGAACAGGGTGCCGATCAGCGCCAGCGTCGATGGGGACAACGTCGCGCCGGCGATGCCCAGCACGGCGCGGGCGGCGATCAGCATGGCCGGGCTGGTGGAGTAGGCGGCCAGCACCGAGGCGGCGCCGAACGCGGCCGCCCCGATCAGCAGCACCCGGCGACGGCCGGTCCGGTCACCGAGCGTGCCCATGGTGACGAGGAAGCCGGCCAGCAGGAACCCGTAGATATCGCTGATCCACAATTGCTGAGTACCGCTGGCGTGCAGGTCCTGGCTGAGTTTCGGCAAGGCGAGCAAGAGCACGAAGACGTCAATGGAGACCAGTAGCGTGGGCAGTGCCAGCACCGCCAGCCCGGCCCACTCACGGGGGGTAGCCGTATCGTTATCCATGGGACTCCTCTTCACGGTGGGTACACAGTCACAAGGGGGTCGGTGTCAGAGGCAGGATTTCGACATCCTGACGTCGAGAACGTGGACCCGGCTCCGACTACCTGGCAGAGGAGCCCATCCGGG
>JBEKHI010000594.1:0-5420 GCA_050012355.1 Streptosporangiaceae bacterium | reverse complement strand
GGCGGTGACCGCACCGGGTAACGGCCAGGTGGTGGGCGTTGATCGGGGGGTGGTGGTCTCCGCGGCCCTGTCCACCGGGGACCTGCTGCGCTGCCCCGGCCTCGCCGTTCGGGAGCGGGCCAGGCTGCGGCGGCTGCAGCGCACGCTCGCCCGCGCCACGCGCGGATCGAACCGCGGCGGCCGGGTGCGGCACGCGGTCGCCCGGCTGCGGGCCCGGGAGAGCGATCGGCGCAAGGACTGGGCCGAGAAGGTGTCCACGGACCTCGCATGCCGGTTCGACCTGATCCGGGTCGAAGACCTGCAGATCACGAACATGACCCGGTCTGCTAAAGGCACGCGGGAGAACCCGGGCCGGAACGTCCGGCAGAAGGCCGGGCTGAACCTTTCCCGGGGTGGGGTAGGCGGTGTCCACCACGTCCATAACGATTTGTTTAACTCTTGTGACGTACAGTGTTTCCCGGTGTGTGTCAGCGGTGTCATCCATGTACGTTCTCCCGCGTGTCATTCCTGTCTCGCCAGGTGCGGCTGGAGTCGGGTGAGTCGATCGTCGTGGTCGTCGGCGAGGACTTCGATCCGCATGCCGAAGCTTGTGCCTATCTCAAGTGGCTGCAGTACGGGGCGGGCCGGTCTGCCGGGACCGCCCGGACGTACGGCTCTCGCGTCGCGGCATACCTGACCTGGGCCGGGCGTTCGGGCGTTGACTGGCGACGCCCGACCCTGGATCAGCTCGCCGATCTGGTGCGGTGGCTGCACCGCGGCGGCCGCGGGGCGGACATCACGCCGAGGACAGCTGGCTATGTGAACCTGGGATTGACTGCGGTCGGCGGTTTCCTGCGGTTCTGTGCCTTGCACGGGAGCGTGCCCGCCGAGGTCGCCGGCCGGCTGTCCGAGCCGAGGTTCCTGCGTCACCTGCCCGAGGGCTTTGATCCGGGTGAGTCCGGTAACCGGATCGTGCGCCGGTCCGTGCTGCGGATGAAGGCGCGGGCCAGGCCGCCGAGGTTCCTTACCGCCGGGCAGCAGGCTGCCGTTATCGTCGCGGCGCGCCAGGTCAGGGATCGTTTCATCGCGGAATTGCTGTTCGGGACCGGGCTGCGGGTGGGCGAGGCGTGCGGGCTGCACCGGCAGGATATGCATTTCCTGCTGGACTCGGCTCCGCTGGGCTGCCGGATCCCCGGGCCGCACCTGCATGTGGTCCGGCGCGAGGACAACGTGAACGGCGCGCTGGCCAAGTCGGGCTGCCGCCACGTTCCCGTGGGCGCCTCGCTGACCCGGTTGTATGCCGACTACCAGCAAGAACGCTGGCGGATTCTGGGAGATGCCGCCGAGGACAGCCCGTTTGTGCTGGTCAATCTTTACCGGTCCCCGCTGGGAGCGGCCATGCGACCCGGCAGCGTGGAGGAACTGTTCGAGCGGCTCTCCCGCGACGCCGGGACCAAGGCCACCCCGCATACTTGCCGGCATACCTTCGCCACCCGGCTGGTGCGCGCCGGCGTGGACCGCGACGTCGTGCAGGAGCTGCTCGGGCACGCTTCGCCGATGAGCACTGCCATTTACACGCATGCCGACTGGCCGGACCTGCAGGCCGCCGTGGCGGCGATCGACCCGGGCCGCCGGGAAGCGGATGCCACATGAGCAGGTCACCGGCCCTGCGTGCCGCAGTCGCGTCACCATCGGCACTGTCCGATCCGCCCGACCCGCTCGTGGGGTTGCTGGACCCGGCGTGGCGGCCTGGCGCCTGGGACGGCGTCCACCGGATCCTGCTGGTGCCTCGCGCCGACCCGTGGATCACCGCCTACTGCTGCCTGGCCAGCGACTGCGACTACGTGGGCCCGCGAGGTCCGCTGCGAGCCGGAACGGTTGTGCGCAGTGGGCCGCGGAGCCAATTCCTGCCAGCTCCCCGCTGCCAGTGGTGACCTGTGCCACCGCCACGCAGAACAGCTCCGCACCGGCCCGTGGACCAAAGACCGGCTGGAACGCGAGGGCAAGCCGCACCCGGCGCCCGGGCCGTGCCAGGTTCCGCACTGCCGTTTCGTCTCGCGCGGACGCCGTCAGCACGGCCTGGTCTTGTGCAGGCATCATGCCGACCGCGCCGATTA
This sequence comes from Streptosporangiaceae bacterium, assembly GCA_050012355.1. Lineage (GTDB taxonomy): Bacteria > Actinomycetota > Actinomycetes > Streptosporangiales > Streptosporangiaceae > JBEKHI01. The sequence continues at coordinate 3,324 of JBEKHI010000594.1, read as the reverse complement.
CTACCTGCGAACTCACCCGGGGGCCGACCTGTTGTGGTGGGTGCGTGCGGTGGCGCCCATGCGGGTGGGGGTACTTGCGTTCGGCGGGGTGAGTGAACGCGCCCAGAACGAGATCCTGTTCGGGCTGCAGCAGGCCCAGCGGCATGACCGGTCGCTGCCGGGATCGCACCCGCGGGCGGTCATCGAGTGGATGCGCGACGGCCACGTCGCCAGTTGCCTTGCCGTCGCGCCTGACGACGCCACTTCCGACGGGCGGGTCCGGGATTTCCTGGCCTGGACGCAGCGGCGGCTGCGCTGGCACCTCACCTCGCCGGAAGAAGAACGGCGCAAGGACGTGTGGGACCTGATGGTCTTCGACCACACCGACGAAGGGCGAGCCCGCGGCCGCACCCTCGACTTCACCGGCATTCACCAGCAATGGCTGCGGGAGGCCGCTAAAGCGTGGGCGTATGCCAAGATGCCCACCACCACGGCCGGGTGGCTCAAGTCGGTCATCGCCGACGTCGCGCTGCTGTCGGACGCGCTGGCCGCGGGGCCGGCCGGGGGCAGCGATCCCGCCAGGGCGGGCCGCGCCGACATCGAACGGTTCTTCCACCTGATCCGCAACCACCGCCAGCCCGGCGGCAAACCGTATTCCGGCAGCACGCTGCAAGCCTGCGTCCACCACGCCCGGTCCTTCCTGCAAGACGCCGCGTCTCTGGGGCTGCTGAACGACATCCCGCCGGGATTCGCCATCCTCAAAGGCGAAGGCGTCAAAGTCGCCCGCGCCGGGCGTGACGTCGGCCGCCGCTCGATCCCCGAAGCGGTCATCGCCGAGCTGGATAATCACCTGCACCTGCTCGGGCAGCACCAGGTGCGCGGTCCCGCCGCGCACCTGGGACCCCAGATGCAGCATCTGGCCTACGAGCTGCTCCGCGACACCGGCCGCCGCGTCAGCGAGATCACCAAGCTGCGGCTGACCTGCGTCTGGCGGGACAACGACGGCAGCCCCTGGCTGATCTACGACAACACCAAGGCCAGCCGCCTGGAACGGCGCATCCCCCTCTTCGAGACGCTGGCCGTCTCCATCGAGCACCTCGCCGGCCAGATCGCCGCCCTGTTCCCCGGCACCCCGCCGGCGGAAGGATTCTTGTTCCCCGCCCAGGTGCAGAACCGGCTCGGGCGCCGGCCGATGCCTGCCAGCACCCTCCGCAAGTGGCTCCAGACCTGGGCGGCGCAGATCCCCGGACTGACCGGGCAGGTCTTCGACGACGACGGTGAACTGCGGGCCTTCCCCCAGCTGCGCATCCACCCCCACGCCTTCCGCCATGCCTACGCGCAACGGCTCGCCGACGCCGGAACCCCGCTGGACGTCACCCAGAAACTCATGGACCACGGCTCGCCGATGACGACCCAGGGCTACTACCAGGTCTCCCGTCCCCGGCTGCGCAAGGCGGTCCACGCAGTAGAGAAGGTCAGCGTCGACCGGGACGGGCTCCGGCTGCGCACCACAGCCAGCATCGACCCCGTCGTGACCGCCGGCATGCGTGCCGTCGCCGTCCCCTACGGGCTTTGCAAGGAACCCAGCAACGTCAGAGCCGGCGGCCAGCAGTGCCCCATCCGCTATCAGTGCCCAGGCTGCGGCCACTTCGAAAGCAACGTCTCCTACCTGCCCGAGCTGCGGGCACGGCTGGATGAGCTTCTCCGTTCCCGAGAAGCCGGCATCGCCATGGGCGCTGCCTCCTGGGCCCTGCCCCAGCAAGAAGAAATCGACCGCTACCGCGAGATGATCACCGTGATGGAGGACCAGCTGGCCCAGCTCAGCGACCAGGAACGCATCACGATCGAGGACGCCGCCACCTTGCTGCGCCAAGCCCGCCGCAGCCATGCCGTCTTCCTCGGCACCCCAGCCCTGCGACCAGCCCGGCGCGACGATGAACACTGACCTCGCCGCCGAGCGTCGCATCGCGGCCCTGCAGCGGGCCCGAACCAGCCAGGCCGCCCGAAAGCGCCAAGACGTGCTGGATACCCTGCAGACGATGACCGGCAACGGCGTCCGGGTCACCTTCGACCTAGTCGCCCGCCGGGCCGGGGTCTCCCGCCAGTTCCTATACAGCGATCCCGAACTCCGCACCGCAGTCGAACAGGCCCGCAGCAGGCCGCCATCCAATCCGTCCCGTGACGTCACCGGCGATGCCGATGGCCTGCTCACCGACCTGCTGCTGGCCCGCGAGGAGATCAAGCGGCTCCGGTCAGAGACCGCCAGGCTCAAGACCAAGCTGATCCAGCACGCCGCCAGTTCCCAGCTAACCCCCGGTGACGCGACGCTGCGCGAACTAACCGCCCGCAACGCCGAGCTCGTCCGCGAGTCAAGCAGCCTGCGCCGCCAGCTCGCCACCGCCCACGAGGACCTCGCCGCAGCCCGCGACACCAACCGTGACCTGATGACCGAACTCAACCGCCGCCCCAGCCGACGTGAATGACGTCCCTGACACACAAAAACCAGCATTGAACTGCGGAAACACCAAATCACCCCCGAAAAATGAACCGGGCCATCCTGGGGTCGGGGTGGGGCCTGCTGGTGCGCCGGCTGGAGGACAAGGCCCCGGGCCGGGTGGAGAAGATCAATCCCGCGTTCACGAGCCAGCGGTGCTCGGCGTGCGGGCAGGCGGACCGGGGCTCGCGTGAGAGCCAAGCCGTGTTCCGGTGCACTGCCTGCGGTTTCGCCTGCCACGCTGACGTGAACGCGGCCATCAACATCGCGGCGGGGCACGCCGTGACTGCGCGGGGAGGCGACGGGGCTGCCCGGCCGGTGAACCGCGAACCTCACCTGCTGCTCCAATCGGCGTAGTAGCTGGAATCCCCCGCCCTCAGGCGAGGGAGGATGTCAAAGCAGGCGGCGCTTGCGGAGGTAGGAGGCCAGGTCGTCGTAGCTGCCGCCCTCGTTGGCGAACAACGCCACGTTGCGTGCGGTGTCGAACCAGGCGCCAAGCGACGGCTTCACCTCGGCGATCGATGCCTCCAGGTCGCCGTTGCCGATCATCCGCGGCTCACCGGTGCGGACCGAGTCCATCAGGGCCCGCTCGGCGGCCGTCTCGCAGACGTGTGCGATGTCGGCGCCGGAGTACCCGTCGGTCAGCTTGGCCAGCTTGGCCAGGTCGATGCCGGCGACGGGCCGCTCCTTCAGGTGGTAGCGGAACACCCCCTCCCGGGCGGCCGCGTCCGGCGGCAGCACCAGCAGCGTCCGGTCGAAACGCCCCGGCCTGCGCAGCGCGCTGTCCACGTCCCAGGGGTGGTTGGTGGCGGCAAGCAGGAAGATCCCCTCGTTGTTGCCCGCCACGTCGT
>JBEKHI010000593.1:0-3615 GCA_050012355.1 Streptosporangiaceae bacterium | reverse complement strand
TCACCTCCCTTCCGGAATCTTCGCTAACTGATTCGAAGGTAGCACGTAGCACAATCAATGTCTACAACGTTTGGCTCGATAACTCTCCGGTTCGGACCGCCGAAACGAACCGGCATAGAAGCGCACCGTGTTGCCAATGGCAACACGGTGCGCGTGGGTACGGGATCGGGGGTGCGGCCGCGGCACTGAAAACGGCGCGCGGTGCAGCACTGAAACGGCACGTCGGTGGTGCGAGCGCTCGCGCCACCGACTCGCACTCAGCCGGTAACCGTCAGGGTGACGGAGGCGGTGATGCCGCCGCTCTCTACCGAGATGGTCGCGGTGCCCGCGTGACGCGCGGTCACGACTCCGGTGTCCCCGTTGACTGACGCCACGCGCGGGTCGCTTGAGCTCCACCCATGGGATGCCGGGTCGGCGACCGTCAGCTGAGGAATGCCCTGGCCTGGTCCGACGGGCTCGCCCTCGGGGTTGAGGATCTGCTCGGCGAAGCCGCGGGCGTCCCCGTAGAGGTCGAGCACGTGCGCCCACCGGTGCGTGCGCTGGTAGTTCTCCGCTAGCTGCACGTACATCTGCGCCTCCCAGCGGTCGGCGAACTGGCTGCTGCCCGCGGCCTGCGGGTCATACGCCGGCGTGTGGGTGGCGAGGACCACCACTCGTGACTTGTTGGCGGTGAGCTGCTGCGCCAGCCAGGTCCATTGCTCTTCGTCGGGAACCTGGTATGAATCGGACTCGGTCAGCCCGCCGCTCGAGCTGTCGGTGACGATGACGTTGGCGGCACCCTCGGCGTACTCGTAATGCGTGTCGCCGAACACCTCGGCGAAGTTCCCGGCTCCCTGCGTGATCTCGTCGTTGCCCACGGCGTCGTGATAGGGCACTCCGAGGCTGGCGAGCTCGCTCTTCGCGTAGTCCAGGTCGGGGAGGAGTCCGTCGCCGGAAATGTTTCCGAGCGCCTGCACCACGTCCGGCTGGGCCTGCGGCGCCAGGGTGGGAAGCCGCTTCGCGATCGCCGCGATGACGTTCGCGGCGGCCGAGCCGGGATCGGAGGCGAGCAGCTGCGCGTCGTCCCCGGTGAGGAGGGTGGAACCGGCCGGGCTGAAGTCGTCGGAGCTCTCCTTGAACTGGAGCCAGGACGGGTTATCCGGGATGGCCACATACGGAGAAGTGGTGACCGGGCGAGGGGAGTACAGCGCCTCCAGGTCCGCCACCTTGATGGTGCCGGTGTACGCGGTCGAGTTAGAGATGGTGAGGAAGTCAAGGAAGTCGATGGACAGCGGGAAGTTCATCCCAGCGGGCAACTCACAGACGACGAGCTGCCAGCCGTTCCAGGTCACCGTGGTCGGGTAGATGGTCGTGTCGGTCCCGTCCACGTCGAGGTAGGACTCGGCGAGTTCGGGACCGGTCCCGTCGCCCTTGACCCACAGGCCGATACCGGTCGGGTCCTGACCGTCGGCGTTGGCGGTGATCTCGTCGCCGCTGTCCGGCCAGAACACGACCTGCTTGACGCCGGAGCCGGCCGGGAAGTCGTAGTTGATCTGCATGGAGCTGCCGGCTGTGTCGCCATCCGGCACGTCGCCCGCCGACTCACTGAAGGTCCCGGTGGCACCGCCGGCCGTGCTCCACGACCAGTTACTCAGGCTGCTCATATTGTCGACGACGGCGGGGGTGCTGCCCACCGCGACGCTGGCTGACGCGCTGGTGCCCTCGACGGTCGCGGTCACATTGGTCAGCCCGTCGCCGCTCGCCGCGGCGGTGAACAGGCCGCTGGCGGAGACACTGCCGAGCGCGGTGCTGGCCACCGTCCAGCTGGCCGCCTGGGCCGGGATCTGCACCGTCGAGCCGCCCGAACTGGTGCCGGACAGCGTGAGCTGCTGCGTCTCGCCATTGTTAAGGTCAGGTTCGGCCGGGGAAACCGTCAACGACGCGAGCTTGCTGACCACGTCGATCTTCTGCACCGTCCACGCGGATCCGTCTTGGGCGTATAGCAGTCCGGTGCCGGTCCGGTTGGCGGTGAACTGTCCATCGGACCAGGTGCCAAGGGACGAGGGAATTACTCGCGTCGTTATGGTCCCAGAGGCTTGGTTGTCTTGTGCGTCGGTGGCGTAGATGTTCACCGGGATGGTCGCCCCGGGAACCGTCTCCACCGGGCTGCCGCCGTTCGCGACGACCTTGGTGGCCGGACCGGCGGTCGTGGCGGTGCTGTAGACGAAGATGCCGTTGGCTACTGGACGTTCGGACCCGTCCGACGGTGTGTTCAGCACGGAGAGGCCGCTGGTGCCGGGTACCCGCGCGTCCATCTCGGTGGAACCGCCGCCGTCGAGCAGGACCGCGTTGTACGCGCCGTGCGCGAGCAGGTAGCCGGTGACCTGGGCGGGGGTCACGCCGACGGCGGTCGATTCACCGAGCCGCCCGTCCAGCGTCACGAAGATCGCGTGCTTGCCGTCCTTGCTGATGCCGACGGCCGTCTCCGGGTTGATACCGGACGGCGGCTGGCCGGTCGGATCGTCGTACGCCGCCCCGTCCTTGATCAGCTGGGTCGGCGCGGTGACCAGTTGGGTGACGTCCGCGTCCGGGCTGAGGCCCTGGGCGATGCTGACGGTGTCACCGACGTGGACGTCGCCGGACAGCCACGTGCCGCCCGCGCCGCTGCCGACGAGGTCCTCGGTGCCGGCTGCCGGGATAGCCAGCGTCGTTACGCCGGACTGGACGGCGGTGACGGTCAGCTGCTGGGCATCCTGCGGTCCGGTCACGGTCCCGGTGACCACCGTCGCGGCGGCGGACAGCTTTTGAGCGGTGCTCGCGAGAGCAGAGGTGATCTCGGTGACCTTGTCGGCCGCGGCGTCGGACGGGATGTTGACCGATGTCAGCGGCTCGCTGGCGGCGCCGTCGGTGATGGTGCCCGAGAAGTTCTGCTGTCCGATCGACATGGTGCCGTTGGCGAGCACCGACAGTTCGGCGTTGTATCCGGTCGGCGGGCTCTTCAGGATCTCGCCGTCGACGACCGAACCGCCGGTGGGCTGGCCGGTCGCGTTGATGTCGAAGTAGCCGCCGTTGATGCCGGCCACCGCTCCGGTCCGGGTGCCCATCGAGTCCACGGTCTCGTCGGCCGGGTCGATCACTTCGTTGCCGGCCTCGACGTCCTTGACCTGGACGTTCGGGTTGCCGAGGTCGACGTTCAGCACCTGCGTGTGCTGGCGGCCCTGCACCGTGTCGATGGTCTGCGAATACTCGGTGACGCCGGACGTGATCGTCTGGGTCGGCGTGCTGCTTTCATCGACCACCAGCGGCCAGTTGGCCGGCGTGGACGGCAGCCAGCTCTTCGCCGTTGCGCTCGGCGCTGTGCTCGCGGACGCCGCGCCGGGCTGGAGCCCGGCCAGCCCGAGTGCGGCGAGCCCCGCCAGTACCGTGACCAAGGCCGCTCGGACCTGCTTCTTGCGCACTATTGCTCCGCTCGACGTAACTTTTTTCCCGTCTGTCGCATTGTGCAGATAATTAGTTACGATGGGAGGGTGTTTGGGGCAACTGCTACCTACACATAACCCAACAAAAGCTGAATTACCCCTATCGGCGCGGACCCCATGGATGGCCCACCGCTGGGGTTATAGCGCCAGCGGTGGG
>JBEKHI010000592.1:0-3633 GCA_050012355.1 Streptosporangiaceae bacterium | reverse complement strand
GAGCGTCGCCGCGTAGGGACCTGACGAGTTTCCGGGAACGGGTACCAGGCGCAAGGTCCGGTCGGCACTGCGCTCTTTCCGCTGGCTGCTCCCTGTAGATCTTGCACGCGCCAGCGAATGGGCTGTCCGGGCAAGCCTCGCTTCCGGGGATCCGAGCTGGACGCGTCGCGGTGGCATGCTGGCCAAAGCGCGACTCGATCAGTGACAGACTCTCCCCGTCCCACTTGTGTGATTCAAGTCACATTGACGGGAAGGGGCACGTCCCGACCGGCTCACTGCGGCAAGTGGTACGGCGCGGGGAAGCTGCGGCTCTCCGGGCGGCGGGGGTGCGGACGGGGCCGCTTCCGGACGGGTCCGGAGGCCAGTGCATAGGTTTGCGTGGAACGCAATTTGCCCAGATCGGGAGGGGGTGTCGGCTGCTCGCACCGTCGCTGCCGAGTGCAGGCCCGGAGTACCGCCGTTCTCGGGGTGTCTGCGCTGGCGGATCGGGGTCTGGGCAGTCGGCGGTGCATCCGGCCTGAGTGGTTCACTTTGAGTCGTTAGCGCGGGGTTCTCTTGTTACACAGGTATCTCCCCATTTGACCTCTTTACGGCGTTGTGGGTGCGTGTTAAGTTCTGCGCAGCATTCTTCATACCGGGGTTAAAAGGGTAGCAGCGAGGTTGCCATGCGGCCTTTTTCGCGTGCAGTGAAACGGGTTCTAGGTGGTGCCGGGGTAGCGGGCACTGCTCTCGTTCTGGTGATCGGCGGTCTGTCTCCGGTTTCGGCAGCCACGACTGCGCCCGTTCACCGGGTTCAGGCGGTTCCGGCCAGGGTTACCTCGGCGGCGACCTCGCTCGCGGCCATGAAGGCAGCGCGGCAGCAGCATTCCCGGTGGAGATAGCCCCTGACCGGACGCCGTACTCGCAGACGTTCGCGGACCCGAACGGGACGGTCACCTATGTCACCTCGGCACAGCCGCGATGGGTCAGGCGCGGGGCGTCGTGGGTCGTGGCCAGCGCCAGCCTGGTGAGATCCGGGAACGGGTCATGGTCGCCGGAGGCGGCGGAGAACGGGCTGGTCCTTTCCGGCGGGGGCGGTCGGGTGCTGGCGACCGAGCGTTCCGGGAGCCGGTGGCTGTCGGTGTCGTGGCCGTCCGCGCTGCCCAGGCCTGTGGTCTCGGGGGCGATCGCCACGTACCGGAACGTGTTCGCCGGCGTCGACCTGGTGGTGGCGGCGCAGGTGTCGGGCGGGTTCAGTGAGACGCTGGTCATCCGCAACCTGGCCGCGGCGGCCGACCCGGGCCTGAAGAACCTGGTGCTGGGCCTGTCCATGAGCCCGGGGCTGCGGCAGCACCCGGGCATGGACGGCTCGGTGGTGATCGAGACGGCGAAGGGCACGCCGGTCTTCACCTCCCCGGCGCCGGCAGCGTGGGACTCGGTTTCGTCTGGTCCGGATCTGTCCAGTCCCGCGCCCGGTGCGCGGGTGGCCGCGATCGGCGCGTCATACCGGTCTGGCGGGGTACGGCTGAGCCTGCCCGCGGCGCTGCTGTCTGGCCCGGCGTCAAGTTTCCCGGTCTACGCGGACCCGTCCTATTCGGCGTCCCCGACCTCCGAAGCTTACGGTGACCTGCAGTCGGAGTATCCCACGACCAACGAGTACGACAGCACCTACGAATCCCTGGTCGCGGTGGGGTATGACGGCGGGAGCGTGGACCGGGGCCAGTATGAGTTCGGGCTCCCGTCGGCCGCGGACGGGCCGACTGCGGACGTGCTGTCGGCGACCCTGACCGCCGAGGCGGTGGTGACGTTCACCTCCACCTCGCAGTCCCACACCATCGACCTGTATGAGACCAGCCAGTACACGACCGCCAGTACCTGGGATAACTCGCCCAGCGCGCTGGAAGGCCCGTCGGCCCAGACCTTCACCACGACCAGTACCGCACCGGACCTGAACGTGTCCTGGAACGTGGCCAGCTGGCTGCAGTCCGACCTGCAGGGAAACGGGACGCAGTTCACGGTCGGGCTCCAGAACACCAATGAGACCAGCGAATCGCCGTTCGTCAAGTTCAGCGACGACCCGACCCTGACGATCACCTACGACCACGCCCCGCTGCAGCCGGTGCTGAGCATCTCTCCGGAGCACTGGGCATCGAACGGGTCACTGTACACGTCCTCGCTCACCCCGGCACTGAGCGCGACGACGACCGACCCGGACGGCGACGCGATCACCTACGAGTTTCAGATCGACAAGGGCTCCACCACCATCGAGTCCGGCACCGTCAGCTCCGTGACCTCCGGCACCACGGCCACCTGGACGGCCACCACCGCCCTCAGCGACGACACCACCTACACAGCGTGGGTGCAGGCCTACGACGGGACGGAATACAGCGCCTACGGGATCAGCGTCTCCTTCACCACCGACTCGGATGCGCCCGCTGCTCCCACCGTGTCCTGCAGCGCGTACCCGTCCGATACCTGGTCGACGCTGGCATCAGGCGGCACGACCTGCACGTTCTCCGATTCCTCGACCCAGATCCAGGGCTATGAGTACGCGCTCCAGGACGGCAGCGGGACGCTGGCCTTGAACTGGACGACCAGCTCCACCGTGACCATCGACCCCACCAGAGACGGCGAGTACCACCTGTACTACACCGCCGAGAACGACGCGGGAACCTCGACCGATGCGGCCGCGACCTACGACTTCGGCGTCGGCACGTCCGGCGCGGTCCTCTCCCCGGCCGACGGTTCCCAGTCCTCGACAATCGTCACCCTGCAGGCCGCCGCTCCCGCCGGCTACACGGACGCGACGTTCGAATACCGGCTGGGATCGTCCGGGTCGTTCACGACTATCCCGTCGTCCGCGATCGGCTACTGCGGCTGCACGGTCACCTGGCCAGTGTCGGCGTCCTCGGATGCGATGGGTGTCCAGACCGATGCGCTCACCTGGTATGTGACCCGGACGGTGGCCGACGACGGGCCGATCGAGATCGAGGCGGTATTCACCGACTCCTCGGGTGACACCGTCACTACCCCGGCGGTGACGGTCAACCTGGACCGGCTCGGCACCGGTGTGGACTACGGGACCGCGACCGTCGGACCGGTGACTGTCGGGCTCCAGTCCGGAAACGCGGCGCTGTCGGCTACTGACGTGTCGATCTCATCCTACGGTGCCGCGCTGGATGTGTCCCGGACCTTCAACTCCGTCGACCCGACCGCCAACTCGATGTTCGGCACCGGCTGGACATCCAGCCTGACCACGGACTCCTCCTCATGGACGTCGGTCACCGACGACGGCTCGTACGTGTTGCTGACCGGCTCGGACGGGTCCACCTATGACTTCGCCGAGGGTTCCACCAGTTCCAGCGGCGTCACGTCCTACACACCGGAGGGAGAAGCCGCGGGCGATGGCCTCACCCTGACCGAGTCCGCCGACGATGAGACGTTCACCCTGACCGATGGCAGCGGGGACGTCATCACGTTCACCGCTGCCTCCAGCGGAAACGTGTACTCACCGACGACCGTCACCACGCCCGGCACGTCAAGCTCGGCGGGATACGTCTACGACGAGACCAGTACCGACGCCGCCTACGGCAAACCGGTCCTGATGGTCGCCCCCGATGCGGCGTCCTCGGAACCGTCAACCGAGGCCTGCCC
>JBEKHI010000591.1:0-3638 GCA_050012355.1 Streptosporangiaceae bacterium | reverse complement strand
AGCGGCGGCTCAGATCCAGCCACTCCGGCTGAGCGGGTCGCACCGTATCGAAGGCGAGGGCCGCGAGTTCCCCGGCGTCGTCGGCACTGGTGCGGGCCAGGGTCTCCGCCGTCGAGACCAAGATCAGGGCGCTGGCCAGGTCCCCGGCCACCGCCGCCGCCCGGGCGTGGGAGGCGGCGATCAGCGGCTCGCCGAGCACGCTCAGGTGGTACTCGGCCAGGCGCGCGTGCCACTGACGGGCACGATGGCCGGGGAGGAGGGCGTAAACCGCCTCCCGGACCAGGTCGTGGCGGAAGGTGAGGGCATCGGCGGACACGGTGATCAGCCCGGACTCGACCGCACCTTCGAGGCCGTCCTTGCCGTCACCAGTGGACAGGCTGGGCATCAGGGCGAACGCGTCGCGCACCGGCAACGGCCGGCCGGCGGTCGCGATCAGCTCTGCCAGCTCGCGTGCCGAACTGGGGAGACCGGCGAGTCGGCGCGCCATCGCGGTGGCGAACCCGGCGGCCACGGTGTCGGGTTCCCCGCCTGCGTTCGAGCACGCCAGGGCGTCGAGGATCTGGGTGGCCAGGAACGGGTTTCCGCCGGTGGCATCCAGGTAGCGGCGGGTCCGCTCGTCCGGGACCCGCCCGAGCCGGTCCCGGGCCATTGCCGCCAGGTCCTGCGTGGCCAGCGGCGCAAGCTGAAGGTACTCGCGGCGGACGACGTCGAATCCGGTCAGATCGATCCCGATGGAGTCGTCGCGGCTGGCGAACATCCACACCACCGGCAGACCGGCCAGCCGCGACAGCAGGCTGCGCAGGAGGAACCGGCTGACCCGGTCGGCCCACTGGAGGTCATCGATCGCGATGAGCAACGGATGCACCGTGGCGAAGTCTTCCAGGCGGGATGCGATGCGGTCGGCGAGCAGCAGCGGTTCGCTGGCCACGCCGGCGATCTGCTCGTACTCTCCCGCCGCGATCAGCGGGTCCCGCCCCGCGCGCAGCGCCGCAATGACCGGGGCACCCGGCCAGACCTGCTCGATCGGGTCGCACTTGCTGCGGCCGACTCGGATCTTCATCCGGGTCGCGTGCTCACAGATCTCCGCCAGGAGCGCGGTCTTGCCGATACCGGCCGGCCCGCAGATCACCACGCTGGCACTGGTTCCGCGCTGGCTTGCACCACGCAATACCGACAGCGCGCTGGCCATCGGCTCACTACGACCCCGCAACGGTCCTGACCGCAAGGCACCACCTCAGGAACGGCATATCTAACGGCCAGGGTGACAGCGGCCGAGCCCCCGCACATCGCCCGTTCGTGCGATACGCACCGCCTCTTCCTGCGTGCGCGGACCCCAATTTCTCACCTGAATATGCGAGCGCGTCCGACGTCGCGACCTGGCTACAGTCAGCAACGTGGTCAGCGATCTCGGCCTGGTCGAGCACGGCAGCGGGGCTATCCCGCTGGTCCTGCTGCACGGGTGGCCGCAGACCTCGTACGCGTGGCGGCATGTCACACCACTGCTCGCCTCGGACTGCCGCACGCTCGCCTATGACCTGCCCGGCATCGGCTCCTCGCAGGAGGCGACCGACCGGTTCGACAAGTGGTCGATCAGCGGGGATCTGCACGCCAGCCTCGACCAGCGCGGCATCCAGCGCCCGCTGGTCGTGGGCCATGGCATGGGAGCTCAAGTCGCGTACGCCTACCTGCGCCGCTACCCCACGCAGGTGCGCGGTGTGATGCTGCTGGATGCCCCGATCGCAGGAGTCGGCGGCTGCGAAGACCTGTTCACCTCGTCGGCGTTCTGGCACATCGGATTCCATCAGACCATGCAGGGCGACATCGGCCTGGCGGAACTACTGGTCGCCGGCCGGGAGCACGCCTACTTCCGCAGCCACATCGACCGGTTCGCCGCGCACCCGGAGGCGATCACTGATGCCGACGTGGCCGTCTACGTACGTGGATACCAAGGGTCGCGGCGCCTGGCCGCGGGCTTCGCTCTGTACCGGACCATGCCGCTCGACATGGCCAGCAACGAGCGCCGTACCGGCACCGTGGATACCCCGATCCAGCTGGCGTTCGCCGAGTACTCGCACGCCACCGTGCTGCCTGAGGTGGCGGCAGGCCTAGGCGAAGCCGGCACCCGGGACGTGGCCACCAGCATCATCGCCGACAGCGGACACTGGGTTGCCGAAGAGCAGCCAGCCCAGGTTGCCGCGACCATTAACAGGTTCATCGCCTCCACCTGAACCCCTGTCTCGCCTCACCTGAACGCGTGAGGGATCGCCGTTACCCGTCCAGCCAGGCTGGTGTCTGTGCGGCTCGTGCGACCGGAGCCGTCGCCAACACAGTTCGGGAGGAAGCCATGTCCACGCCAACCAAGCCAAGCATCGTGTTCTGCCACGGGATCTGGGCCGACGGCTCGTGCTTCAACAAACTGATCCCGCCGCTTCAGGCGGAGGGGTATGAGGTGATCTCCGCGCAGTACGGCCTCGACACCAACGAGGCCGATGTCGCCGCGACGCGGCGCACCCTGAAGCGGGTCCACAGCCCGGCCATCCTGGTCGGCCACTCCTACGGCGGCGCCGTCATCACCGCCGCGGGCATCGATGACCGCGTGGCCGGGCTGGTCTACATCTCCGCCCTCGGCCCCGACGAGACCGAGACCTCCCAGAGCGAGCAGGAAAAGTTCCCTACCACGGCGGCCTTCTCCCAGATCGAAGTCGCCGACGGGCGGATATGGATGCTCCCGTCCGGCGCCACCTACTTCTGCGGAGACCTGCCCGAGGAGGAGCAGAAGGTGGTCTGGGCGACCGCCTGGGCGCCGGCCGTCGAGCTGTTCGCCCGCAACGCTCCGGGCGTGGCGTGGAGGACGAAGCCAAGCTGGTACATCGTCGCCAACCACGACCAGGCCGTCCACCCTGAGCTGGAGCGAGCCGCCGCCAAGCGCATGGGCGCCACCACCTACGACATCGACAGCAGCCACGTCCCCATGCTCTCCCACCCCGACTTCGTCCTCGACGTCATCCGCACCGCCGCAGCAGGCATCTGAGCCCGCGCCCCTTTCTGAGCCCCTACTCCTCGACGGGGGCGAGCAGGGGCTCAGCAAGGGCGAGCCCAGACGCCCCGCCCCGCGGCCGCCGTTACTCCACGCGGTCCAGTGCTGGCTCGGGATGTTCGCCCAGGTACTCCACCCAGGCCCGCTTCACGCAGGGGTAGTGCGTGGAAGCCTCGACCAGGTCCATGAAGTTGCTGATGTTCGCGTCGAACCGCTCCTGCAGCTTCTCGTCGGCGATGCGCCCTTCAGCGGTGAAGGCCAGGTGGGCCTGGGCCAGGGAGAACATATCCGGATACACCCGCGAGCCGAGGTGCTCAAACGGGACGCGCAGCGCCCACAGGCCGCGGTTGCCCCCGCCCATCGAGGGCGATGCGGACATGAGCAGCCCGTGCCGCTCGTTGAACGGCTGCGGCTGGTAGCGGGATACCCAGTCGATGGCGTTCTTCAGCGCCCCCGGCATCGACGCGTTGTACTCCGGTGAGGCCACGACGAAACCATGGCAGGCCTCCAGCCGCCGCCGGAACTCCTCGGCGCCCGCCGGAAATCCCTCATCGCGCTGGACATCCTGGTCATAAGACGGCGCGTCGAAATCGCGCATCCC
>JBEKHI010000590.1:0-3641 GCA_050012355.1 Streptosporangiaceae bacterium | reverse complement strand
CCGCCAGCGCGCTGCTCGGCGGCGAGGAGGGGACCGGCTTCAAGCAGATGATGAGGGGCCTGGAGATCGGCAGGATCCAGGTGGCGGCCCGGGCCACCGGGGTCGCGCGGGCGGCCTTTGACGACGCGTTCAGATACGCCCAGCAGCGGGAGAGCTTCGGCAAGCCGATCTGGAAGCACCAGGCCGTCGGCAACCACCTCGCCGAGATGGCCACCAAGCTCGCGGCTGGCCGTCAGCTGCTACTGTACGCCGCCGAGCGGTTCGACTCCGGTGAGCGCAGCGACCTCGAGGCGGGCATGGCTAAGCTCTTTTGCTCGGAGATGGCCATGGAGGTCGCCCTCGCCGCGATCAGGGTGCACGGTGGCTATGGTTACTCGACCGAGTTCGACGTCGAACGGTACTTTCGTGACGCACCGCTCATGATCGTCGGAGAGGGCACCAACGAGATCCAGATGAACGTGATCGCCAGGCAGCTCATCGAGCGCGGTGGCCTGCGGGACTAGCGGACCCTGACCACGACCGTGGCGGAGGTCAGCTCGACGTGGTAGCCGCGCTTTTGCGCCACCAGCAGCTGGGCGCGGAAACTCTCGGTGCCGGCGTTCGGCAGGCGGTAGGTGCCCGATAGCGGGCCGCCTGCCCCCAGATAGTCGGAAATGCACCGCGCCGTGTGCCAGCTTCCGCGGCCGCTGCGGATGTCGAGGCAGAGCTGCTCGTTTCCCGCACTGTCGTCACCGCCGGTAGCGATGGCGTGTACCCGCTGACCGGCCTTCACCACGTGCGGCGTGACCGAAAGCGAGATGTCGGACTTCGCGAACGCCGGCGACGCCATCATCGTGACCGCCGTCACCGCGGCGATCAAGGTGCCGCCCGCCACCCGAACCAGGCCCCCGTATAGCTTCATGCATTATCTCCCGTCTGAGTTCCGGCACTACCTGAGACGTCGCAGGCGCGCCGTTGGTTGCAGTATGGCACTCGGTAGGCGTCGGAGTGCAACGCACCGTTATGGTCGCCTGAAGATACGGCGGAGCACTGGGAACGGGTGCGGGCCTTCGCCTCGCCGCCGTGCCCGGTGATTGTGGTGAGTGCTGCCTTACCGAGCCTCTTTGCTGGGCAGTGCAGCACCCACGATGATCCCTCGGACCTGGGGACGGCCGCGGCGGCGGGATGCCGGCGGCATCGATGCTGTCGGCGCGACAGCGATGAGTCATGGGCGTCGTTGCGGTCAGACCTAACCCGCGCGGGCCAGAGCCACCCCACTAGCTGAGCGGCGTTGGGTCAGGACCTTCTATTGACCATAACGACGCGACTAGCTCTCCCGGGCCTAGTCGGCGTTCGGGGTCCAGGTGGATGGCTGGTAGGCGGGACCGCCGTCGTCGAGCAGTCGCTCGGCCTCGGCCTCGACCTCCTCGGGCGCTTGCTCCAGGTTGAGCGTCTTGCGGAACGGCTGGCGGACGTCCTTGTCGATGCGCAGGTAAACCTCGCCGCGGTTGCCCTCGGGGTCGAAGAAGTAGATGCCGTAGGCGTTGCCGTGGGTGACTTCCTGCTGGACGGGGACGCCCTCGGCCTTGAACCGGTGGTGGTACATCTGCAAGGTCTCGACTGAGTCGACCCGCCAGGAGATCTGGTGCGGGAGCTTCGACCCGGGCGGTGCGGTCCGGCCGCGCTGCAGGACGAACTCATGGTGTTCGACGTCAGGCTGGGCGCTGAGGAAGACGATGCCCTGCTCGTCGTCGGCATCGGTGACGGTCAGTCCGACGACGCGCTCGTAGAAGTCGCGCATCGTCTCCAGGTCATCCACCCATAGTCCGGTGTGGCCAAGTCCGAGGATAGGCATAGGCCGGACGCTAGCACTAGAGGAAAGTAGCGGCAAGAAATGATCCTGTATTACGCTTCATATGACCTGATATACAGGACATTGGCGGGGTGAAGCATGGCGGACGTCGTCGTTGTCGGGGCCGGGCCGGTCGGCCTGACCGCGGCGGCGCTGCTCGCCGCCCGCGACGTCCGGGTCACGGTCCTGGAAGCGCGCGCGACGACCAGCGCGGAGCCGAAGGCGATCAGCATCGACGACGAGAGCCTGCGAACCTATGCCGACGCCGGAATCATCACCGAGATCCTGCGCATCGTGTCGCCGGGCACCGGCACCAAGTATTTCGGCCGGCACGGCCAGCCGGTCTTCCACGCCCGGGGCCCGGAGCCCTATCGCCTGGGCTACCCGTTCAAGAACCCGTTCGCCCAGCCCGACCTGGAGCGCACCCTGGCGGCCGTGCTCGACGCGAATCCCCGGGTTGAGCTGCGCTTCGGCGCCCGGGTGACCGGGCTCGAACCCCGGGGTGACGACGTAGCCGTCCACGTCGCCGGTTCGGAGACGATCACCGCCCGCTACGTTATCGGCGCCGACGGCGGCCGGTCGGCTGTCCGCGAGAGCCTGGGCATCACGATGAGCGGCCGGTCCTATGACGAGCCCTGGCTGGTCGCCGACACCCTCGGTGACCCGCACCGCGAGATGTACGGGATGCACTTCGGGATCCCGGAACGGCCGACGGTGATCATCCCCGGCAGCAACGGCCGGTGCCGGTATGAGTTCCTGCTGTTCCCCGGTGAAGGCGCCCCCGGCGAGCGTCCTGGCCACGAGCTGCTCGCCCCGCATCGTGAGATCGCCCCGGACCAGGTGGAACGGGCGGTCATCTACAAGTTCAACGGCCTCGTCGCCGATCAGTGGCGCAGCGGCGGCGTCTTCCTGGCGGGTGACGCCGCGCACATGATGCCGCCGTTCGCCGGGCAGGGCCTCAACTCCGGGCTGCGCGACGTCGCCAACCTGGGCTGGAAGCTCGCCGAGGCCCTCAGCGGACGGCTCGCCGACGCCGCGCTCGACAGCTACGAGACCGAGCGCAAGCCGCACGCCCGCGCGACGGTGCGGCTGTCGGAGCGACTGGGCCGCGTCGTTATGGCCACATCGCCTCGAATGGCGGAGTCGCGGGACCGGATCCTGGCCACCGGGCGCTCCCAGGGTTACCTGGTCAGCCACGGAGTCCTCGACCCCGACGCCGTAGGGGTCGCCGCCCCCGTACGCGATGAGTCCGGAGCGGTCATCGCGGCGGTCAGCGTAGTGGCGGTCGCCAGCCGCGCGTTGGGGGAGCGGGCTGAGTTTCTCGTCGAGGTGGTCTGCCAAGCCGCCGAGGCACTGTCGTCGCAGCTGGCGCTAGTCGCGAACTAGTGTGTGGTTCTCTATCGGCTGGAAGCGGGTCTGGTGGCACTGATCCGCCCGGGTAATCGCGGGCCCGCTGCCCGGCGCGGCCCGCCTGCCCGCTGCCGCCAACGGCGCCGCAGACCCCCGGGGAAACGGGACGCGCCAGCGGCCCATCGCCGTCTTATCCCGGGTTCGTGTACCTCGACCACCCCTAATGTCGGCATATGTCGACCAGCTGGGGTGTGCTAACCCGGGATAAGTGGTCGGCGCGGGGGCCTAGGGTGCCGTTCCTGCCTATCCGTCTTGCCATTTAGTGTGTCAATTGCCGACCATTAATTTACCGTTATTTACGAAGGGTAGCCGACGCTTACTCCCAGTAAAGAACAGCCTTTCTGCCGTTGACATTATGAACTGCTTCAACTAGTATACGATATTGCGTCACGATGCATTT
>JBEKHI010000589.1:0-3674 GCA_050012355.1 Streptosporangiaceae bacterium | reverse complement strand
CTTGAGGTTCCGACGGCCTGGGGCTCCGTGCAGCCGGCCCCAGGCAGTGCGACGATCACTCCCGGGCGGAAGGGACGCCGCCTCGTCCGCTGGATGAAGCTTCCGCCCAGGGACAGAGACGGCAGGGGCGAGCCGCAGCGGCAGGCCGCGTCGTCCGGGGCCAGGAGCCGGACGCTGACGCTTCGTTTCGAGAACGCCGTGCTGCCCGGCGACGATGGCCGCGAGTCGGCCGTGTCAGCGGACGCGCAACTCGGCGGGACACTGACCGCTATCTTCGAGCAGCCTGGTCCGGCCGTCGGCGTGCCCGCCGTCGGCTCGGGAACGCTCTCTGGCGTGCAAGGCGTCGACATCTACCTTCCGGGCGGTAGCAAAGCTCGCCAGCAGCCTGAGGTGCGGGTGCGGACCGAGGTGACCGTCAAGTTCAGCATCAGCCTGGACGCCATCCGCTACCAGGAGCCCTGGGCCGTGCCCAGGCAGAGCAACGCCAGGTATGAGCGTGAAGCGTCAGAAGGTAGGCACGGCAGCGGGGGCGTCGACCAGCATGCACCCGAGGGCGGGAACAGGTACCGGAAGGCCGATGAGCCCTTCTTCGGCGTGATCCCTGATTTCGACACAGTGGCCGAGCTGACCAGCCTCATCAGCAAAGAAGGCTACTACCTCAAGTCCGTCGTCGAGCAGGACCCGCAGCCGGGCTACGAATCCGGCGGGGAGGTGATCAAGCGAGTATGGGACATCGCCGGCCGGTGGTACTACGGCGTGTTCCCGATCGGTTTCGACGTTAGCTTGCGCGGCGAGGAATTCGCCAACGACCCCCAGCTGCCCGGCAAGACCACCGTCGTGGTGACCGTCAACGGAACCTACGCCAACGACCCGGAACTGAGCCAGCGCTCGATGATCGAGAAGTGCTGGGATGACCTGCACGAGCACGTGACCAGCGTGCTGCGCAAGCGCGCGGCCGGCGTTGGCGGCGTGGCGTCCATTCCCGCGGCCCCGGAGTCCCGGCCGTGGGATGACGACGTCACCGTGGACGATATCGATGAGCCCATGCGGGACGACGGGCCGAGGGGCAACCGCTTCGCGGGCGACCCGATCATTGTGGATGCCGAGATCGTGGACGAGGAGCCGGTCGCCCCTCGGACCGGCGACAGCAACGGGGACGACAAGCAGGCGCGCATCGCCGCGTTGCGGCAGCAGTGGGAGGATACTGATACTGCGGTCATTGGCGGCCGGATCACCGAGCAGACCCACGCGCGGATCGTTGCCCGGATCGAGGATCAGCTCCGTGAGCTAGGAGAACTGCCATGAACGTGATCTGCGGCGTCAACGGCGAGACATGGCAGCAGGTGGAGCTCTTCCTGTGCCACCACTGCGGGATGCCGGTCTGCGCGAAGGACGGCGTGACCATCGCCGCGGACGATGCGTTCGCCGCCGGGCAGGAACCGGTGTCGCGCGCGGCGATGCATTGCCCGTCCTGTGCCGATGAATATCACCGCGGTGCCGCCCGGTATCACGGGTGGAGCGATCCGAAGGCGGCGCCACGCGCGCTGCGGGCTGGCCAGCCGGTAACCGGCAGCTATCCTGCGCCTGATCCGCAAGGGCAGGACGGCCGGGCGCGGGCGGCGGGAAGAGCATGATCGCCATCGCGGTGACGCCGCGGCGGCTCGTGGCTGGCCAGCGGACCCAGCTGTCCCTCCGGTTCAGCAACCCCAGCCCTGGTCCGTACCGGAAGATCGTGTTCACGCTGGCCGTCCAGCCCGGGCTCAGGCTGATCGGGACCGAGCGGATCGACATCGCATCGATCGAGCCCGGGGCCGAAGTTGTCCGCTCGGTCACGGTTGAGGCGGCCCGCGCCGGAGAGTTCACGCTGACCAGCCCGAACTTCTCTTACCGGGACGAAGATGACGAGTCGCTGCGCGACCGACGCTGGCAGACGGTCCTCATCGCCGCGGAGCCAGAGCGGCGCCATGACCCCGCGCCCGTGCTGGTGCCGCCGCCCCGGCTCCGGGTCGAGCACGAGGGTGGTGCGCTCCCGCTGGGGAGATGGACCCCGCTGCCGATCCTGGTGCAAAACCCGTCCGGCACCACCGTCAGCGAGATGCTGGTGACGATTATCAGCGGTCCGGTTGAGACCGACCGCAAGCCCCGCCGGATCAGCGTCCTGCCGAGCGGCAAGGAGGCGCGCCTCAACGTCGACGTGCACCCCAGGGACGGCGGTCTCGTCCCGCTCACGGTCCGGCTCACCTACAGCTACGCGGACGGGACGGGCGCGCTGCGCCGGGCAGCCCAGGAAGAGCAGCTCCGCGTTCCCGTGGGCGATGATGGGCAGCGGGATGCACCGCCTGCCGCGAGCGCTCAGGGGACTCAGCCCGGCCGGCCGGCGCGGACGGTGCTGTTCCTGTCTTCAAGCCCGCGCGACCAGCCGACGCTTCATCCCGATGAGGAGCTCAGGCTGATCGAGCAGGAGCTCCTCATGAGCGAGCATCGTCATGAGTTCCGGCTCGTGCCCCAGGCCGCGGTGCGGCTCACGGATATCAGCCGGGCCCTGGCCAGGCATCGTCCGCAGATCGTGCATTTCTCCGGGCACGGCGATGACAGGGGCCGCATCCTGGTCGGGGACCCGCTGGGCAACAGCATGCCCTTGGAGAATGACGGCCTAGTCGACATTTTCGCCGCTTACAACGACACGATCCAGTGCGTGATCGTCAACGCCTGCCACTCCGCGCGGCTGGCCAGGGCCATCTCAGCAGAGATTCACCAGGTTATCGGAATGCGCTACCAGATTGCCGACGACACCGCCGCGCAGTTCAGCGTCGGCTTCTACCAGGCGATCTTCAGCGGTGCCACGGTGGAGCGGGCTTTCAAGGTCGCTCCCGCGTTGTTGCGGTCGGACGCGGCTACCGCGATGGAATATGAGACGCCGACGATGTTTACCCGCAACCCGTCCTGAGCTCCTGCTCGGGTGGCGCAATCGCCGGGCGCTCGTTAGCCCCGTTTGGCGACGGCGGTGCGGGCCGAGTGCCACAGGGTGCGGGGGTTGTCCCGGTCGCCGTGCAGCTTGAGCATGGCGTTCACGATGTCCTCGACGCCGCCGCCCTCGTTGACGATGTGGCTGAAGTCGCTCAGGTACCGCTGGCTGGCGGTGATGCTCTCGGGCCGGTCGGGCGCGCCGACGCTCTTGTGCCCGGCCACGACGATCTGCGGGTTCAGGGCGGCGACGGCGTCCAGGCTGTCGATCCATGCCTCGCGGCTGTTCTCGTCGGTCTCGGCGGTCATCATGTGCACGCCGTTGTACACGACGTCGCCGCCGACCACGGTTGCCGCGGACGGCACGTGCAGGACGGTGGAGAACTCGGTGTCTCCCTGGCCGACGGATACCGCCCGCAGCAGGTGGCCTTCCAGCTCGAACTCGTCGGTGGTCAGCGCCTCGGGCAGCACCGCGGTCGCGGGCAGTTCGCCCGGGAAGCTGGCCTTCCAGTAGGCGGACAGGCCCGGGTCGGTGGCCTCGAACGTGGCCCGCCCGACGACCTCCCGGGTGGCCATGCCGCGCGCCTTAGGGAAGTGCTCCTGGAGCCGGGCCAGCCCGATCCAGTGGTCGGAGTGGCCGTGGGTGACGTAGACGCCGGTGATGCGCTTGCCGAAGCCGCGCACCCAGTCGGCGAGCGCGTCGACCTGGC
>JBEKHI010000588.1:0-3697 GCA_050012355.1 Streptosporangiaceae bacterium | reverse complement strand
GGACGGCAGCTCCGCGGACGCCGAGGCGATCACGCGGCCGTCGGCGCTGATCAGCGCTTGCGGGCCGAGCGCCGGGACGATCTGTCGTTCCAGGCTGGACACCAGCACGTCGGCCGCCGCGACGCCGACGAAGACACCGCCCGCGATGACCGGCACCGACAGCGTGATCGTGTAGTCGCCGGTGCAGAAGTGGTCGACATAGGGACCGACCGCCTGGGGCGTGCCGGAGTCCCGTGCCAGCACGTACCACGGCGCGGTCGTGTAATCGTAGAAGTCGGGGGCGTCCGGGTCGAGGTTGACGCGCAGCCGCTCGGGGGCGGCGGGCGGCGAGGTCCACCACCACTCAAGCCACAGCGGAGCGTCGGCCAGTACCTCCGGCGCGGTGATCACCCCGGCACCGGCGGCGAGATCGCCGTGGTCGGCGAGAATGGCGAAGATGGCCGGGCGCAGGTCATCTAGATCGTCTCGCCGCGCGGAGTCCGCCAGGACGCCCGCGTAGCGGACGCCGAGGTCTTCAAGGCGGGCGAACAGGTCATCGAGATCGGCACCGACCCGGCGCAGCGTGCCGCCGGCGGTGTAGGCCCGCAGCCGCGACTCGATAAGCCGGGTGGTCTCGGTCGCGATCCGCCGCTCGGCGCGGGCGCGCGCCGCCGCTGGGTCACGGGCTTCGATCGCCTCGATGAGCCCCGCGTGTTCGGCGACGGAGGCGGTGTGTTCTCCGTCCGTTGTCCCCAGCCAGAGCAGGTCCCCCACTTCGGCGGCGAGTTGCAGCTCGGCCTGGACCAGGCGAGGGGACTGCGCGGCGGCCGCGATGGCCAGGCTGAGCTGCGCCCCGGCGCGACGGCGATCCCCTACCTCGACGGCGGCGGCGAACCGGCCGAGTTGCTCCTGCATCGCGGTGACCTCGGACGGCAGCGCGCGCTCGGCCGCTAGTGCCGCCGCCGCGCCCGATACCGCGGCGCGCTCGTCGCCGAGGTCGCGCAGCCCCGCGCAGCTCAGTTCGCGCAGCCGGCTGGCCAGCTCGGCGGACAGGTCGGGGGTCACCACGAAGGTGCCACCGCCACGACCGCGCCGCGTGACGACCAGGCCGTAGCGGCGGAGTACGGCGAGCGCCTCGCGCAGGGTCACGGTAGAAACGCCGAACTGCGCGGCCAGCGCGGGCTCGGCGGGGAGCCGCTCGCCGTCGAGCAGGATGCCGCGGCGGATCGCGTCGCCGAGCTGCTGGGCCACCACGTCGGCCCGGCCGGATTCCGCCTTTCCGCGCGGCGTCCTGCCAAGCAGCGCGCGGGCGGTGGCGGTGGTCAGGCCGACGCTGGTCACGATCTCGAATCACCCGCTCGTACGATCTTGACTAAAACCTATAACTTCATATCTTATGGCTTCATTCTTGTCTAGTTAGCCTAGGAGGAGTGATGCAGGAGACAACGCCGCAGGCCGCGGGTGGCACCGATTCCGATGACGCGCGGCTGGAGAGCCTCGGTTACCGGCCGCAGCTCAACAGGGTGCTCGGCTTGTTCGCGAACTTCTCGGTCGCGTTCACCTACCTGTCCCCGATGGTCGGCATCTACTCGCTGTTCGTGCTCGGCCTGGGCACCGGCGGGCCGGCGTACCTATGGCTGACCTGGATCCCCGTCGCGGGCATGCTGCTGGTGGCCCTGGTGTTCGGCGAACTCGCGTCGCACTATCCGGTCGCCGGGGCGCTCTACCAGTACAGCAAGTACAACGTCGGGCGCCGGTACGGCTGGTTCGTCGGCTGGTTCTACGGGATCGCGCTGCTGGTGACCGTGGCCTCGGTCGACACCGGCATTGTGTCGTACGCGTCGGCGCTGCTCGGGAACTGGTTCGGCTGGAAGCTCAACCCGGCCGATCACGTGACGATCCTCGTCATAACGCTGATCCTGCTGGCGATCCAGTCGCTGCTGAACGTGACCGGCGCTCGCGTGATGGGGCGGGTGGCGCAGTTCGGGGTGTACGTGGAGATCCTCGGAACGTTCGGGATCGCGGTGATCCTGGCGATCCACGGGTTCCACCACGGACTGGGCTACCTGTTCTCCACGCAGGGCGTGCAGCACGCGTCCAGCAACCCGCTGGGGCTGAACTTCGGCGGCTCCTACCTGGGAGCGATGCTGGTCGCGGTGCTCGCGCCGGTGTACATCTTCTACGGCTACGAAGCGGCTGGCGACATCTCCGAGGAGACCGTGGACGCCGGGCGTCGCGTGCCGCGGTCCATGCGGCTGGCGCTGATCTGGGGCGGCATCGCATCGTTCGTGCTGACCGCGGCGCTGCTGCTGGCGATCCCGTCCGGGCACGGCGCGCTCAGCGCGACCGTCACCGGTGGCATCAGCTACATCCTCGGCCAGCTGCCGTCCTGGCTGCAGGACATCCTGCTGCTGCTGATCTGCTTCGCGTTCTTCTCCTGTGGTACGTCGATCCAGGGCGCCGGGTCGCGGCTCGCGTTCTCCTACGCGCGGGACGGCGCGCTGCCGGGATCCTCCTGGATCGCGCGAATCTCTCCGAGGTACAAGACGCCGGTCAACGCCCTGTTCGGCGGCGCCGTGGTGACGATCCTGTTCGTGCTGCTCGAGTTCATCTCACCCACGCACAACGTCCACATCCTCTTCTTTACTTACCCGGCGAACACCAACGTGCTGGTGTCCCTGGTGTCCTTCGGCGTCAGCGGCATCTACCTGTCGTTCCTGCTCACGGTCATCGGCGCGATCTTCGCGCGGGCCCGCGGCTGGAAGCCCGCCGGACCGTTCAAGCTCGGCCGGTGGGCCTGGCCGGTGCTGATCCTCGCCTGCGTGTACCTGGCGCTGATGCTGGTCAACGTGGTCGCGCCCAGCGGGTTGTCGAGCCCTCGCGCGTACTTCAACCTCGACTGGATCACCCTCGTGGTGATGGTCATCGTCGCGGTGGTGGGACTCGTGTTCTTCCTGCTGTCGCGGGGCGGCCAGGCGATCGGCTCCCACCTGCACGACGAGCTCGAGCCGTCGTCCGCCGAGCGCGAGTTACCTGCGGTCCTGGTTAGTGCTGCACTACCCGCAGTCTTTGCTGGGTAGTGCAGCGCTCACCAGGTAAGGAGCCAGCCGCCAGCAGGTCGCGGACGGCTTCCGGGAACGTGGCCGCGGTGCGGGTGGGGCGAAACGCGGTGCTGTCCCACTGCCGGCCGAGGCTGAGCCAGATGCTGTCGATCCCGGCGTTCACGGCGCCGGCGATGTCCGCGTCGGCGGTGTCGCCGATCATCCAGGCACCGTCGAGCGGCCGGCCAGCACGGCGGGCGGCTAGCCGGAAGATCTCCGGGTCGGGTTTGCGCAGGCCGACGCCCTCGGAGATGACCCAGCCGTCGACGTACGCGTCCAGCCCGGTGGCGGCCAGCTTGCGTTCTTGCTGCCGCACGTCCCCGTTGGTGACGACGAAGGGGACCCAGCCTTCGTCTCTGGCTTCGTCGAGGGCGGCCGGGACCGCGTCATCGAGCACGAGGTGCTCGATCTGGCCGTCTCGCAAGGTGGACGCCAGCACGGCGTGGTCGGGAAGCCCGAACCGGGCGGTGATCAGCTCCGCGAGCCGACAACGGTCCTCGTGCCCGCGGCGGTCGGCGGCGATCAGCCATTCGAGATCCCGCGGTGAGCCATCATGCGCCGTCACGAATTCCGTCGCCCAGCGGCGGAATGAGCCAGACCGGTCGATCAGCGTGTCG
>JBEKHI010000587.1:0-3707 GCA_050012355.1 Streptosporangiaceae bacterium | reverse complement strand
GGGCGGTCGCGTTGGCGACCGCGAGGTCGCCAGAACCTACATCTGGCTGTGCCCCGCGGACGAGCCTCGATGAAGGGCGATCGCAATACCGAGTCGCAGCGGTGCGAGAGCATCGACCCGGACGAGCCTCGATGAAGGGCGATCGCTTTGGCGACCGCGATCCGGGCGGCGGGATTCGCGCTGGCCAGCCGAGCGGCACGCCTCGATGAAGGGGGGTCGCAGCGACCAGAGACGCCGTGGCACCTGCTTCGCACATCTACGACGCGCAGCATGGACGGACGGGATGTGACCGGGTTGTGGATCGCCTGGTGCTGGGAAGTTCCTGCGGCCACCTGGGCCGTGTCGGTGTGCTCACCCGTTGCTTCCAGCCAGGCGTGGCATGGGCAAAATGCCCGGTGGACCAGCAGGCTGATCGGGATGGGATCATCGGGCTCATGGCGGCGCCGATACGGGAATCAGCTCGCCGCGCATGGCCCGGCGCTCAGGAGCGCTGTCGCTGCCGAACCGGTGAATGGGGAAGCGGACGACGCCTTCCACGCCACGTGATCCGAGCCAGGCACGCCCGGGGGTGACGTCGGTCTCTCCGGGCCCCTTGGACGGCAGCCCATCGGCCGCCATGAGGCGCAGGTACCGGCTCGCCAGTATGGTTCGCAGCCGGGCGGGCCGCCAGAGTCCGCGCCAGATGGGCGCGTAGAACCACTCCTGACGCTCACGGGACAGGTGCCCGCTGGTGTCGGCTGTCTCGTTGATCCGCATCCCGATCGGGTACTGCGAGATGCCCCACAGCGCGCACCATGCGAGCGCGTTGTCGGCGGGGCCCGGAGTAGCGAGACCCGTCGGTGTGCGGCTATCAGGTTTGTCGTTCCCGATCTCGTCGATCACGGATTCTCCGCGCAGGCCCGCGGCAATGGTGTCTGGTTCACGATTGGCGACCTTAGGCGCCAGTTTCCGCAGGCGACTCCCGACGAACTCGGAACCCTGGTTGCGTGGCTGCATCTCCAGGCGGCTGGCGCCGTCATCTTGGAGGAGCGCGCCTTGCCGGTTGAAGGACCAGTAGCACGGTTCACCGAGCGCGGCCACGAAACGCAGGTCCAGCCACTGGCAGTCGCTGGTGAGCTTGTCGAGCACGGCGTGCCGTTCTCGCTGGACCATCGCCCACGTCGCGTCGTCGCCGAACGGTGTCAGGCGCGGGCTCATCAGGCCGCGTGCGGCGCCCTTCAGCGTCATGTCACGCTGAACCCAGGAGTTCGTGGCGTGGGCCTCGGCGTGCCGCTTGACCAGCGTCGCGACGTCCACGTCATTGAGGTCATCGGTCGCGATGAAGGGACGGGGGTTTCCCGACCGCGTCCAGCCGAGCCGGACATCCGGCACCCCTTGTGATTCGAGTATTGCCCCGAGCCCGTGCAAAGCCACGTGTGAGAACAGCGTGCGCGGATCGGCTACTAGCGTCGTTATGTGCATAATTTGCCCTCGGCCGATACCTGGCAGTCAGCGGCGCGCAGGACAGCTTCGAAGTACGCGCATCCCCACACCCCGTACCGGGTGTGTGTCTGCTCGATCAGTTCGTCCCAGCCACCCTCGTCGAACAGGTCCCGGGCGAGTACGAGCCAGTCCTCGTGCTCGCCGGTGGCGGCGAGTTCGGCGGCGACGTGGGGAAAGCCGTATCGCCCGTGTCCGTGGCTGGTCCCTATGAGCCGTGCGGTGAGTTCCGTGTCTATGAAGGGATCGGCGTGCACCATCTGCCAGCTGTCGACGACAGAGCGTTGCTCGTGCCGCCACCTGCTGGGTAGGCCACCGCTTCCCCGCGCCCGCTGGACCTCGGGAATCGTCGTGCCTGGCGGGCTCTTGGCGAGCGGCTCGCTGTCCGTGGCGGCTCCCAGACGATGGGCCTGAAACCGCAGGTCCGCCTTGCCGTCGTCGTGGTGGAGTCCCGCGGATCTGAGCGAGGAGGCGAGCGTGTCCGGCAAGCTCAGCTCGGATGCTAGCTGCGCGGCACGTTCGGCGACCGCGTTCTGGTGGTCGTGGAGGTATACCGTCTGATCGCGCGGTGTGTAGACCTGCCGCAGGTCCTCGTCGGCGATCGCCCTCCGGCGGTCGATCACGACCAGGCGAAGGCCGCCGTTGCCGGTCTCGCGCAGCAGGACATCGCTGTCTTTGACCCTGAGCCCTAGCAAAGTGATCACGGCCGCGAGATCCGGCTCACCGCTCGGGATCGTCTTGAGGAGCGCCACGAGATGCTTGCGTCGGACGGACTCGGCCCGATCTCCGAACCCATCGGCGAGTTCGGTGAGGACGCGTCGCGCCGTCTTCCGGTCGAAGCCAGCTACCGTATCGTGCTCGGGTGACCATTCCAGACGAAGGCACACGTCGCCCTGCCGCGGCTCTGATCCGTAGTGGAGGACATCGTCGGCGCTCACCCGGTCGTCAATTCCGTCCGGGCCATCGGACACGCGGGACGCGACGATGACGGCCGGGCTGAACTCCCCGTCCTGGGTGGGGGTGACGAGCCTGGCGGAGCTGTCGATCACCACTAGGTCGCCTGGTCGCGCGTGGGCGCTGCTCGTCGTCCGGTAGGCGAGCGGCTCAACATCCTTACCGCGAAGGCGGAGCATCCGCCGACCCGTCCCGAGGAGTTCCACGAGTACGGACTGCGCCGTCCGGTAAGGCACCGGGAAGATCTCCCGCGTGACGGGCGGCAGGTCACGGAGGAACTCCTGTACCTCGGCGTCGTCGGTTGGTATCGCGTCCCGGATGATGATTCCCAGCGACGTTTCGGTATCGAAGGAGTCCGATAGCCAGAGGTCCGGTTCGGGGTCCGCGGCCAGGTTGTCGCTTGTCCGGGCCCAATGCCAGGCGTCGGCCACCTCGGGCCGCTGATACAGCATCCGTCGCGGTACGCTCGCGGGCGGCGGTGACTGGCGTACGGCCCACGGGGACAGGCCGTGATCGGTGCCCGCGAACCGCTTGACCCACTTGAGTCCGTCGGCCAGTTCCTTGCTCCCGTACGGACCCGACCGTATGTTGTCTGCCATCGTGTCCGGTGCCAGGACCGTGATGGGAGCTTCGGCGCGCTTGCCGAGCCGGTTGACTCGTCCGGCTCGCTGAGCGAGGGCGGGACCGCTGGCCAGCTCGGTGACCAGGCCGGCGAAGTCGAGATCGGCGCCGACCTCCAGGCTCTGCGTTGAGACGAGGACATCCACCTCGTCGTTGCCGCGCGTATCGAGGATGCCTTCATAATGCTCGCGCAGCCTGCTCAGGTCGGCAGGGCGGATCTGGCCGCACACCGTCACGGCGGTCAGTGACTGGCGGCGCAGTTCCCTCGCGACGGCCATGGCCATCGGTACCGTGTTGACAAAGCAGCCGATGGTCCGGCCTGGCCCGGTCTCTTCGCGGAGTTCTGTGACCGCGCGCGCGATCCTGTCGGCCTGCCGGGTGGCTGGGGTGGTCACGATGGTCACCGGTCTGGGGCTGGTCAGGCGCTGCGCCAGCCGTGCATCCCCGAGGTCGTCCACGCCGACCTGCCGCTGGGATCCGCTGCCCGTGGGGGTCGCGGTGACCTCGACGACCTGCAGTGCGGGCACGTCGGTGATCGGCTGGTCGGCGACCGTCGCGAGATACGCCACTCGTCTGGCCGTCGTCACCAGCTGGCGCGACAGGTGCGCCTCGTCGATCATGACCACCGAATCGAACGCCAGCAGCCCCGCCTC
>JBEKHI010000586.1:0-3712 GCA_050012355.1 Streptosporangiaceae bacterium | reverse complement strand
GCCGGACAGCACGCCGAGGTGGTGGCCGCCAACATCAGGGCACTGATCGACGGGCGGGACGATGTCGCGGAGTACGCCGCCGCGGCGGACGCGATCGCCCTGCCGCTGGGTCCCAAGGGCGGCGTCACCTACCGGCCGGGCACCGGAATCCTCGGCGCCAGCCAGACCGCTAGCGTCAAGGGCGAGGACCTGCTCGTCGGCCGGATCAGGAAATCCCTCGGGCTTACCTGACTTGTATGTCATGGTGCGGGGCATATGTTGGCCTCTGTACTGGTTGGCGAAACACGGTGACCGGGAACCACTCCGGTCCCCGACGAGCCGCCACGGGCGCCGACCGGCACCCGGACGACCCGCCGTGACCAACACGGAGGTGTCTCGTCATGAAGCTCAGCACTCGGTTCATCCTGGATAACCTGTTCTTCCTCGGTGCCGCGTTCCTCGTGGTCGCGTCGATGGCGTGGTCGGCCGGTGTCGCCGGCTGGACCGCGTTCGGCGTGTCTACCGGGATCACGGTGATCGCCGCCGTCAGCGCGGCGGTGTCGCACCTGACCAGCCGCCGGATCGGGCACGGACTGATCGCGCTGGTCGCGCTCTGGTCACTGGTCGCGGCGCTGGCTTTCAGCGGTGCGACGCTGACCTGGCTGGTGTTCGCCGACGCGATCGCCGTCGGGGTGTTCGCCCTGGCGGACCTCGCGACGCACGAGGCGACCGAGGAAAGGGTTGTGCACCAGCTCGAGGTTCGCGAGCGGATGGCCGCCTGACGCGGCTTGTTCTCAGAGAAAAGGCGGGTTCCCGACGGGACCCGCCTTTTTCATAGGCTGATCAGGTGAAGATCACCGCGCGCAACGCCGCTTTCCAGCAGTGGCAGGCGCTGCTCACCAACCGGACCAAACGGCACCGGGCGGGAGAGTTCCTGGTACACGGCGTCCGGCCGATCACCCTGGCGGTGGAGCATGGCTGGCCGCTGCGGACGCTGATCTACGACATGAGCAGGCCGCTCTCGGGGTGGGCGCGCGGCGTCCTGGACGCCACCAGCGCCGAGCAGGTGGCGATGGCGCCCGGCTTGCTGCGCGAACTCTCGGAGAAGGACGAGGACGCGCCGGAGCTGATCGCGGTCGCCGGAATCCCCGCCGACGACCTGTCCCGGATCTCCCCCGGCCTGGTCGTCGTGGCCGACCGGATGTCCAGCCCGGGAAATATCGGCACGCTGGTGAGATCGGCCGACGCGTTCGGGGCGCAGGGGGTGATCGTTACCGGGCACGCCGCCGACCCGTACGACCCGAAGTCGGTGCGCGCCTCGACCGGTTCGCTGTTCGCCATCCCGGTCCTCCGGCAGCCCGGCCCGGCCGAGGTGGTGACCTGGGCGCGCGGCATCACGATCGTCGGCGCCGATGAGAAGGGCGCGAGTGACATCGCCGACGTCGACCTGACCGGCCCGGTGCTGCTCGTCATCGGCAACGAGACCACCGGGCTCAGCTCGGGATGGCGTGAGACCTGCGACGTCATGGCCGCGATACCGATCACCGGCGCGGCGAGTTCGCTGAACGCCGCCGCCGCTGCCACCGTCGTGCTGTATGAGGCGGCCCGCCAGCGCCGGCGTTAGGCGTCACGGCGGGCCAGTGCCCTACATGCCCGTCAGTGCGGAGAGTGAGACTTGGCCTCCTCGACCCAGACCTTGAGCTGATTCAGGCCGATACCGACGACCTCGCCATGTCGCTTGTTGATCATTTCCAGAAGACGCCCGGGGTCGCGGTGGCGCAGTTCCTTGACTGACTTGACGCCGATGCTGTGCAGCATCTCCGCGTGCTTGGGCCCGATGCCCTTGAGTTCGGCTAGGTCGTTCGCCACGGATTTTTCCGCCATGGCCGGCACCTTCTCACGCTTGGCCGTTTGACTGTCATCCTTAGCTAAGCCGAGACGTGCCGTTGCGGAAATAGCCGAACAGCGAAGACGTCATCACCCGCATCGATCACACAGCGCCGCGCCCCCTATTGGCATCTGCGAATAAAACCAGCAGATGCCAATAAGAGGGCCCGCGGTTAACTGCTCGCGATGGTGTTCGCCGCGACGTAGCCGAAGGTCATCGCCGGGCCGATGGTGGCGCCGGCGCCCGCGTAGGAGTAGCCCATGACGGCCGCGCTGGAGTTGCCCGCCGCGTACAGGCCGGGGATGACATCGCCGTTGCCGTCGAGCACCTGGGCGGAGGCGTTGGTGACCAGGCCGCCCTTGGTGCCCAGGTCGCCGGGCTGCATCTGGAACGCGTAATACGGCGGCAGCCACAGCGACGCGAGGCACGAGTTCGGGGTGATCGCGGGATCGGTGTAGTAGTGGTCGTAGAAGTTGACGCCCCGGTTGAAGTCCGAGTCCACGCCGGTGGCGGCGAAGCCGTTGAACCGGGTGATGGTGGCCTCCAGGTTGTCGGCCGGCACGCCGATCGCGTTGGCCAGCCCGGTGATCGTGTACGAGGAGTACACCGTCCCGGCGGTGTACCAGGACGACGGCAGCGGCAGCGTGGCCGCGGTCTCGTCGAACAGGTAGCGGTCGCGGTAATTCTGGTCGACGATCAGCCAGCAGGGAATGTCCGGCGAGGTCGCGTTCTGGTTGTACATCGCGTTCACGACGTCGCCGTACGGCGCGGCCTCGTCGACGAACCGCTGTCCCGCCTGGTTGACGATCAGCCCGCCGGGCTCGGTGCGCTCAGCCAGGCAGAAGTACGGCTGGTCCGGGGTCGCCAGCACCGGACCCCACCAGGCCTGGTCCATCAGCGCGACCGCCGCTCCGACGGCGAGACCCGCCTGGATGCCGTCGCCGGTGTTGGTGTCCGCGCCGAGGGTCCACGACGTGCTGGTGGGCGAGGGCAGATACTGCTGCCGCATCGTGAGGTTGTGCTCGAACCCGCCGGCCGCGATGATGACGCCGCCGGTCGCGTTGATCAAGGACGATACGCCGTTGACGGTGGCCACCACCCCGCTGACCGTCCCGCTGGTCACGTTGAGGCTCTCCAGCGGCGTGCTCAGCCAGACCGGGACACCCGCGCTGAGCAGGCCGGCCCGCAGCCCGGCCGCCGACGCCTGGCCCATGGTGAGCGGGGTCTCCCCGAGCAGCGCGGCCTCGGTGCCGGCCGCGAGACACTCGGCCTCGACCTCGGTGCCGTAGGCGTTCACCGCGGCGATCTGGATCCACTTGTAGTCCGCGTCGTAGACGACCAGGCCGTCCGGTACCGCCATGTAGGGGGCCCGCAGGTTCGCCAGCTGCGAGCCGAGGATCTTGCCGTTGATCATGGACGGCTCGACGGATCGCCCGTTCGGCATCGAGCCCGGCAGCAGGCAGTAGTAGTCGCTGTAGCCCTGCATCCACTGGTACTTCAGCGGGCTGTTGGCCATCACGAAGTTGAGCATCGTCGGGCCGTTGGACAGGAACGCGGCCTGTTTGGCCGCCGTCGAACCGCCGTCGGCCACGGCGGCCAGGTACTCGGCCGCCAGCGCCGGGGTGTCCGGGACGCCCGCGTCGAGGATCACCGAGTTGTTCGGTATCCAGACGCCGGAGCCGGATCTGGCCAGCGATCCGCCAAACACGGCGGCCTTCTCGAGCACGACCACGGACAACCCGAGCTTGGACGCGGTCAGCGCCGCCGTCATCCCGGCGGCGCCGGCTCCGACGACCACCACGTCGTAGGTTCCGGCGACCGGGAGGCTGCTAGCTCTAGCGCGGC
>JBEKHI010000585.1:0-3712 GCA_050012355.1 Streptosporangiaceae bacterium | reverse complement strand
GCCGAGCCCGCCTCACCACCGGGCTGCTCGCGCCCTCCCAGGCCCGCGAGGTGGTCCGTACCGCGGTTCGCTCCTGGCCGGTCTCGGTCGACGAGGACATCGCGGTCCTGCTCACAAGCGATCTGGTGACCAGCGCCATCAGGCACGCGGCGGGCGACAACATCACGCTCGGGGTCTCCGCCACCGACCGCCGGCTGCGGGTCGACTTGCTCGGCACCGCGCTCGCCGACGCGCCACTGGATGAAGAGACCGGACGCGGCCTGGTCCTGGTCGCCCGGCTGTCGGACACCTGGGGCTTCTACCGCACGCCGGCCGGCAAGGCCGTGTACTTCACGCTCGCGTTCGACGAACCGCCGTTCGAGTGAACCGGTGAAGCACCAGTAGCGTAGGAAGTATGGGAATCCGGATAGGGGTATCGCTGGGTGCGGCCGGAGCACCCGGCGAGTTCGAGACGGCGGTCGGCCTGCTGGAAGCGGCGGGCGTCGACTCGCTGTGGCTGCCGGAGAACGTGTACGGGCCCGCGATCGAGCCGTTCACCGGCATGACGTTCGCGCTGGCGAAGACCACCCACCTGAAGGCGGGTAGCGGAATCTCGGTACTGCCCGGACGCCATCCCGTGCTGGTCGCCAAGCAACTCGCCTCGCTCGCGGGCCTCGCGCCCGGCCGGGTGCTGCCGGTGTTCGGCCTGCAGCCAGCCGTCTCCGCCGAGCGCACGCTGTTTCCGGTACCGTCCGGGCAGCGCGGCGCGGTGTTCGACGAGGCGCTGACCCTGCTGCGGCTGATGCTCACGACCGACGTCGTGTCGTTCCACGGCTCGTTCTTCACGGTGGAGGGCGCGTCGGTCGGTTCGCTGCCCGCCAAGCCGCTGGACATCTGGCTTGGCGGCACGGCGCCGGCCGGGCTGCGGCGAGTGGGAAGGCTGGCCGACGGATGGCTCGGCTCGCTGCTCACCC
This sequence comes from Streptosporangiaceae bacterium, assembly GCA_050012355.1. GTDB lineage: Bacteria > Actinomycetota > Actinomycetes > Streptosporangiales > Streptosporangiaceae > JBEKHI01. Next base: position 2,759 of record JBEKHI010000585.1, on the reverse strand, counting down.
CCGATGAAGCGGGCGCGGCGGTCCAGACGATACGGGCGGCAGCCGACGAGGCCGGACGGGAAGTGGACCCCGATCATTTCGGGATCAGCCTGCCGGTCGCCTTCGGTGGCATCCCTGATCGGCTGGCCGCGTCGATCCAGCGGCGACGGCCGGGCACCGACCCGGCGACGCTGGTCGCCGGCGGATGGGCGGCGGCGCGGGCCCTGATCGCCGGGTACGCCGAGGCCGGCCTGAGCAAGTTCGTCGTGCGCCCCGCCAGCACGCCCGAGTCGCTGGGGTCCTTCGTGACCGAGTTCGCCAGCGAACTCATGCCACTGCAGACCTAACGAGACGATGCCCCGCAGCAGTTCAACGGCGAACGCGGCCGCGTGACGGCTCGCGACCGGCTGCCAGTGATCGTCGTTCGCTTTGTCCTTACCGGTCATGAGGTCGGAGATGCCGCGGATGACGAGGGCGTCCACGTCGGTGTTCGCGTAGGCGGCCACCAGGAAGCCATGTCCCTCGGTCTCGACGGCGAGGGCGTCGCCCGCGTACCGGTCAAGCAGCAGGGCGGCGTCGGAGTGGTCGTGCGCGATCACCTTGCCGCCGGTGACGATCGGCTTGACGAAGGCGGCGGGCGGCGGCTCCGGGCAGCTTGGCCGGATGTGCCGCTGCCACTGGCCCTCGCGGGCAACCATCCTGGCCCACTGCACGAGCCGGTAGGCGGGATAGTGGGTCCGCATCCTCGGCTGGAACCCATCCGCCGTGGATTTGCCCCACTCATAGTCGTAGATCGTGTCGGCGGCCACCACGTCTCCGAGCGCGACATCCTTGCGTCCGCCCGCGACGCCCAGGTACAGGGCGACCTCGGGCGCGAACACCCGAACGGCGCGGTCCAGGTGCACCCCCGCCATGGTGCTGCCCGGCCCGGTCTCGGCCAGCGCGACCTGCCAGGATCCGCCCGGTCCGGCCAAGGTTCCCACCTCGTACAGGGTCGCGTTCTCCTGGTAGCGCTGGACATCGTGCAGGTAGTCCCTGATCGCCGTGTACTCGATGCCCATGGACGTGAAGATGATCGCCGACGGCGTGCCCGTTCGCGGGCGGCGCCGAGACTCCGCCGGCGGCGCTGTTTCCTGAGCGAGAAAGTCCCTGGCCGACTGGGCGTTCACGACCGCCGCGTCGAGCAGGCTGATCTCGTCGGTGATTCGCTGTCCGAACCACGCGGCCAGGCGGCGGTCTGCGCTCACCGGCCCGTCGATGCCTTGAGATGGCGGCCAGTCAAGAGCGAGCCGCAGGTTGTCCTCGATGATGCTGACGGCGTGCCGCATCGCGTCGAGCCTCCGGCGCAGCGCGATCGCCGTCCCGTGCAGGTTACGCAGGCTGGCCGCGAGCCGATCAGCCTGGCCCGGCTGCGCCGCGAGATCATCGATCAGGGTGCCGATCTCGTCCCTGACCTGGCGGGGATAGGCGCCGTCCGCGAAGACCCTGACCTGGTAGCGGAGCCGCGCGGCGTGTGTCAGGTGCCGGGTCAGCTGGCTCGGCCCGCCAGCCCCGCTCGTCCAGGTGAACCTGTCCGCCTCGCGTTCGGCTGTCGCCGGGGCGACCGCGATCAGCCGCCGCCGGATCCGCGCGTCGCTGGTGTCTGGCCCGATCTCCCACAGCAGGATCTGCGCGGTCCCGTCGACCGGAACGGCGTCCCGCTGGTGCCACCAGCCGAGCCGGGACGGCGGGGGCGCGATCGCTTCCACCGGGGCGCGGTCATCGAGCAGCACGCTCCCCGCTGGTGCCGGGCCGAGTTCGGGTGGTGCGCTGGTGAGTGCCAGGAAGACCCGTGATTCGCCGAGGATGACCTCCGGGTCGATACCCATCGTGGCGCGTTCCCAGGCCTGTTCCAGCTCGTGCCAGGTTCGCTGGCAATCCTGGTATCTGGGCGGGGCGAGCATGACGGTGATGCCAAGGAGCCCGTCGGCGGCCCACGCCGAGGCCTGCCAGACGGACGGGTCGCCGCGTTCGGCCGCCGCCAGCAGTCCGGTACCCGCGCAGGACAGCGGGCCGGAAAGCCGTACCGGGACCTGGAGTCCGGGAACGCGCTGGTCCAGGCCGAGCTGGCCGGTGATGTCATCCCAGACCGACCCGCTGGCGCCCTTGAGAAAGAGGTGCGCGAGCAACGCGGGCGCGGTCAGGTAACCGTCGCCAGGAGGCATCTCGCCGCGTCCGATCATCGGGCTGAGCAGCCGGCGCGAGCGCGTCGATGAGCTCGGCGATCCGCTCCCGCACCGCCTCGGGCACCGGAACGTCCGGCGGCTCCCCCAGCCGGGTCATGACGCGAACCGGGCTGAACAGCTCCAGCATCTCTGCCATCCGCCGCACCTCGTCCGGACCGGCGGACTCCGGACCGGCGGACGCGACGGCGGTCGCCATGTCGTCGATGACCTCGCGGATCTGGTCCCAGCGGGCCGCCGGGACATTCCACCCAAGCGCGTCGCGCAGTACCGCGACCACTTCATCTCGGACCGCTGGCCATTCCATGGCGACCACCCCGCTTGACCTCGCTTATCGCATCAGCCTCCCGCGACGTTCTACCGAATCTCTACCGATGACTACACGCACGATTGCGTGATGTAGTCCCAGTTCGTGCCGGCTGGGCAGTCGGCGGGGGCGATCCTGACCGATTGGGCGGACGCGGCGGCGAACGACGCCGGGCCACTGGCGGACAACAGCCCGGCCACGACGAGAACTAGCGCCAGTGAGTAGGAACGCAGTGCGCGCATGATTTTTCC
>JBEKHI010000584.1:0-3719 GCA_050012355.1 Streptosporangiaceae bacterium | reverse complement strand
TCGACCGCCACGCCCTCCCCGCCCCCGCTCCCACCGCGGGCACCGGCTCCCGCGGGCCCCGCACCCCGCGGGAGGAAATCCTCTGCGACCTCTACGCCCAGATCCTCGGCCTGGAACAGGTCGGCATCGACGACAGCTTCTTCGACCTGGGCGGTGATTCGCTGGCGGCGACGCGGCTGGTGGCGCGGGTGCGGGCGGCACTGGGCACCGAGATGGAGATCACGCAGGTGTTCGAGACCCCGGCGGTGGCCGACCTGGCGGCCGCGCTGGATTCCTCCGCTGCGGCCCGGCCCCCGGTGCGGACCGCCGACCGCCCGGCGGCAATACCGCTCTCGTTCGGACAGCTTGGCCTCTGGCGCGCCTACAACATTGACGAGCAGGGTCCATCGATGAACATTCCGCTGGCGGTGCGGCTGTCGGGGGAACTGGATGCCGCCGCGTTGCAGGCAGCGGTCGCCGATGTCGCCGGACGGCACGAAGCCCTGCGCACGGTCATCGCCACCGGGACGGACGGGGAGCCGCGCCAGGTGGTCTTGCCGACCGGGACGCGGCCCGCCTTGGTGGTGCGCAAATGCGGCCAGGACCAGGTAGCCGAGGTGCTGGCGGAGGTGACGCGGCAGGCGTTCGAGCTGGACCGGCAGGTGCCCTGGCGGGTAGTGCTGATACGGCTAGGCCCGGCCGAGCAGGTGCTGGCGGTAGTGGTGCACCATATCGCCGCCGACGGCTGGTCGATGGGAGTGCTGGCGCGGGACCTGTCGGCGGCCTACGCCGCCCGGCTGGACGGCCGGGAACCCGGCTGGGCGCGGCTGCCCGTGCAATACGCCGACTACGCCCTATGGGAGGGTGAACAGCTCGCCCACCGGGGTGACCCTGACAGCCTGTTCGGTCGGCAATGGGCCTACTGGCAGCAGGCGCTGGCCGACTTGCCGCCGTCAACTCGACCGGCCGGAGTGCCCGGTGCCCTCCGGAGCGGTGCGACGCACCGCTTCACGGTGCCCGCGTCCGTTCACCAGAACCTTCTGGGGGTGGCGAGACGCGCCCAGGCCACCCTGTTCATCGTCATCCAGGCAGCTCTCGCCGCGGCCATGATGCTGAACGGAGACGGCGACGACGTCCCGATCGGGAGTATCTCCGCGGGCCGGACCGACCCCGCCCTGGATGAGACGGTAGGGCTCTTCGCGAACACGCTCGTGCTCCGGACCGACGCGACCGGTGATCCAGAGTTCACCAAGCTGGTCCGCCGAGCCCGCGACGTCAGCCTCAACGCGCACGCCCACCAAGATCTGCCCTTCGAGTACTTGATGTCCGAGCTCAAGGCGGTACGGAACCCGCCGTTCCAGGTCGCTCTCGGTCTGGAAAACCTGCCGGAACCACCGTGGCGCATGCCCGGCCTCCGTGCGAAGCACCTGTTGCCGGAGCACGGCTCCCGCGGTGCGGCAATGTGCGATCTGGCCTTCAGCCTAGAAGAGCGGAGTGACGCGAACGGGGTCCCCGCGGGTCTTGACGGCGCCCTCTGGTACGCGACCGACACAGTTAACCAGGCGGACGCGGAAGAACTCGTTTCCTGGCTGCTCGACGTGTTCAGCCGTGCCGCCGAGAACCCCGATGTACGGCTCAGCGAGATACATGCGGAAAGGCGGTATGCGTGAATGTGACGGGTGATGGTCTGGCGATCTTCGCCGAAGACCTACGGAAAACCTACGCGAGTCCCCGAGGGGAGATCGCGGCCCTTCAAGGAATTGGCCTGGCGGTCGAGCGCGGCGAGTTCTTCGGGCTGCTCGGACCGAACGGCGCCGGCAAGTCGACCACGATCGGCATGCTGACGACCCTGGTCCGGCCGACCGCCGGGCGCGCCGCCGTATGCGGCGTCGATGTCGCGGCCGACCCGGTCGGAGTCAAACGCCGGATCGGTGTCGTGGCCCAGCGTGACACGCTGGACATGGATCTGACCGTTGAGGAGAACCTCGAGTTCCGCGGCAGATACTTCGGCATGGCCCGTCGTGAGGCCCGCCAGCGGGCCGGGCAGCTCATAGAGTTCTTCAGCCTTGCCGACCGTCGCCGGGCCAGGCCGTTCGAGCTCTCTGGCGGGCAGAGCAAGCGGGTGATGATCGGCCGTTCCCTCGTGCATCGTCCGGACGTGCTCTTCCTGGACGAGCCCACCGCCGGACTTGACCCGCAGACCAGGCTCAACCTCTGGGATCTGCTCAGAGCCCTCCACTCTGAGGGACAGACGATCCTGCTGACGACTCATTACATGGAGGAGGCGGAGTCGCTGTGCGAACGGCTCGCCGTGATCGATCACGGCGTGGTCCTCGCGTGCGACACCGCGAAGATGCTGCAGGAGTCCGCGGGCGCCGAAACCGTGGTCACGGTGGCCTACCAGGGGCGCGCGTTCGACGTCGACAAGATCCGGAACCGGGCCGGGGTGACCAAGGTCGAAGATGCGACCGGCCTGGTGCGGGTATTCGCCCGGAGCCCGGACGGCGTGCTCGGCGAACTCGTCTCACTCGCGGCCGCGTCGGGCGCGATGATCACGGACGCCACCCAAATGCGCCCGAGCCTCGAAACAGTCTTCTTGACCCTCACCGGACGGGAGTACCGCGAATGACCCAGGTAATGAGTGAGATCCCCGGCACGCGGCCCACCGTGACCCGGGCGGTGCTGGCGATGACAGCGCGAGATCTGCGTGTCATACGGCGGACCTCCGCGATGAACGCGGTAAGGATCGTGCTCCAGCCCCTGTTGTTCGTGTTCGTCTTCGCCTATGTCTTGCCGAAGATCACGGCCGCTGGCGGCGCGGCGTATAGCTCGCCCGGTGGTACGGATTTCTCAACGATCATGGTCCCGGGGCTTGTCGGTTCGACCATGATGATGCAGTCCATGGCGACGGTGATCTTCCCCACCGTAATGGAGCTATCGCGACCAGGAGCCATGGATGACAGGGCACTGGCCCCCCTTCCGGTAAATCTGATCGGGCTCCAGCGGATCGTCGAGGCGATGATCGAGGGACTGCTAGCCGGGCTGCTCGTCTTCCCGGTCGTGCTGTTCGTGCACGCCCGAGGACAGCAACCTGCTATCCATGTCGGCGACTGGCCACTGCTTGTTCTCGTGATGCTGGCCGGTGTCCTGCTCGCCGCGTCACTCGGCCTGTACATCGGCACGGTTATCAACCCGCGTCAGGTTCAGGTGCTCTTCACGCTGGTGATGTTCCCCGCGATGATGCTGGGCTGCGTCTACTTCCGCTGGACCACGCTGAGCAGCGTCCGCTGGCTGCAGATCCTCGTGCTAGTCAATCCCATGGTCTACCTCAACGAGGGTCTGCGGGCGGCACTAACCCCGCAACTCAGCCACATGCCATTGTGGGGGTTCCTGACAGCGCTGATCGCCGGTTCCGCGTTGTTCACCTATCTGTCTCTCCGGTCGTTCGTTAACCGGGTCACGAGGTGAGGAAAGAGGTGGCCATGAAGCCCGCGGCGCGTGACACCCGCGTGATCGCCCTAGCGGACCTGCACGGGTCAGTGTCGGATCCGCTGCTGGATTCGATGAATTTCCTTAACGAGATTACCGCCCGCTACCCGGAGGCGATCTCGTTCGCTCCAGGCCGCCCCTATGAGGGAATGTTCGATCCGGCGAGCGTCACCGAATACCTCGAGGCCTACCTGGACCACCTCCGGCAGACGGATCATTCACCCGGCCAGATCAGGACATTGCTGTTCCAA
>JBEKHI010000583.1:0-3730 GCA_050012355.1 Streptosporangiaceae bacterium | reverse complement strand
TCGGAGATGGAGCTAGCGTTCGCCGGGTTGCACCAGCTGTGCACATCGCTGCTGGATTACGCCGGGCGGCTGCCGGGTCCGCAGCGTGAGGCGCTGCGGACCGCCCTCGGCCTCAGTACCGGCCCGGCCCCGGACCGGTTCCTCGTCGGTCTGGCCGTGCTCGGCTTGCTGTCGGAGGCCGCCCGAGAGCGACCGCTGGTCTGCGCGATCGATGACCTGCAGTGGCTCGACCGGGCCTCGGTGCAGGCGCTGGGATTCGTCGCCCGGCGGCTGGCGGCCGGCCGGGTCGGGCTGGTCTTCGCCGCCCGCTCCCCAAGCGATGACGTTACGGGAATACCGGAACTCATGGTCGCGGGCCTGCACAAGGATGACGCCCTCGGACTGCTGGACTCGGTGCTGGCCGGACCGGTGGACGAACGCGTCCGGGATCAGCTGGTCGCCGAGACGGGAGGAAATCCGCTGGCCCTGCTGGAGTTGCCGCGCGGGCTGACGCCGGCGCAGCTGGCGGGCGGGTTCGGGCTGATGGGTGCGCAGGCCATACCGGTCAGGATCGAGCAGGGGTTCCAGCAACGGCTTGCGGCCCTCCCTGCAGACACGCGTTCCCTGATGCTGGTCGCGGCCGCCGAACCGGTCGGTAACCCGGTACAGGTGTGGCGAGCAGCCCGGCGGCTCGGGATCCCGGCTGCGGCCTCGGTGGCCGCCCAGACCAATGGGTTGCTGGAGATCGGAACGCGGGTACGGTTCCGGCATCCGCTGGTGCGGTCGGCGGTGTACTCGGCAGCGTCGCCGCAGGAAAGGCAGGCCGTGCACCAGGCGCTGGCCGAGGTGACCGATCGCGACCAGGACCCGGACCGGCGGGCATGGCATCTGGCCGCGGCCGCATCGGGACCCGATGAGCAGGTGGCCGCTGAGCTGGAGCAGTCAGCAGGCCGGGCACAAGCTCGCGGCGGAATGGCGGCAGCAGCCGCGTTCTTGCAGCGTGCGGTCGAGCTGACGGCCGAAGCCGGCCAGCGGGCCGAGCGGCTGCTAGCGGCCGCGCAAGCGAGCCTGCAGGCCGGAGCGTTCGACGCGGCGGCCGAACAGCTCGCCATCGCGACAGCAGAGCCGCTTGATGAACTCCAGCAGGCGCGGGCCGCCCTGCTACGCGGGCGGCTAGTGTTCGCCGCAAGCGCCGGCAACGATGCATCGGAACTCCTGGTGAAGGCGGCCAAGCGGCTCGAGTCGCTGGACGTCGCGCTGGCCCGCCAGACCTACCTGGAAGCCTGGGCCGCCGCGTACCACGCCGGGCGGTCCGCCGGACCGGGCAGTCTCCGCGAAGTCGCCCGGGCCGCCCGGTCAGCTCCGCTGCCCGAAGGCGTGCCCCGGCCCTCCGATCTGCTGCTCGACGGGCTGGCCGTCCTGGTCATCGAGGGACGCGCCCACGCCGCCTCTCTGCTGCGGCGGACAGCGCGAGTCTTCGCCCAGGACGAGATCGCCGTCGAAGAGGGCCTGCGATGGGGCTGGCTGGCCACGATCGCCGCGATCATGGTGTGGGACGAGGAATACTGGGACACGATGGTGGCCCGTCAGCTGCAGGCTTGCCGCGAGGCGGGCTTGCTCACCCCGCTACTGATTTACGTGAACGCGATGGCCCAGCTTCTGGTCTGGCGCGGCGATTTCGCGGAAGCCACTTCGCTGATCGCGGAGGCCCGGTCGATCACGGCGGCGACCGGGACCCGTTTCGTTCCTTATGCGGCCTTGATGCTCGCTGGGTTCCGGGGCACGGAGGCGGAGGCCACCGAACTGATCGAGTCGGTGGCCGCGGATGCCCGGGCCGCGGGCCAGGGCCATGGCATCCAGGCATCACACCGGGTATCCGCCACCTTGTACAACGGACTCGGCCGCTACGAGACCGCGCGGACCGAGGCGCAGCTAGCCGCCGAGGAGGCGCCCGAGCTGTTCTCCGCCATGTGGGCGCTTCCCGAGCTGATCGAGGCGGCCAGCAGATCCGGGCAGGCCGCGCTGGCCGTCGAAGCCCTCGGCCGGCTGGCCGAAGCGACCAGTGCCGGCCAGACCAACTTGGGGCAGGGGATCTACGCGCGCTGCCGGGCGCTGGTCAGCGACGGCGCGGACGCCGAGGGCTGGTACCGCGAGGCGACTGCCCGGCTGAGCCGCACCGGCATTCGTACCGAACTCGCCCGCGCCCACCTGCTTTACGGCGAGTGGCTCCGCCGAGCGGGTCGGCGCGCCGACGCGCGGGCACAGCTGCGCACCGCAACCGACATCTTCGACGCGATCGGCATGGAGGCATTCGCCGAGCGGGCCCGCAGCGAACTGCTGGCGACCGGCGAGACCGCCCGCAAACGGACCGCCGGCACCCGTGATCAGCTCACCCCCCAAGAGGCGCAGATCGCGCGGCTGGCCAGGGCAGGCATGTCCAACCCGGAAATCGCCGCTCAGCTGTTCCTGTCCGCGCGGACGGTCGAATGGCACCTGCGCAAAGTCTTCACCAAGCTCGATATCAGCTCCCGTCGGCAGCTCCAGCGAGCACTGCCCGACGGGCCAATGGCGTTACTGGCCGTCGGTCCGGCCGCTCCACCGGCCGGTGAGCTCGCTCGGGTCAGGCCCATCGGGCAGCGGTCCGGCGGCGGGGGCGCGTAGCGCCTGGAGGAGCAGTGCGAGGTAGCGGCGGCGGAAGGCGTGACCGCCATCGGCTCCTGGCAGGGTGATCGCGCTGAGCGTCTCCAGGAGAAAAACGATGTCGATCGGGTTCACGTCTTCGCGAAGCACCTGGTGGCGCTGGGCCGTCCGGTGCACCTCTTCGGCCAGTGCGGCGGCTTGCTGCGCGAGCGCCGAGAGATCCGATGTTGGCGTGAAAGTCCCGGCGAGACGCTGCGCGAGGGCTTGACTCCCGCCGTCGAGGATCCGGGTGAGGCAGTCGGCGTAGACGGTCCAGGGATCCCTGCCGTCCGCGAGAGCCGCTTCGAGCTGGACGCAGCCGTGCACGCCTGGGACATCACGGTGGCACTCGGCCAGCCCGGGCCGCTGTCCGACGCACTCGCCGCGCAACTCCTTCCGGCCGCTCATGCCGTCGTGGAGCCGCTGCGCCAATTCGGCGCCTACGCACCGGCTCTCCCGCCACAAGCAGGAGACGACGACGCGGCCGAGCTTCTGCGCTACCTCGGCCGAGACCCCGAATGGGTCACGGGTGCGTTTCCTGTGGAGTGAGCCGAGTCGTGGCCGCCACCGCACAGACCCGGGCCAGGACGCGTGTACGCTCCGCGCGCCATCCGCCCCAGAATACCTTTGTTCCAGTAGGTAAACCCTTTCCTAACGGGTCATGCACGGCGTCGATGCCTCATTGGCGCCATCTGGGAAACATGTCAACATAAGGTGCGTTTGCGCCGTTTTGCGGGTTCTGTCGGTGGTTTACTGCGCGTCGGCGGGCTCGGGATGAGGTTGCGAACCGGGCATTCGCGCCATCTCGCCTTGTTGTCGCGTCTGGTGATCATCGTGGGTGCTGCACTACCCGTACAAGAGTGTGGGCAATGTAGCACCCACCATGATCATCTCGAATTCAGGAGCGGCAACATGGGTCAAATCAGCTGGTCGATACCGGGCGGTACCGCACCAAACTGGCCAGCCGCGACGACACGTCGGAAACTCACGTTGTTCTGAAACCCGTAATAGGACGTCCCCCAGGGCTACGTCCTATTACTACGTTTCCTTGGTGGCGCCAATGAGGCATCGA
>JBEKHI010000582.1:0-3736 GCA_050012355.1 Streptosporangiaceae bacterium | reverse complement strand
GGGACCCCGGTGGGCCGCCGCTGGTCGCCGTGCGCTAGCGTCGCGAACGCCGCCGCCTCCGCGATGACGACGGCGGTTTCCGGCGGTAGCGCCCGGCGTAGCCAGGGCTCGGCTTCATCCCAGGTATGCCAGTGCGTGAAAACCTCCACGGGATCTAGCTTGCCCGCTCTAACGGAGACCTGCACCATCCGACCCATGGCGGTTAGAGTGTGGTTCGTGCGTTTTGGAACGCTTATCGCCCGAAAATCCAGTGCCGCCGCTCCTGCTGCGGCCAGTACCCCGGCGGCCAGTGCCCCGGCCGTGCGCGCGCTGCGCGTGCGTTACCGGCACTGGTGGTGGCTGCCCGGCTGGACGTTCGCCGCGGTCACCCTTTTCCCCGCGCTGCTGGCGATCGCGTGGCTGGTGCCCGGGGTCGCGCTGCTGCTGGCTGGCCGGTTCGCGAGCGTGCCGATGCTGATCATGTTCCCGGCCCTCACGCTCGCGCTCGGCTATTTCGTGCTTCGCCAGCTCCCGGTCAGCTGGCCGCGATTCCGGGAGAATCCCAAACGCAAGGAACCGGCCGCCCGCCGTCCGGATGTCCCGCTGGACGTGCTGATACTGGTCATCGCGGTCGCGGCCGGGTACTTCGTCTGGCAGCTTGCGATGAGCTCACAGGACGTCATCGTGACCAGCGACGCCGGCGCCTTCCTGCAGTACGCGTACTGGATCGCGGGGCACGGGACCGCGCACATCAGCCAATCGGCCTTCGCGTTCGGCGGTACGGTTCCTGGCGCGAACTTCGCCAGTTACGGCTTCTACCAGACCGGGGCGACGATCACGCCCGCGTTCATGGCCGGGCTGCCGATCGTGCTCGCGGCCGGGGTGTGGGCTGGCGGGGCGTCGGGCGCGATCGTTTTCGGCCCGGTTATCGGCGCCTGCGCCGTGCTCGCGTTCGCCGGACTGGCCGGGCGGCTGGCCGGGCCCCGGTGGGCGCCGGCCGCCGCGTTGCTGCTGGCGGTGGAGTTGCCTGAGCAGTACACCAGCCGTGCGACGTTCAGCGAAGGGCTGGTTCAGGTTCTGTTGTTTGGCGGACTATGCATGATCATCGACTCGATGGTGATGACCGCCCGGCGGCACGGGATCTCCCGGATCGGCGGTTCGGCCGCCGTCTGGCAGGTGCGGGTGCTGGCGTTCGTCGGCGGCTTGTCCGTGGGTCTTTCCGTCTTGGTCTCCGTTTCGTCGCTGGATTACCTGGTCCCAGTGCTGCTCTTCCTCGCGATTCTGGGAGCGGGGCGGCGCGTGCAGGCGCTGCCGCTTCTGGTCGGGGCCGTTGCCGGGGTGGCGCTGTCGCTGGCGGCTGGATACGAGCTCGATCGTCCTTACCTGCGTTCGCTGCCGCTGCGCTCACTGGCGCTCGCTGGCTTGGGCGCGCTGGCCGTGTCGGCCGTGGTGGCGGCGCTGCTGATCGCGCCGCCGGTCCGGGGCTGGCTGCGGCGGGCGCTCGCCTTCCGGCGCTGGCGCATTCCCAGCCTGGGCACGGCGCTGCCATGGATCGCCGCCGCGCTCCCGGTGGTTGCGCTCGGCTTGTTCCTGGCCCGCCCGTACTTGCAAACAATCCATATCAAAACGCCGAACTCCATCATCGCGAACATCCAGCAGCTCGAGGGCTACCGGCCGGACGGCACCCGGACGTACGCGGAGGACAGTCTGTACTGGGTGATCTGGTACCTGGGGCTGCCCGCGCTGCTGCTGGGGGTAGCGGGGTTCGCGATGCTCTCCTGGCGATGCCTGCGGGCCCTGCTGCACTGGCGCGACGTCAGCACCGCGGCACGGATCTGGGCTCTGCCGCTGATGATCTTCGGCTGGGGCGCGGTGACGGTGCTGTGGGCGCCGGACGTGGTGCCTTCCCAGCCGGACGCCGCCCGCCGCCTGGTGCCCATCGTGATTCCCGGCCTGATCGCGGCTGGCGTCTGGGTCGCCTCGCGGCTGAAGATGCACGCGCGTGCCCTTGGCGCCGGCCTCATCACCGCCGGGGCGGCCGCCACCTGCTGCGTGCTCGCGATGGGCATCCCTTCGGTCGTGACGACTCTTGGGCTGAGCTCGTCGGGTCATGATGTCTCGGTGGGCGGAGTCGCCGCCAAGCGGCTGGATCAGGGCGAGCTGGCCGCGGTCCGCGGAGTGTGCTCGGCCATCGGTTCTGATTCCAGCGTGATCATCGTGTCCCCGTCGGTGGGGTCCTCGTGGGCCCAGGTAATCAGGGGGATGTGCGCCACTCCGGTGGTCCGCGCGGCTGGTTCTGCTGTTTCCTTGCTGGTGGCCGGGGCTGAGCGCGTAGGGCGGCACCCGATCCTGCTCGGCTCCTCGGCTGATGCGCTGTCTTCCTACGGCGGCGTGGCGCGCGAGGTCCTGTCACTAGTGACCTGGTCGGAAACGCCCTCGCTGATCAGGCCGCCGCAGGGGGAGACCGCCGAGCATTACGTGCTCTGGCTGTCCGCCCCGGACGGCCAGACGGCGGTCAGCGCCACCGCCTGAGCGTGGCTGCCTTCGGCGGGTCGCGTCGCTGGGGGCCGCCTTCGGCGGGCCGCGTTTGGCGGGCAGCCTTTGCCGGAACCCCAACGATGGCCCATCGCTGGCGCTACGGAAACGTTTCAGAACAACGTGAGTTTTCGGCGTGTCGTCGCGGCCGGGCGATTTGGTACGGTATCACCCGGTTGCGCCGTCCCCGCCGGCGCCCCTCTGTTCGAGGTGATCATGGTGAGTGCTGCACTACCCAGACAAGAGTGCGGGTAGTGCGGCACTCACCAGGAACGCCCGGCGCGACAGCAGGGTGATATGGCACAGATGTCCGGTTCGCTACCCCATCCCTGGCCTCACGGTGCGGAGTAAACCACGATCAGGACCCGCAACATGCCGCAAACACACCTTAATTTGACATGTGTCCTACGGCGCTATCGATGGCCCATCGATGGGGTAGGCGGTTCGCCGAACGGGCCCCGGCGAGAGCCGATTTGCCTTTACCGGCATTCGTTCATACAGTAAAGACACAACGACGCGGGGTGGAGCAGTTCGGTAGCTCGCTGGGCTCATAACCCAGAGGTCGCAGGTTCAAATCCTGCCCCCGCTACCAAGAAGTTGCAAGTCAGAGGTCGGTTCCCAGGATATGGGGACCGGCCTTTCGGCTTAATGAGGGGCAGGATGTGGGCAAGAGCGTTCGGTCGCGCGGGTACCCGAACTTGACAGCGTTCGGTAGGACAGCGTTCGGTAGGGCTTCGGCTGGATGCGGCCGATCGCGGCGCGAATCGGCCCGTGCTGGCAGGCCGTTAGGTTGTGCTGGTCTCGATGATTCCGAGTTCGCTGCGTCTCGCGGGATCGATCTCGATGGGCCAGATCGTGGCGTTGTCGGCTCGGGCACCGGTCAGTACGGTGCCGTCAAGGCGTGCATCGCTCAGATTCGCGCCGCGGAGATCGGCATTGCTCAGGTCGGCTTGGCGTAGGTTCGCGCCTTGCAGGTAAGCGTGGCTGAGGTTCGCGCCGTTGAGGTGCGCGTCTTCGAGGTCGGCCTGACGCAGGTCTGTGTCCGTGAGGTCGGCTCGGTCGAGCCGTGCCCGGTGTAGCTGGACGCGGGCGAGGTTGGCGTGCCTTATCTCGGCATCCGCTAGCTGAGCTCTAGAGGAGGCTTGGAAGCCGCGCAGGTCGGTTCGCGATAGGAAGAGGGTCCGCGCGTCGCGCGCCGGAGGACGGCGGGCCAGGATAGTTG
>JBEKHI010000581.1:0-3751 GCA_050012355.1 Streptosporangiaceae bacterium | reverse complement strand
GGCGAGCAGGTCGAGCAGCGCACCGCGCAACACGGCCAGCAGCAGCGTCCGCTCGGCCTCCGCGTCGGGACTGCCGGGAGCCGGTCGCCGCGCGAGCAGATCCAGCCAGTCGCGTACCGTGTCCCGGCCGAAGTCCGCCCACGGCCCAGGCGCACCGAGCAGCGACCGCGCGTAGCCCTCGACCCACAGCGACAGCAGCGCGCGGTGTGACGGCGCCGCTAGCCAGGCCCAGACGTCCCGGCCGGTCGCCGCCAGGCTGTCCCCGGTCCGCAACTGCCCGATGTACCGTAGCTCCTCCTCCCGCGCCCGCGCGAGCAACGCGCGGATCAGGTCTTCCTTGGACCCGAACAGGAACAGCAGCACCCGCGGACTGGACCCGATCTCCTTCGCCAGCGGCCGTAGCGACATGTCCGCGAGCCCGGTGCCAAGCACGTATTCATAGGCGGCTTCCAGCAGTTCCTGCTTGCGCACGGAATCGGTCACCCCGGAATTCTCCCAGGTGGCCGGGAGAGCATCCCGCCGAGGATCACGATCAGGCCCGCGAGACCCGCGAGCACCAACCACCCGCGGTCAGGGGAGAGCCCGACCGCGGCGCCAGCGATCGCCGCACCGGCGACCCCGGGAACGCGTGATGCAGCAGCGGCACGGCCAGGGTGAACGCGCTCGCGTCGAGGTTGGCCAGGAAGACCGCCCCGACCCCGAGGACGGTGGCCCTCACAGGTCGAGCTCGTACACCTGGCCGATTAGGTCGACACCGAAACTATGGTGCGGTTCGGACTCGGTCAGGGTGAATCCCCTCGACAGGTAGATGTGCCGGGCAGCGGCCAGCGGGTCATTGGTCCACAGCTTCATCCGCTTGTAGCCGGCTTCCCTGGCGAAGCTCAGGCACTCGTCCACCAGCCGCGCGCCGAGCCCGTGACCCCGGGCGGTGGGGTCGACCAGCAGGATGCGCAACTGCGCGGTCGGCTCGTCCGCCGCGACACAGAACACGCACCCCACTCGCTTACCGTCCAGCTCAGCTATCCAGGCCGATTCACGAGCGTCGTTATGGTCAATGGCGTAGTTCGCGACGATCTTCGCGACCAGTGCCTCGAAGCTGGTATCCCAGCCGAACTCCCTGGCATAGAACTCCCCGTGAGCCATCACGACCCAGCCCAGATCGCCCGGCTCGCCCAGCCGGCGGATGCTGACGCCCATCTCGCGCCTCCTCGAACTGAAACGATCGTTTCAGTGAAGCCTAACACGCACCAGCCCGCCGAGCCGTTTCTGGTTGGTGTGACACTGACCAGCAAGGAGTGTGGTTAGTGCAGCACCCACCATGATCACTTCCGAGCCGGTCGGGAGAACGACGCGTCACCAGTCGGCGTAGCTGCCGGTGGCCGGGTCGAACGGCTGGATGGAGGTGTAGGTGAAGTCGTGGCCGGGGGCCGCGCCGTGCCAGTGCCGTTCGCCGGGCGGTGCCCAGATGGAATCGCCGGGCTCGAGTTCGACCACTTGGCTGCCCTCGGCCTGGATCTGGCCAAGCCCAGAGATCGCGATCAGGATCTGGCCGCGCGGGTGCGAGTGCCAGACGGCGCGGGCGCCGTCCTTGAGCTCGACCGTCATCCCGGTCAGCTCGGTCTCCTCGCGCGGGATGTCGAACAGGTGCAGTCGCGCGTCGCCGACTATCCGGCCTGGGACCCCGGGCTGCCAGTCGGCCTTGACCGCCGTTGTCACCCGCATTCAGTCACGCTCCAGGTACTGCCCGATGCCGTTGCCAAACGACCAGTCCGCGAACTGGTTCTCGTGAATGGTGATGAACACGTTCCGCGGCTCCACCTCGGCGTACTTGCTAGCCAGCTCGGCGATCTTGGCGTACAGCGCCTTCTTCTGTTCGTCGGTCCGGCCCGCCCGCATGGTGACATCGACATACACGATGCCGTCATCGCGGTGCACGCCCAGGTAGTCCGGGTCGTAGCGGAACGTCCCCGTGGTCCCGTCGTGGCTGGTCAGCACCTGGAACAGGTCGTCAACCGGGATCCCGATCGCGTCGATGAGGGCCTCGTGGACCGCCCGGCCGAGCGCGTCGAGCTTGCCCTGGTCAGCGCGCAGCGCGTCAATGCGAACGAAAGGCATGTGGGTTCTCCTTAACTGATGGGCTGGATCAGCGGCTGGTCGCCGGTGAGCAGGTAGAAGGCGATGAAGGTCGCGGGCTCGGTGTCAGACAAGTTGTCAAAACGATGGATGGTTTCTCCGGCCGGTTCGAAGAACACGTCTCCGGGGCGAAGCTCACGCGCGGGCTGGCCGTCCCGCTCGAACGCGATCAGGCCGCTTTCCACGTACCCGGTGACCGGGCCCGGATGAAGGTGCTGACCGGCCGGTGTTCCGGGCGGAAGCTCCACCCGGTACGCCTCCACCCGGTCGGGAGTGGCGTGCAGCGGGTGAGCCAGTAGCGCCGTTCTGGTGATATTGGTCATGCTTCTCCTCAGGTTCGGATGTGGGAGACGAGCAGTCCGACAGCACCGTCGACGGCTTGGGTGTAGGCATCTTCTGAGCCGGACGCGCGAGCGAGCACGTAGCCCCCCTGAAGAACAGCGACCAGCGCGGCTGCCGTGGCTACTGGGTCAACCGAGGCATCAAGGCCCTCGGCCAAGACTTCGGCGAGACGGGTGCGGACCGCGGCGAAGGCCGCTGCCACCGGCCGCCGCAGATCGGGATCGGCCATCACATCGGGGTCCATGGTGAGCCGCCCGACCGGGCAGCCGCGCAGCGCCGCGCGCTCGCGACGCAGGTACCTGGTGATCCGCTCGCCGGCCGTTCCCGGCCCGGCTAGCTCGGCTTCCGCCCGGTCCACCAGGTCCGCCGCGTTTCGCTCGATCGCGGCGAGAGCCAGGTCCCGTTTGCCGTGGAAGTGGTGGTACATGGACCCCTGTCCGGCGCCCGACCGATCCTGGATCGCCTTCGGGCTCATGCCCACGTAGCCGCGATCCCAGAGCAGTTCCCGCGTGCTCTCGATCAGCCGCTCTCTCGTGTCCATGACTGTGACTGTACCTACTAGTATGTACAGGAGTCAAGCCACTCTCTTCCCGGCTTCATCCCGGCGAAGATTCTGGTGGCTTATTCGCAGCCGCCCCGGACCGGCGACCCCAGCGATGGCCCATCGATGGCGCGAGAACGCTAGCGATGGCCCATCGATGGGGTCGCGACCTCGCTGGCGGAGCCCGGAAATGGGAAGAGCGTCGCGATTTGTCCCATTTGGCGTGCCGCACCCGCGGCGCGCTGCGGGTGCGGCACGCCGCAAGCTCACGTGCTCTGAAATGTTTCCCCGCCCCAGCGTGGCCCATCGCTGGGGACGCAGCCCGATGGGACGAAAAGGTTATAAGCCGCATAACGGAACGACTTGCTGTTCGTGGGCTGGATACGAAATCCTGGCGGGCATGAGAGCGGGGGGTGAGTCGCGGCCTGAGTCGTTCGCCCTCCGGCGGGTCCGGGCTTACGGGGTGATCCTCTCGGCCGCCGCGTTGATCACCCTGCTGGCGGCCGCCTTCGCGAGCGCGCTGGTGATCTTCAGCGCGCAGGCGCTGCCGCTAGCGACCCGGCACGACCTGGCCACCGCCCAGGGAACCGAACTGGTCTTCAGCGGAAATGTGGACCCCGGCGAGTTCGCCGCCGTCAACACCGCCCTTACCGGCGCGGTCAGCCAGGCGCTGGACGGCGCGCCGGTGTCGGTCGTGCGCGGCGAGTGGTCCGACCCGCTGGGACTGGTACCCGG
>JBEKHI010000580.1:0-3765 GCA_050012355.1 Streptosporangiaceae bacterium | reverse complement strand
AGATCGACTGGTCTAGCCCGCGGCTGGTCTGCGTGGCCAATGACTTCACTCGCTATGACGAGCATGCCATCAGCCAGATCGACCGGAGTATCGAACTGGTGCGCTACCGGGATCATGACGGGGCCTTCCTGACGCTCGACCTGCTGGCATCCACGAGCGCGGCGGCGACTTCAGCAGAGGGCGCCGAGATCCCGCGCAAGGGCACGGGGGACGAGCGGACGGTGGCGCAACTACACGAGCGAGCGCCGAAGGATTTGAAAGACCTCTATGATGCGCTCGATGCCTACCTGCTCTCGCTCGGTGACGATGTGACCAAAACGGTCAGGAAGAACTACTATGCCTACCGCCGGATCACGAATTTCTCCTGTGTCGAGGTCCACCCGCAGACGAAGAAGTTGCTGGTCTATCTCAAGACCGATCCAAAGAGCATCGCCTTGGAGCTGGGCTTCACCCGCGACATGAGCAACGTCGGCCACTTCGGTACCGGAAATCTTGAAGTCGCGATCGGAAACCACGGCGATTTCGAGCGAGCGCAGCCCTTCATCGTCGCGAGTTACCAGGCATCCTGATGAACAGCCATGAATTTGCGGGGACGCGAATCGATGTCCTCCCTGCCGATTCCGCCCGGATAAGAGCCATTCCGCCCTCATGGATATGTGGACCCGGGAACGCCTCACGCTGGTTACAGGCGCCTCTCGGCGCGCCTGGCGTTCGCTGGCTCGGTTCGCGGTTGCGGCCGACACATGACTCGGCGCGGCGCTGGCTGCAGTCCGCCGCTGTGGGAGCGGGCCGGGAACGGTTCCGGGCGCAAACAACCGGCCGCCGGATTCGGTGAATTCCACCGGTGTGTTTCTGGAAAAGTTAGCAAGCATGCCTGAGGGGCCGTCATCGAACAAGCTATTGACCTAGTAGTGCATCGGATCATATGTTCGAAACTATGGAAATGGGCGTGCTTGTGGTCACTCACGTCGAGCGGGCGACTGGACTGCGGCGAGCGTTGCCCCGGTGCTGCGGTC
The DNA here is from genome assembly GCA_050012355.1 of Streptosporangiaceae bacterium. Lineage (GTDB taxonomy): Bacteria > Actinomycetota > Actinomycetes > Streptosporangiales > Streptosporangiaceae > JBEKHI01. Next base: position 2,749 of record JBEKHI010000580.1, on the reverse strand, counting down.
CTGAGCCAGGCGAGCTGAGGTGCATGATTTCCTTTGAGCATCAGGAGCAAGCGTGCTGATCTCAGCTGGCCTTGCGGTCCGGATGATGGCAACACGCACAGCTCTGGCTGCTCACGGGGGCCAGCCGGGCAGCCTGGTGCCTGGTGACGCCCGGATCGCCCGGGTACGGGCGGAGGGCGTCCGCGGCATCCTCGCCTATCAAGTGGATGCAGCCGAGCATGACCGCAGGCGCAAAGCCGGGCTCGGCGCGGTCACACGCCTGGAATGGCTGGACACGCTGATGGCCATGCCGGTAGGGCTTCCCGTTCCCTTGCAGTCGATGACGATAACCGAGCAGAAGACGATGCAAAGACTCCCGCCTGGCTGCCTCGATTATCGTCAGAGCGGAGTGATCCGCCGTTTGGCCCGTCCGATCGGCATGTACTTGGTCATCGTCGACGACGCCGACTGGCGGCGCGGCCTGGTCAGGTCTGGCGCCTACATCGGGTGCACCCGGATCCTGGCTGTGCCGCCGACCGTAGCGGGTCTGGATGAGGCCGCTTTGGAAGCTGATTACTGGGGGGTCGGCCTCATGATCTCGGGACGGCCTCTTAGTTCCTCGCGCGTTATCGTCCCGCCGCAGCGGTTCGTCCCTACGGTGTACACCGCTGCGAGCTGGAGGTTCTGCGAGGAGATGTACCGGCAGGCCGTTGTCACGGCCGGTGCGGAACAGTAGCGGTGCCGGGTCGCGACCAGATGGTCAGCGGCAGCGGTGGCCTGAAGGTGCCCGGCCGTCCGGCCAGGTTGTCGTATACCTCATGATTGGCGATCCCGTGCCTGCACAGTCCGGTCCAGTACTGTGCGCGATCCGTGGGTGCCTGCTGGCCAGCAATGTTTGGTAGCCACTCCGACCAGGTGGTGACGTCATGGCGTCGCGCTGCTGTCCAGTCGGCTCGCCCGGAGAACGTGCTCAGGCGCCGTCCGCCGCATACAGCGCACGAGCACGCTGGTGCTGCGGCCTCCCGGAAGCGTTCGGCGATGGTGCTGCCCCGCAGGTATGCGCGCAGGTCCGGGACGAGGATATTGGGGGACTGGTCTGGAGGCTCACCTTTCCTGGGCGGCTTGAAGAATCGCTTCTGACCTGGCGGGATGATATGCCGGAGGTCGCCGCTGGTGCCGACCGATCCGGCGAGCGCGCCGTGCGCCACGGCATCTAGGGCGGCTAGGTCGCGGCGGAACAGGGCAGTCGCCGACGGCTCTGCTGCCAGTCGGCGTTCGTTGAGCACGCTTTCGTGGGCTGGGGTGACTTGCTCGGGTGGGTTGAACTGTGCGGCGATCAGCACGGCCTTCGGCAAGTCAACCCGGGACAGCATGTCCACCGCGATGTCGGCTTTGCCGCCCTGCAGCCAGCCGGCCTCCAGCGGCACGGTTACGATGACATCTTCCCGCTCTAGGGCGGTTGCCTGCTCCAGGGCTGCGCGCAGCGATGCTGCGTCACCTGCCCGGATGCAGCCCGTGGGCGTCATGGCAGCGTCAGCTCCGGCGTCTATCTGTTCTTGAATCTGCTCGGCTGTGCTCCCGCCGAACAGCCGGTCAGGTAGCTCACGGAAAGGCTGGTCCGGCGTAGCCCAGTACTCGGTGTACGCCTGCGGATCGAGGATCAGCACCCCGCTGAACCCGTGCTCATCCCGGAGCTGACGAGCAGTGTCAACGAGCTTCTTCGCGGCGACAACAAGTCCGCTTGACCCCGGGTCCACCAGGTCAGCTATGTCCACCGCTGCTTCTGCGGAAGCATGAACAAGCACGCGTCCGGCGATCGTACGCGAGGCATTGCCGCGGGCACGCGAACCGCGAGAGCCCCAAGGCGGAAACGCTGCCATAGTCCGGCCTCCAGGATGAGGAACCCCCCTCACTCCTGACGGTGAACGACACACTCCGGGCGGTCAATAGCTCCAGCGTGCGTCACTTGATGCATAGGCCGTTGCAGCAGGCCTTTTGCATCGGCTTACCGGTAGCCGCTCGTATTCGATGGTGGCGAGTTCTCCTCGGTTGTTCTGAGCATCCAAATCGAGCACGGTGGTACTGCCGTATCGCTGAAGCGCTTCATGTGGTACCGCTGCTCCCGGCGTCGGCCGGTGTCGTGCTTGGCGGAGTAACTCGTCACGTTCGCGTTAAGCGTCCTGACGGAAGGCGTGGTCGCGGTTCCGCGTCAGTGTCGCCGAGGAGCAGACAGAGGCATCGGCAGCGGCCGGGCTTATGCGGCTGCTCGAGTTTCTGGCCCCCGAGTCAGTCCCGCTGAACACCCTGCTTGCTAGTGAGCAGGCCGCGCCTGCTGGACCCAGACGTGGCGGCCAGGATCGGCCCGTAACTGCGGGATCCGGCCGCTGCCGGGGACTCGATCACCGCGCTACGCCGCTACTCCCTACTCAGCCTGGCCGGGAACGGTTTGGTGCGGGTGCACCGCCTGGTGCAGACCATCACCCGAGCCCGGCTCACCCCCGAGGCAGTCGCCCGATGGCGGCGGGAAGCCGCAGTTCTAGCCGAGGCGGCCGTGCCCACCGACCCGGAAGCGTCCACGGCATGGCCGGCATGTGCGGTTCGCACTGTGCCGACTATTAACGGATGCTTCGTCTCGTTGCCCATTTAATCCGTTGCACTCGCCGCGCGATCCGGCGTACTCTGAAAGAGAAGCAACCGACAGGGAAGGAATCCCGTGAGTTATCTAGCCCGGAATATATGCGAAGACTGGCGGCACGCCACGTCCTCGCGA
>JBEKHI010000579.1:0-3784 GCA_050012355.1 Streptosporangiaceae bacterium | reverse complement strand
CTTTGCTCGTTGGTGTCACACTGACCAGCAGGCTCTTGCCGGATATACCGACTGAATTTCGTACGTCGCTAGTATCGATCAGGTGGCGACGATCGTTGCTTTTCACGCTCACCCGGATGATGAGGCCCTGCTGACCGGCGGAACGATCGCCAAGCTCGCGGCCGAAGGACACCGGGTGATCATCGTCGTGGCCTGTGACGGTGACGTGCGCGCGGATCCGCCGGGCGGCCTCGGCAGGCGGCTCGAGGAGCTACAAGCCAGCGCCGCGATTCTCGGTGCGGAGAAGGCCGTGCATCTGGGCTACGCGGACAGCGGTCACGGCGCTGTCCTGTTCGAGGACCCGCCGGGCAGGACGCGGTTCGTCCGGGCGGACCCCGAGGAAGCCGCGGCCAAGCTCGCCGCTCTGCTGCGGGACGAACACGCGGACCTGCTGCTCAGCTACGACGCGCAAGGTGGTTACGGACATCGCGACCACGTCCGGGTTCATCAGGTCGGCGCTCGAGCGGCGGAACTAACCGGGGTACGTGTTGTGGAAGCGACGGTGCCGAGGGAGCTAGTCGCCAGGTACGCGACGCTGCTGATGTTGCTTCGGCTGGTGAAGCGGCATCGGCTGCGGGAAATGCGCGGTTACGGCCTGCCGAAGTCCGCGATCACGCACCGCGTCGACGTCCGCCGGTACGCCGGACGGAAACAGGCCGCACTGGCCGCGCACCATACGCCGGTATTCAGCGGCGGACGAATGGCCCGCCTGTTCCGTCTCATGATCAGGCTCCCGCTGCCGGTATTCAGGCTTTTCGGCGGGCGGGAATGGTTCGCCGAGCCCGGCGGGCGGACCGGCGAACTGATCGGGCCGGTGACGAAGCCGGACCTCAGGACCACCTGAGGACGGCGAAAGCCAGTGGCAGCACGACCAGAGGACCAGCAGCAGGCCAAGGACGAGGACCAGGAGATGGCCCGCCCGACCGGGCGAATGCCCGACCAGCTCGCGGACCACGCCGAGCGCTCCCAGCGCGAGGCACAGGCCGAGCATTATCGCGTTGCTAAAGCTGCGCGGGTCACGCAGTACTCCCAAAACGAACAAGACACCCACGGCGACCGCGACAGTGAGCATGCCATGAGCATATTGAGGCCTGTCGCCTACCGTGCGAGGTCGGGATCGTCGCGCAGGATCTTCGTCTGCAGATCGCGCAGCATGTTTCCAGGGTCAATGCCGAGATCCGCGTTGAGCGATCGCCGTAGCGCGTCGTACGCGAGCAGCGCATCGACCCGCCGCCCGGTGTGGGTGAAGGCGAACATCAGCTGGCCGACGAGACGCTCGCGAAACGGGTGCGCACGTATCAGCGCTGGAAGCTCCGCCACCAGGGTGTCGTAGCGTCGCAGCCGCAGTCGCAGCTCGTTTCGCTCCTCGATGGCAGTCAGGTAGCTTTCCGTCAGGTCAGGCAGGATGTCCCGCTCGAGTGCCACGGAATCGACGTTGCCGAGCAGCGGCGCTCGCCACAGTTCCACCGCCTTGTCCATGGCCGCCAGCGCCGTCTCGAGCTGGCCAACGGCGATGGCCGTCCTGGCCTCCGCGCGGAACCGCTCGAAAAGCAGCAGGTCAAGATGATCGGCGTCGGCGTGCAGCCGGTAACCCCAGCCGAGCGTGTCGATGGTGCCCACGCCTATCAGGCGGCGCACCCGCGAGATCCCGTTGTGCAGGGCCGCGCGCGGGTGCATGGGCAGCTCGGCGGGCCAGGCCCAGGTTACGAGCGTGCTCACCGGGATCGCGTGATTCGGGGACAGCAGCAATCCGGCCAGCACGGTCAGTGTCGTGCTCCCGCCGACCGCGATGGGTCTTCCGGCCCGGAGCACCTCTACCGGGCCGAGTACCCGGAATTTCACGTCGCCCACGCGGACAAGGTATGGATAACCGCTGGTGTTTCGCTGGTCCTTCGCTGGCCGTCATGGCGGGCGCGGCGACCACCTGGATGAACTCGCCGAGCACGCTTCTCGCGGTCGCGTCAGGTACCTGGGACAACGCCTGCCGCGCGCGGCCAGCGGCGGCCCGGCAGGCGGCCGCGGCGGCGGCCAGCGCCCCGGCGCGCGCCTCCTGATTGGTGAGCACGATCTCGCTCAGCCCGCCGATGCGATCCCGGATCAGGGTCTCCAGCGTGATATCCAGCCGGGTCCGCTCGCCGCGCAGCGCGAGTACCTCCTCAGCGTGCAGGTAGGCGTGACCGCAATGGCTGCCGACGTCCCTCAGCACCTCGACGGTGCCGTCCGCTGATCCGCCGAGCACCGCGCCCAGCCGGGCCGGAAACTCAAACAGGGCCGCGAACACGTCCCCCGGCGCGACGGCGGCGTCCTGGTCGAGCCGGGCGGCCCGCAGCGAGGTGACCTCGGCCAGCCAGTCGGCGAACGACCACGAGACCTCGCTTCCCGATTCGGCGGCTAGCCGGGACGCCTGCGCGATCAGGAAGTCACCGGCCAGCACCGTGGTGGCGCTCACCCAGTCGACCCCGCGGTTCTCGGCGGCGGGCAGCGGTGCCTGACCGAGGAACGCGAGCGCACCGTAGATGGCCAGCTCAGTCGCGGCCGCCGTCATCGCGTGCCCGGGCTCGACGGCATTGCCAGCCGCCAGCGCGCCCGCCAGGAACAGCAGCGCGGGCCGCGTCCGCCGTCGCGAGGAACCACCCGCCTCGAGAAGCATCCTGGCCAGGAACGGCCATTCCGCCCGGATCAGCGAGAGCTCGACTTCGTCGCAGGAGACCAGGAAAGCGTCGTTATGGCCGGGAAAGACAGCTGGGCCGTCGGGCAGCAAGATAGCCCTACGGGCCTTCGCGAAGAACGGCCGCTCGCTGCCCGCCGTGGCGGACAGGATTCGCCAGGTGAGGTTGTAACGGCGTTCCGCGCGGTGCGCGGTCTCGAAGTACCCGGCGAACCTGGTCGCGAGCCGCCGTGCGTACTGGCGCCGGGCCGCGTCCGGATCGGCGAGGTTCGCCGCGATGGCCTCGGCCGCCAGCAGTCCGCTGGTTACCGCGTAGCTCAGTCCCTCGCCGGTGAACGGGTTGACGAGTCCCGCCGCGTCGCCGACCAGGAGAAAGTCCGCCTCCGCGACGCGCTCGGGCGTGTAACCGCAGTCGAGCACGCCGCTGCTGACCGGGCCGGCTGGCTGCCTGGCGCTTAGCCCGGGGAGCCAGTCCGCCGCGTGATCGAGGACGCCCGCCGGATCACCCATGATCGCGGTGCCGATAGTCACCGTGCGCCCGTCCCCTGGCAGCGCCCACACGCAGGCCGGCGGCTGGTTCCCCGTGCTCGCGAGCCCGAGCAGCAACTGTCCGTCCGGCACCGTGCCTTCGAACCGACAGACATTTACCCGGCCATAACGGCGGTGCTCCATCCCCATGGGAACGCCGGTCGCCATCACCACATGCCGGGCGGTGACGACCTCCCCGTCGACCGTTGCCCGCCAGCCATCGGCCGCCCGCTCCAGGTCAGCAACCATCCCGGGGATCAGGCCCGCGCCCGCCTTGACCGCGGTCCCGCGCAGCGCCTCGAGCAGCGCATCCGGAGCGCAGCTCGCGGCGTGCGCGTCGGTCACCGTCCGTCCCGCGTCACCATCTAGGTGCAGCCGCACCACGTCGAGCGGCCGGACCGCCAGCGAGCGGTCCGCGCCGATCCTGGCCAGGCCCCGGCGGGCGGGGCCGCTGAGCATGATGTCGTAGTCGGCTTCGCCGCCGCCGCCGTCGGCGGGGCCGGCCAGCAGCACCCGGACGCCGCGCTCTGCCAGCGCGGCGGCGGTCGC
>JBEKHI010000578.1:0-3845 GCA_050012355.1 Streptosporangiaceae bacterium | reverse complement strand
CGTGTCGAAATATGAAGATCAATTCTAGAAATACATTGCTAGTTTTTTATTTCTAGTATAGAGTCAGTCCAGAGACTCTGGAAGCAACCAGGCCGACCAAGGCCGGGCGCCCAAGTCGGCAACGGGAAGATCCCCGTTCGCAACGACGGAAGAAGCGCCATGAGCGCCATGACTGAGTCAGTCACACCGCACGCCGCCCCCGAGATCCATCCGACGAAGGTCCTGATCGCCGGCGGAGCCGGCTTCATTGGCAGCACGATCGCGCTGGCCTGCGCCGATGAGGGCATCACCCCGGTCATCCTGGACAACCTGGTTACCGGCCGCTCCGAATTCGTCAGGGACTTGCCCTTCTACGAGGGCGACGTCGCCGATGGCGACCTGATCGACAAGATCTTCGCCGAGCACCCCGATATCTACGCGGTCATTCACGCGGCGGCCCTCATTGTCGTGCCGGAATCCGTCGCGGACCCGATCCGCTATTTCCGGGCGAACGTGTCCGGCAGCCTGGAATTCGCCGCGCACCTGATCCGCAACAACTGCACTCGCCTCGTGTTCAGCTCGTCCGCGTCCGTTTATCAGGTCAGCGAGGACCTGACCGTCACCGAGGACTCGCCGCTGGACCCGCAGAGCCCGTACGCGCGCAGCAAGGCCATCACCGAGGGCATGTACGCCGACATCGCGGCCCCCACGCCGCTTCGCATCCTCTCGCTCAGGTACTTCAACCCGATCGGTGCCGACCCGCAACTGCGCACCGGATTGCAGAGCCCCACGCCGGGCCACGCGCTGGGAAAGATCATTCAGGCGTCGTCAGAACGCACTGTGTTTCACGTCACCGGCACCGATTATCCGACCCGTGATGGCAGCGGCCTCCGGGACTATATCCACGTCTGGGATCTCGCCACCGCGCATGTCGCGGCGCTGCGGCGATTCGACGCGATCATGACGAGCTCCAACCTCGTGATAAATCTCGGCACTGGTACCGGCACGACGGTCCGCGAGCTGGTGGCGGCGTTCAACCGGGTGAGCGAGCACCCGGTTGAGATGGCTGACGCGCCGGCCCGTCCGGGGGATGTCGCGGGCGCCTACACCAGGATCGACCGGGCGCGGCGGCTGCTCGGCTGGCGGCCGCGGTTCAGCGTCGAGGATGGTATCCGCGGCTCACTTCGCTGGTCCGCTATCCGCCATTCGCGGCTCGGCGGCGCCCGCCGGGTGTCGGCGCGTCAGCTGGCCCCGGCCCTCTAAGAGTCCTCATGGGTGTGTGCCCCGCGCAGCGCGCCAGGACGCAGCGGGGTGCCGAGGACCTGGCTGACGAGGGTCCGGTGGGAGTGGTGCAGGGTGCGCACAGCGGCGGGCGCCAGGCCGGGCTTAACCGGCTCGCGGCCGCCGCGGGGCCGGCCTGGCTTGGTCGGGATCCACAGGTGGCCGGGGTCGCTGCCCTCCAGGTCGGCGACGATCGCCGCTCGAGCCACCAGCCAGCGGCGTATCACCTGAACGGTCTCCTCGCGCAGCGGGTACGGTCCGTCTTCTAGATCGATCGTGGCCTCGCCGTCGAGGTGCAGGGCACTGACCTTGAGGCCAGCGAGATCGGGGACGGACCAGCCGGTATCGGCGACGATCGCGGCGACGGCCGCGGTGCGCAGCGAGGTCGTCACGTTAGCGTGAACCGGCCTGCGGACGGCCAGATCGTGCAGCAGCCGCTCGGCGTTGGCCGGGGTGAGGAAGTCGCCGTCGGCGGGCGGCGGGGTGTCTAGGCGATCAGGCAAGCCAAGGAACTCCGCGAACGCGTTGTAGGTGTCGGTCCTGACCCGCATCGAGTTGGAGTAGGCGGCCGCGTCGGGACCACGGTAGGTGTTGCGCGTACGGGTCTTGCCGTCGGCCGCGTCGCTCAGCCACGCGGCCGCGCGTACGGGATCCGCGAGATCCCCCACCGTGACGGTCCCGTTGCCGGTGGCCTGCTGGACGTGACGCACGTACTCCTCGATGAAATGCCCTCGGATCCGCCGGGTGCTGACGGCGAACCCAAGCTCCGCTAGGTGCCTGATGAATCCCGCGACGGCTTCCGCCGCTGGTGTCGTCGTTTTCATTGGTGGCATGCCCCAACCCTACCTGATAACAGCAAGATGTGCTCATCTCCTGAACGGGCCACGCTCCCCTGATGAGGTATCGCGTGGTCCGGGACGAACCAATTCGGTCCGTCTCGATTCGAGTTGGTACGACCCGGACCCCACCCCCTTCCGCAGGTAGGCAGGACCTGAGTGTCCACCACGGCTTCTTGCTGTTATCAGATCAGGGGAGTCGCGGTCCAAGAACGCCTTTCGGCACCCTCAGTCAGGCTTGCGCAACCGCCGCCCGTGCCTCTTCCAGCTGGTCAAGGCTCACCGTCCCGTTCTCTGGCAGCCCCGCCGCTACCCAGGCCCGCTGCGCACGGGCCACATCTCCATCCGCCTCACGCAGCAGCATCTTCTTCGCCGTCGTATTCGGCACGGTGCCGTCAGCGCCAAGGTCCATCAGGTGTGCCAGCATCCGCACCGACTGGTTCCGCTGGCCCGCCTTCCGCTCGTTGTACCGGTAGACGAGCACCCACCGTCCCTCCAGGGAACTGGCGCGCTCGATCAGCGCTCGCCCTCGGTCGGTGTCCTTCTGCTCGGTACGGATCGTCTCGCTCTCGCCCGAGGGCAGCCGCAGCGTGAGCAACCCGCGGCGGCTTGACTCCTCGATCTCGGTCTTCTCAAGGAACGCGACGAACGTCCGCGCCGACTCAAGTCGCTCGATGTCCTGCTTGGCCTGCTGAGCGATCAGGTGCAGGTCCACGGTGAGCCCATGCACCCGGCGGCCCCACGCGGTCTCCTCACCAGGAGGGCACGGACCCGCGGCCTGCGCGGCCGCGCTGACAAGGCTGTAGTGGCTGGTATCCACGCCGCCCATTATCGCGGCCCTCAGGTACCCAGACGCGGCGACCCGCCAGCAACGAAATGATGCTGCGAAGAACAGTCGCGTAAGTAAGTAACAGCTACGAAATCCAGCGTTCATACAGCTCACTACCTGCTAGATCGCAGGAAAACGCCTGTATTGACTACGAAATCAGTTGCGTGCATACTAACGAGATCCATGCACCGTATGGGATGCGGCAACACTCGGAGGGACTGCATGTCCGAAACAGGTCAGATCGCTTCCGCGCGCGGGCTCAGAAGCGGTTCGATCACCTTCGTCCAGTCCACCGCCATCGGGCTGGCATCCACGGCTCCGGCCTATAGCCTGGCCGCCACGCTGGGATTCGTCGTCGCCCTGGTCGGACCGCAAACCCTGCTGCTGGTCCCCCTCGCCTTCATCCCGATGTTCTTCTCCTCCTGGGCCAACAAGGAGATGAACCGGGCCGACCCGGACTGCGGTTCCAGCTTCACCTGGGCCGCCCGGGCCCTCGGCCCCCGGACCGGGTGGTACCTCGGCGGCTGGGGGACCATCGCCGCCGCGCTGCTGTCGATGGCCAGCTACTCGCAGATCACCGGCCAGTACTTGTTCCTGTTCGTCGGGGCCAAGGGCATCGGCGGCGACGCGACCAGCATCTGGGTGCTGCTCGTCGGCCTGCTGTTCATCGCCGGCCTGTCCTACCTGTGTTACCGGGGCATCCAGGTGTCCGCCCGGATCCAGGTCGCGATGCTGGTCCTCGAGATCGTCCTGCTGATGGTGATGTCCGTCGTCGCCCTCGTCAAATACCTGGCCGGGGACGCGCCGAAGGGTCACTCCGCCTTCAGCTGGGACTGGCTGAACCCGGCCCACTTCGCCTCCCCTAGCGTCTTCATGGCCGGCATGCTGCTGATGGTGTTCGTCTACTGGGGCTGGGACAC
>JBEKHI010000577.1:0-3858 GCA_050012355.1 Streptosporangiaceae bacterium | reverse complement strand
AGAGGCGGTTCCCGGCTATGAGCTACGCATCCTCGATTCCGACGGCGTGGCGGTGCCCGCTGGCACGGCGGGCACGCTGTTCGTGCGGGGCGAGTCGACGGCCACCGGCTACTGGAGCCGCTACGCCGCCTCGCGCCAGGTGTTCCAGGGCGAGTGGCTGCGCACCGGCGACACCTACGTCCAGGATCCCTCCGGCGGTACGTACACCTGCCTGGGCCGCACCGACGACATGCTCAAGCCAAGCGGCATCTGGGTGTCGCCTACCGAGGTCGAGGAACGCCTGCTCGCCCACGCCTGCGTGAGCAACGCGGTGGTAGTCTCGGCGCTCGACGCCGACGGCCTGGAGAAGCCGGTCGCCTTCGTGATCACCTCTGGCGAGGTCACCGAGCAGGAGCTGATCGCGTTCAGCAAGGTCAGGCTGCCGAGCTTCAAATGCCCCCGCCGCGTCATCTTCACCGACAGTTTCCCGGCGACGGCGACCGGCAAGGTCCGCCGCGTCGAACTGCGCACGCTCGCGGCGACCGCGCTGGAAGGGGTCTGATGCTCGACGGCATGCCACTGGTCGACGTCCACCTGCACGTCGCGAAGCTGCCCACCCTCACGCCGGCCTGGAGCGAGTGGGCGGCTGACTTTGGTGCCGACGGGGTGCTGGAGCGCGTATACCGGGCCGACGGGAGCGTCGATCCTGTCGCCTTCGACGACTACCTCGCGGACGAGGGCGTGGACATCGCGTTGCTGCTGTGCGAGTACAGCCCGAAGACCACTGGCATCCAGCCGATCGAGGACCTGCTGCCGCTGGCCGCGCGCAACCCCAGCCGGATCAGGATGATCGCCAACGTCAATCCGCACCTGCACTACCCGATCGACGAGGAGCTACGGCGGCAGCTCGATCTGGGCGCGGTCGCCTGCAAGATCCATCCGGTGCACGCCGGCGCCCCGGTGAACGACCGGGCGCTCTATCCGGCCTACGAGGTGTGCCAGTCGGCGGGCATCCCGGTCGTCGTGCACTGCGGCACCAGCACGTTTCCCGGGTCGGTCAACCGGTTCGCCGACCCGATGCTGCTGGACGACGTGCTGCGGGACTTCCCCCGCCTGACGTTCAGCCTCGCCCACGGCGGCCGCGGCTGGTGGTACGACGCGGCGGCGTTCCTCGCGCTGACCAACGAGCGGGTGTGGATCGAACTGTCCGGTCTGCCGCCGTCCCGGCTGCGCGAGTACTACTCCCGGCACAACTGGAACCGCCTGGTACGCAAGATGATCTTCGGCACCGACTGGCCGGGGGTGCCCGGCATCGCGGCCAACGCGCGCGCCGTCGCCGGGCTGTGCCCGGACGAGGAAACCGCCCGCCTGGTGCTGGCCGGCAACGCCATGCGGGTCTACAACCTAAAGCAATAACCGATGACCATAACGTCGGGCGGCGAGTCTCCCGCTCCCCGTTGATCAGCCAGGTCGCCAGCTGGGTACGGGACGAGATGGAGAGCTTGGCGTACATGTGCTCCACGTGCGCGTCGACGGTCCGTTTCGAGATCACCAGCTGCACGCCGATCTCGCGGTTGGACATGCCTTGCGCGATCAGGGTGGCGATCTCGGTCTCGCGCCTGGTGAGCACCCCAGCCGCGGACCGGCGGCTGGCCGGTGCCGGCGTGGGCAATTCGTCGGCGTCCGCCGTGGCGAGCAGCACGATGTCGTCGAGCGGATGCCGCGCGCCCCGGTTGTACAACGCGGCGTACCGCTGCGCGCCCATCGCGTCGGTGGCCGCCTTAGCCGCCCGCTGGTGGCTCTGTTCCATGCTCGCCTGGTTGCTGAGCCGGGCGCCCGCCCGGTCCCAGAGCGGATCAGCCGCGCCCAGCAGCCAGCACGTCCGCTCGAACCGCCCCGCCTCGGCCGCCAGCCAGCCAAGCACCTCCAGCGCGTACGCGCTGCCGACCTGGTCACCGAGCTCGTGCTTGGTGCGCAACGCATTGCCAACTGCCGCCGCGCACTCGTCGTGCCTGCTGGCTACCTGGAACAACGCGAAACCGGTCACCAGGTGCAGGTAACTCTGGATCCACCGCTCGGTGGAGTTCTCGCCGAGCCGGTCCAGGCCGCGCGCGCACCACTGGATGGCCAGTTCCACCTCACCGCGAAGCTGGTGCAGATGGCCCATATGAGGGGTCAGGGTGATCAGCCCGATGTAGTCGTCGAGCTGTTCAAAGCGTCGTCCCGCCTCGGCGCCAGCGGCTAGCGCCTCGTCGAACCGGCTAGAGAACGTCAGCGCGAGGTTCTGGTACAGCCAGCCACGGGCACAGACCAGCGCTGCCCCGCACCGCTCGGCTAGCTCGGTGCCCGCCCGGGTGTCCTGCACCGCTTCGGCGTTCTCACCCTGGAAGGTGCCCAGGTACCCGCGCACGGTCAGCGCCTGGGCATGTTCCGCGGACAACTCGGGCACGTGGTCGAGCACCTTGGTCAGCCAGTACTTGCCCTCGCGGAGGAAGCCGGAGATCTGCCAGTACCCGTACAGGCAGCCAGCGAGCGCGGCCGCGTCGGCTCCGCGTCCGGGGAGGCCGATCGCGTATTCCAGCGCCGCCCGGATGTTGTCATGCTCCCGGCGCAGCTCGTGGAACCGCGCCATCTGATCTCCGTCGAGGAGGTGATCCCCGAAATAGCGCGCCATCGTCAGGTAGCGATCAACGTGCCGGCCGCGGACTCGCGGCTCGAGCCCGCTTTCCGCCAGCAGTTCGGCGCCGAACTCGCGGATCGTATCGAGCAGCCGGAATCTGGTGACGTCCCCGTCGTCCACCCGCAGCACGATGGATTTATTGACCAGGCCGATCAGCGTTTCCAAGACGTCCTCGCGCGCTCGGGCGTCGTCGGCGCACACGTCCTCGGCGGCGGCGATGTCGAAACCGCCGGCGAAGACCGATAGCCGCGACCACAGCACCTGCTCCGCTGGCGTGCACAGCTCATAACTCCACTCGATCGCGGTGTGCAGCGTCTGATGCCGGGGGATCGCTGTGCGGCGGCCGCCGGTCAGCACCTGGAACCGGTCCTCGAGCCGCGCGGCCAGCGAGTGCAGCGGCAGCGCCCGCAGCCGCACGGCGGCCAGTTCGATGGCCAGCGGGATGCCGTCAAGACGACGGCACAGCGCGATAACGTACGGCAGGTCGCCGGGCCGGACGGAAAACCCCGGCACCGCCGCCATCGCCCGCTGGGTGAGGAGTTCGGCCGCGTCGCCGCCATCGGTGTCGGAGACCGGCAGCGGTGGCACCAGGTAGGTGTGCTCACCCGACACATCGAGCGCCTGTCTGCTGGTGGCCAGGATCGTCACGCCAGACGTCTCGGCCAGCACGGTCTCCGACAGCAGCGCGCAGGCGTCCAGCAGGTGCTCGCAGGTGTCGAGGATCAGCAGCATGCACCGGTCGCGGAGGTAATCGATGACCACGCTGAGCTGGGACCGGGTGTCCTGTTCGGGCAGCCCCAGGCTGGTGGCCACCGTATGCGCGAGCAAGTCAGGATCGCGGAGCCCGGACAACTCGACCAGGCACATGCCATCGGCGTACCGGCCCGCCGCGTCCGCCGCTGCCCGCAGCGAAAGCCGGGTCTTACCGACGCCGCCAGGTCCGGTGACCGTCACCAGCCGCGACTCGTTCAGCAGCCCGCCAAGCTGGGCAAGCTCCGCTTGGCGGCCGACGAAGCCGGTAGCTTCGGCGCGTTGCCAAGCACCCGGCGGCAAAATTAAAGGCGAAGACATCATGACCTCGCGTAGTCTCATCCGGACATTACGTTATCACCGCAGCAGGGTCCCGGCATACGGAACTGGCCACCCTCACCAGCCACCCGCTGTCATGAACCCCGCCCTCGCGAGCGCCCCCTCCCGCG
>JBEKHI010000576.1:0-3891 GCA_050012355.1 Streptosporangiaceae bacterium | reverse complement strand
CGTGCTGGTGTTCTCGCAGTACATCGAGACCCGGTACACCTCGCGGCTGCTGGAATCGGGGGCGGGCGGCGTCGGCTACCTGCTCAAGGACCGGGTGGGTAACGCGGCGGAGTTCGTCTCGGCGCTGGAACGCGTAGCTTCCGGCGGCACCGCGCTGGACCCCGAGGTGATCGCCCAGCTATTGCGCAGGCCCGATCCTGGCCTGGCGTCGCTGACTCCGCGCGAGCGCGAGGTGCTGGGCCTGATGGCCGAGGGCCGGTCTAACTCCGGCATCGCCGCCAAGCTGGTGCTCTCCGACGGCGCGGTCGAAAAGCACATCGCGAGCATCTTCGGCAAGCTCGGCCTGGAATCGGCGACCGCCGACAACCGCCGGGTGCTGGCCGTCCTCCGTTACCTGGGCGCATGAGGGCTGTCGAGTGTGTGACAGAACCGCTATGCTTGCTTTGGGTAGCGATAGATGAACTATCCGTTACTATGCCAAAGTGTGCAATTCGTACGTTGTGGCTGCCCCTGGGCGTCAGGACCTCGCGCCTTCGCGATCCTGGATGCTCCTGGAGCTGGCTATGGCGATGCTGACGCTGTCCGAACGTCAAGATGACACCGCGGTGACTGTCGTGGTCACCGGGGACCTGGATTTCGCCTCCCGAGCGCTAGTGATGGCCTGTGCATGGCAGGCCCTGCGCAACCATCCGGGACGGCTGGTGATCGATGCCAGCGGGCTGACGTTCATGGACGCGGCGGGCCTGGGAGCGCTGGTCGCCGTGCGAGTCCGGGCCGCCCGGCAGCGGACGGCACTAGAAGTGGCCGGAGCGCCGCCGCACGTGCTCCGGGTGATGGACGTCACCGGGACCCGCTGCCACTTCCAGATCACTTAGTGGGTGGCTGCCCGTCACCATGTCTTCCCCTTCTCCAGTAGCAGGTCCCTGACCGAGCACGCCGCCGGGTGCAAGTAGCCTTCCCGCCACACCAGGAACAGCGTGTTGATCGGCGGCTCCGGCGGCGACACTAGTTCCCGCAGCCGCCCGTCGCGGAGGTGGTTGTCGCACAGGTACCTGGGCAGCACGCTCACCCCAGCGCCGGCTAGCACCGCGGCGAGGACCCCGCGCAGGTCGGGCACCACGACGGCCGGCGGCCTCGTCAGCCGCGTCCCGAACACGGTACGCCAGTACCGCCGCAAGATCGGAAGGTTCTCCGCGTAGGCGATCAGCGGAGCCTTCTCATCGAAGTCATCCGCTGCCACGAGCACGAACTCCTCGTCGCACAAGGGTTCCGCGCGGAGTCCGCGCCGCCGCACCCGCACCGTCGAGACCGCCAGGTCAAGTCCGCCGTCGGCCAGTGACGCCAGCAGATCCTCCGGCATTCCGAGCGCCACCCGCAGCGACAGCCCGCCGGTCAGCAGCGGGCCGAGCGCGGTGAGGATCCGTTCGCAGGTGAACTCCGCGGGTCCACCCAGGTGCACGGCTCGTCCGGTGTCCCCGCCCAGATCGGTGATCACCGCCTCGTCGAGCGCGTCCAGCGGCCCGGCGATCCGCGCGGCCAGTTCGTCGGCGGCCGCCGTTGGCCGCATGCCTCGTGCCTGCCGGTCGAACAGCGACCGGCCGAGCTCCGCCTCCAGCGCCTTGACCTGCGCGGTCACCGCGGGCTGCGACAAGCCGAGCAGCTCAGCGGCGTGGGTGACCGACCCGGCTCGGTAGACCGCGAGGAACGTTCGCAGCAGGTCGAATGAGGCAGCCATCAGGATCACGATACCTGCAGGCGGCATCGGCTATTGGATACTGATACCTGTCCGGAGCCATGCTGGGGACATGACGCGAACACTGACTCCAGCGATGCTCGATTCCGGCAGCTATCTCGTCCGGCCCGCCAGGCCCGGCGAGTATCCCGGTGTCATCGTGGCACACCAGCTTTTCGGGGTGACCTCCGATGTCCGCGCCGCCGCGGACCGTATCGCGGAGCTGGGGTACGTCGTGGTCGCTCCGAATTTCTTTCATCGATCAGAACGGCGCGTCGAACTCCCCGCCGACGACGCCGGCCGCGCGCATGGCTTCAAGCTGATGGGCGAGCTCACCAGGTCCGGCGTTCTCTCCGACGTGGCCGCGGCGCGTTCGGAGCTACGGGCGGCGGGCGCTGTGCGGACGGCCGGGATGGTCGGCTTGAGCCTGGGCGGTCACTTGGCCTATTACGCGGCGACCCAGACGGATCTTCCTGTCACGGTCGTGCTGTACGCGGGCTGGCTGACCAGCACCGACATGCCGGTCAGTCAGCCGGAGCCGACCATCGAGCTGACGGGCGGGATCACCGGCCGACTCGTGTTCATCGTCGGCTCGGATGATCATGTCGTCACGGCGGAGCAGCGCGACGCTATCGCCGCCCGGCTAACCGCTGAGGGAGTCGAGCACGAGCTGATCGTCATCGACGGTGCTCCGCACGCCTTCCTGGCCGAGGGCACGTCCGCCTACCGCGAGGAGGCCGCCGCGCAGGCGTGGCGCCTCATCGAGAAGGCGCTCAAGGACGCGTGATCCATGTTGAGTTCCCGGGATGACGGTCCAACGTGGCCGTCTCTGGGTTCGAGGGATTCTGTGGGTGCTTGCACTATCCAGAAAAGCCTGGTTCATCCCGAGGGATGGTCGCGGTGGCGTGAAAGTGGCGCGGGCTGCGGGTCGTGGCGTGCCGCTGCCGGGTGCGGCGCTGTGCGGAGGCATCTTCTCCCGGGTTGGTGCACCCTGACTGCCGGGCATATCCGGGCATTACGGACGGGAAATGTGCGCTAAGCCGGGAGAAGTCAGCTGGCCGTCAGCGGGTTCGGGCCGGCTGCCGCGCCCAGCTAGGGTCGCGAGCGGAGAGTGAACCCCATCCAGGACCTGCAAACTCATGCTGCCGGGGAATGTCGCCTATCTAAGTGGCATTGGGAACTCAACACGGTCATAGCTCCACGAGCTGACGAAACGCCGATGGCGGCGACCCCACGAGGCGCGCGCTTATCAGTGCCGCTGCGGCTTCGGGAGACAAGACGGACGTGTCGACCTCGAGGTCGTAGATTCCCGGCTGGTGAACCTCGCGCTGCCAGCGCAGCACGGGCTTGGGTATCTCTCCTCCCACGCCGCTGGTCGCGTACCGGCCAGCGGGTCCGGCGTCACGGCGCCGCATGATCACTTCGAGCGGGCAGCGGACCCCCACCAGCAGCGCTGGCAGGCCTCGTAGTCGCCGGGCCGCGTCGGGCAGCACGCCCAGCGGGACCGAGTACGCATCGTGGTGACCCACGTCCACGACGACATTCAGGCCGTGACGACTGTGCGCGGCCACCGAGTCGTAGAAGGCCGCGTACAACGCGGGAATCAGCGCCTCGATGTCCGAGCGCTCACCGCCACCCGGGCGCAGCCCGATGCCCGGTCGCAGTCGCGGCGGCGTGACGTGCTGGCAGAAGACGTCGACCCCGAGGTTCAGCCACGGCCCGTCGAACGTCTCCTGAATGACCGCCGCGATGCTCGACTTCCCCGACCGGGGAGCCCCGTTCAGCACCACAATCTGCCCCGCCGTCACCATCTCAGTATTTCAGGCGACCGGGGTGAGCGGGCACGGCGCTGCCCGCCCACCCGGCAAACGCTGCTACATCTTCAAGTCCTCCACATGTGGTGAGCGCGGGCGCGGACCGCGTCGTCGATCTCTTGACATAGCAGATCGAACTTTTGCCCTTCGAGACGGAGCACTTCGCCGCGCCGCTCCAGGGTTGATGTCGTCATGCGGTCTTCCCCTCGTTCTCGGAATGAACTAAGACAGGAAACCAGCAACAAAACCCCAGGTCAAATGCCAACATATTGCTATTTGACCTGGGTTATAAACGGTAGGTGGAAGCCATTCGTGATCCTGACCGGAAAGTCCTCCACCTCAGCT
>JBEKHI010000575.1:0-3902 GCA_050012355.1 Streptosporangiaceae bacterium | reverse complement strand
CCTCCGCCAGCGTAAGCGGATCCGCAAGGCCGAGCCCCTCAATCGCGTCGCTGACAAGAGCGGTAAGCCCGGTATCGCTGGTACCGGCACCCGGTTCTGCCATTCGATCCTCCCGTCAAGGCCGTCCGCTCACGAGCGCTAAAAATGGTCAGCGGTCTTGCGCGCGACCCCGCACCACATCGGCAGGGGACCCGGCGGCGGAGCGTCCGGGTCTGGGTGCCACTGCGGAAGCTGCACGACGCCAGGCTCGACCATCTCGAGCCGACCGAACAATCTGGCGACCTCTTCCCGCGTCCGCAGCACCACTGACTCGGCCATCTGCGAGTTCAGCCGGCTGAACGTCTCAGTCATGGCATCACCGGCGACGTCGCGCGCCAGATGGCTGAGCGCCAGGTAGCTTCCAGGCGGCAGCGGGGACATCAGCTCGCGTACCACCGCAGCCGGATCGTCGGCTGCGCTGAGGAAATGCAGGACGCCCAGAAGCATGATCGCGACCGGCTGACCGAGGTCCAACGTTTCGGCGGCTTCATCCAGGATCGTCCCGGGCTCGCGCAGTTCCCCAAAGATGTACGTGGTCGCTCCTTCGATCGAGCCTCGCAGCAGCCGATGCGCGTGTGCCAGGACGATGGGATCGTTGTCCACGTACACGACGCGCGACTCAGGTGCCTGCCGTTGCGCAACTTCGTGGACGTTATCCTCCTTCGGGATACCGGTCCCGATATCCAGGAACTGCCTGATCCCAGCGTCTCTGACCAGGTACCGGACCATCCGGCCGAGCAGCGCCCGGTGCGCTAGCGCGTCCGCGCGCACACCTATAAGCCCACCAGGCCAGGCGGCGTACGCCTGCTCGGCCGCCTCCCTGTCAACCCTGAAATTCGCGGAACCGCCGAGCAGGTAGTCATAAACACGAGCTACGTGTGCGACTGCGGTGTCGATCTCCGGCGGTTCACGCTTCCCCCCAGCGCTCGCACGGTCGTTGACAGCCACGGCACCTCCTGTAATCATCGCAGAATTATGTACTGTCCAAAATAATGGAACGTCCCGATTATCGTGCGGCACAAGCGGGTTCCGCAAGCGGTCTGCGGGGATCGTGTGGCCACAAAGCAGCCACGGAACGACCCGCCCATTGGCTCCCTCACGTTCGCGCAGGCCCGGGCTACCTGCGGCGTCCGTGAACAGATATTGTGAACGTACAGAAATTAGGACTGTCCACAGAATTACGCTGCACAGGGATCGCGAATGATAAGCCCCTATGTTCGCCGCCTCCGGCTGAGCGCGGAGATCCGCGCACTGCGGGCCGAGGCGGGACTGACCGCTGCCGAGCTCGGCAAGCGAATCGGTAGGTCGCGGGCGGACATCTCCCGGCTCGAGAACGGGCACGTGATCGACCAGGCCGACGTCTTGAAGATTCTGGAGGCAGTCGGCGTCGAGGACGGCGACCGCTGGAATCAGGTCATGATGATCGCCCGGGAGGCCAGCGAGACTGGATGGTGGGAGTCCTTCAAGAACATGGGCGACCGCCAGGCCATGTTCGCCAATCTGGAAGCCGGCTCGTCCGCGATCCTCGAATACGAGCAGACGCTTATCCCCGGCCTCCTGCAGAGCTCCGAGTTCGCACTCGCCAGGACCGATCCCCTCGCCGGGCTCCGGCCGCTGCCGAACGGAACCCCGGACGGCATCGTAGCCGGGCGGATGATGCGGCAGCGCATGTTCCGTCGGCCTGGCGGGCCCCAGTACGAGGCGATCATCGACGAACTGGCCATCAGGCGGCTTGCCGCCCCCCCTGCCGTGGTCAAGAAGGCGCTCTACACATGGCTACGCTGGTCAACGAAAATCCGAGAATCACCCTGCGGGTGCTGCCGATCGAGGCGCGGATCGACGGCTACGCCATCCCGCGTACGCCC
This sequence comes from Streptosporangiaceae bacterium, assembly GCA_050012355.1. Taxonomy (GTDB): domain Bacteria; phylum Actinomycetota; class Actinomycetes; order Streptosporangiales; family Streptosporangiaceae; genus JBEKHI01. The sequence continues at coordinate 1,998 of JBEKHI010000575.1, read as the reverse complement.
TTCTCGATCTACACGTTCCCCGATCCGGGCGACCCCGCAGTAGTCGCTATCGCTACCATCACCGCCGAGGTCCTGCTTACCGAACGGGCCGAGCAAGCACCATATGAAGACCTCTTCGATCGTTTGCGAAAGCAGGCGCTGCCGCAGCCGGAAAGCCTCGACCTAATCACCGCGGCAGCCGACGGGCTGCGAGACGAGTAGAGAACGCACGCAAGGAGGATCGTTCGTCATGACGGACGACGGGTTCGCCAGATGGCGCAAGTCCAGCTACAGCGATGCCAACGGGGGCTGCGTGGAGGTCGCGGCGGCCGAGCGCGTCATTGGCGTCCGCGACACCAGGCAGTTCGGTCAGGGGCTGGTGCTCGAGTTCCCGGCGCCCGCATGGCAGGCATTCATCGCTAGTACCAAGGAGTAGGTAGCTCGAGCCGGGGTTCCAAGATCTCGTCGCGCTTCAGGGTTCGCTTGCATCGCGGGCTTTGCAGTCCAATAATTAGGACGTTCCATAATTTGGGACAGCTCAGAAGATCGGACTGTGCAGCGAGCGCTGTGAGGAGCGAGGATGATCAGCCCGTACGTTCGGCGTTTGCGACTGGCCGACGAGGTGCGATCGCTTCGCCAGGACGCCGCGCTGACCCAGGAGCAACTCGGACGGCGTATCGGCAAGTCCCGCGCGGACATTTCTCGGTTGGAGAGCGGGCACACCGTCGACCAGGCCGACGTACTTGGCATACTCGAGGCGCTCGGAGTCGGCGGCGACCGCTGGACGCAGATCATGACGATCGCGCGGGAGGCCAGCGAGACCGGCTGGTGGGAATCCCACAAGTCGATGGGGGAGCGGCAGACCCTCATCGCCGACCTTGAGGCTGGCGCTTCCGTCATCCGCGCCTATGAACAGACCTTCGTCCCCGGACTGCTGCAGATACCGGAGTTTGTCCGTGCCCGCAGCGTGGCAACCGCGACTCTTGAGCCGGTGTCGGGAACCGTGGACGGGATCCTTGCCGGGCGGGCCGGCCGACAGCGGATGCTCCGCCGTCCCGGCGGTCCGACCCTCGAAGTGATCGTGGACGAGGTGGCGGTCAGCCGCCTGGCTGCTCCGGCGCACGTGGTGAAGAAGCAGCTGTATCACCTGGCGACCGCGGTGAACGAGGATCCCAACATCACGCTGCGCGTCCTGCCGGTTCACGCCCTCATCAAGGACTTCACCGTCCCGCGCAGCGCGTTCACGATGTTCACTTACCCCGATCCCGGTGACCCGGACGTAGTTGCTGTCGATACCGTGACCTCAGACCTCATCCTCACTGCCAAAGATCAGGTCGCGCCTTACGACAGGCTTTACGAACGGCTCCGTGAGGCTGCGCTTCTTCCAGAGGACAGCATCGAGCTGCTCACCAAGGCTGCTGCGGGACTGGCTGACGCCTAGCTCCTTCTGGCCGACCTCAGCCGTTTGGCCCTCGTCCCGATGCGTCGGAGCCGCAGGTCTGCTGTCACGCGCTACCCCTGCGGTCATCAGGGTCTGCCATCGGTATCTCCGGCATGCCCGTCACGCCGAACCTTGCTGAAGCACTTGCAATCTGCTCGACCCAGTTCAATACTTAGGGCAGTCCGGAATTTTGTACAGTACAGACTCTTGATCTGTGCATAGATCGTATCTGTACAACCCGACGGGTACGCAGGGTTGCTTTGTTCCAGCTGCTGTCCGGGACAGGAGTGCCAGCCAAGCGAACTCAGTGCAGCAAGTGGAAGTGCGGACGGAGTAGCTCACGAGTAGGGGAAGGCCATGGATGACGCATTCAGTGAGGTCACGGGGCTAGACGACTTCCAGGTCATAGCCCAGCGGCGATGGCTCATGGAGGCAATAGCGGCACTGACTGACAGGTACGGCAGGATCAACCAGGAGATGGGTCGACGGGAGACACTGCGATGGATGCTTCCGTAACGCCGTTCACCAGGCTGCCGGCTCAGGCTGCAAGGATGCTGGCCGTCGAGACCCTGCTGGCC
>JBEKHI010000574.1:0-3916 GCA_050012355.1 Streptosporangiaceae bacterium | reverse complement strand
TTCGTCATGCGCCAGGCGGACGGGGTCGCCGTCGGCCTGTGCTCACAGAAAGTACCAAGCGGAAGGGCTTCTTGTCACGTTCAGTAGTCGGAGTTTCACGTACGATCACCAAACTTGAGTGCACCCGGGCTCCCGCTTCTGGTTACCAGCGAGTAATATGGAGTCAGGACACCGAGCCGCGGAGCGTTATATGAGCCACTACAAGAGCAATCTCCGGGATGTAGAGTTCAACCTCTTCGAGGTCTTTGACCGGCAGGAGCTGCTGGGTCAGGAGCCATTCGCCGAGGTCGACACCGACACCGCGCGGGGGATCCTGGAAGAGGTCGGCCGACTGGCGGCCGGGCCCCTGGCGGAGTCCTTTGCCGACGCGGACCGAAACCCGCCCGTCTTCGACCCGGCGACCGGCGAGGTCACGATGCCGGAGTCGTTCAAGAAGTCGTACCGGGCACTGATGGATGCCGAGTGGTACCGGCTTACCCTTCCGCCTGAGCTTGGCGGCACCAACGCCCCGCGTTCCCTTGGCTGGGCGGCGGCCGAGTTCATTCTCGGCTCGAACCCGGCCGCGTGGATGTACGCGGCTGGCCCGACGTTCGCCCATACGCTGTGGCGGATCGGCACGCCCGAGCAGAAGCGCTTCGCCGAGATGTCGATTGAGCGCGAATGGACCGCGACAATGGTGCTGACCGAGCCGGATGCTGGCTCGGACGTGGGCGCGGGCCGGACGAAGGCCATACAGCAGCCCGACGGCACCTGGCACATCGAGGGCGTCAAGCGATTCATCACCTGCGGCGAGCACGACATGGCGGAGAACATCTTCCACCTGGTCCTCGCGCGCCCGGAGGGCCACGGGCCCGGCACCAAGGGCCTGAGCATGTTCCTAGTGCCCAAGTTCCTGGTCAACGAGGACGGCTCGCTGGGCGAGCGCAACGGGGTCTTCGCCACCAACGTCGAGCACAAGATGGGCCTCAAGGCCTCGACGACCTGTGAGCTGACCTTCGGGGCTAACCGCCCGGCGATCGGAACGCTGGTCGGTGACGTGCATGACGGTATCCGGCAGATGTTCCTCATCATCGAGAACGCGCGGATGATGGTCGGCACCAAGGCGATCGCCACCCTGTCCACCGGCTACCTCAACGCGCTGGAGTTCGCGAAGAACCGGGTGCAGGGCGCTGATCTGACCAAGCAAACGGACAAGACCGCCCCGCGGGTGACGATCATCCACCACCCGGACGTGCGCCGGATGCTCATGCTGCAGAAGAGCTACGCCGAGGGCATGCGGGCGCTTGTCCTGTACACGGCCACGCTGCAGGACGCCGAGCAACTCGCGGTGGCGGCCGGTGAGAAGAACGACGCGGCCGCGGCCCGTAACGACCTGCTTCTCCCGGTCGTCAAGGGCGTCGGCTCCGAACGGTCGTATGAGATGCTGACGCTGTCGCTGCAGACCCTCGGCGGTTCCGGGTTCCTGCAGGACTACCCGATCGAGCAGTACATCAGGGACTCCAAGATCGACAGCCTTTACGAGGGCACCACCGGCATCCAGGGAATGGACCTGTTCTTCCGCAAGATCCTGCGAGACCAGGGCGCGGCGGTTCGCTCGCTCCTCGAGGACGTCGCGGCAACCGCGACCGCTGACGACGACAGCGGGAACCTCAAGGCCGAGCGGGCGGCCCTCTCGGACGGCATCGCGCAGGTCGAGGGCATCCTGACCGCGATGACCCAGTTCGCCATCGGGTCGCTCGAGAACCCAGGGGAGCTGTACAAGTCCGGGCTGAACACCAGCCGACTGCTACTCGCGATCGGTGACCTGATCATCGGCTGGCTGCTGGTCCGCCAGGCGGAGGTGGCTCAGCGGGCGCTGGACGCGGGTGACTCCGACCAGGAGTTCTACCAGGGGAAGGTGGCGTCCGCCCGGTTCTTCACCGCCACCGTGCTACCGAGGCTGGCCACCGAGCGCAAGATCGCGGAAGAAACCAACCTCGACATCATGAACATGCCTGAGGGAGCCTTCTAGGCTCAGAACTGGTACTGGACGGCGGCCCGCTCCGCCGTGATCGGCGCGATGTACTTCGCGACAATCTCACGGTGCTGCGGGTCGTCCCGGTACGAGAGGTAACCGGCCTCGTCGTCGAAGTCGACGGTGACCGCGTAGTCGAAACTGTCGGCGTTCACGCCCGCGTCGGGCCCGGCGGCGAACGCGCGGACGGTCGGTAGCAGCGACGGCAGCGACGCGATCCTGGAAGCGGCCTCCTTCTTCTGTTCGGGGGTCGCCTCCGGCTTCCAGGCGAACAACACGCTATGGCGGAACATCACAGCCTCCTCGGCCAACGCAGCCTCTTAAGGCTCATGTTTCCACAGCCCAGCGGGCGGCCAAACCTATAGGCCGAGGTCGCCGAGTTCCTTGCGGAATTCGGCGAGGTGCTCATGCGCCCCGGACGGCGCTGGCGCCTCCGATGGCGTCGCCGGGGTCAGCATGGGGCTCGTCCCGACCGCCGCGCGGTCGGGACGAGCCCGCAACACCCATCCGGCGAGCACGCCGCCAACGAGCCCGCCGAGGTGACCGAGCCAGGAGACCCCGGGGGTACCCGGGATCGCGACGGCCAGGATGTACCAGTAGGCCAACGCCGCCGCGATCCCGGCACCGACATCAATGAGGTTCCGGTCGAATACTCCCCGGACCAGCACATAGCCGAAATATCCGAAAATCACGCCGCTGACTCCCACGGTCAGCACACCGGTCGGCTGGAACAGCCACACCGCGAGCCCGCTGGTCAGTATCACGATCAGCGTCACCGTCAGGAACTTCACGATGCCCCGGTAGGCCGAGAGGAACCCGAGCACGAACAGCGGAACGGTGTTCCCCTCGATGTGCTGCCAGGAGATGTGCAGGAACGGCGCGGTCACGATGTCGCCGATCCGCCCGACGTTGTGCGGCCAGATGCCGTAGGACGCGTCAAGCCGGTACCCGTCGGCCCAGTTGACCACCTGCAGCAGCCAGATCAGCGCACAGAACCCGACCATCACGGCGAGTGCGTCACGAACTTGGCGGAACGACATCGGTACCTCTCAGGACCAGGCGAGCAGCCGGACCGGATCTTCCAGCATCGAGCCTACGTCGCGCAGTACCGCCGAGCCTAGTTCTCCGTCCACAATCCGGTGGTCGAACGACAGTGACAAGGTGGTGACCTTGCGTACTGCCAGCTGTCCGTCCACTACCCATGGCATGTCCCTGACCTGGCCGAACGCTAGAATCGCGGACTCGCCAGGCGTCAGGATGGGAGTGCCAGCGTCGACGCCGAAGACGCCCACGTTGGTGATCGTCATCGTTCCGCCGGACAGGTCGGCCGGTGTCGCCTTGCCGTCCCGTGCGGTCCTGGCCAGCGCGTCCAGCGCCCTAGCCAGCCCGGCGACCGGCAGCCCGCCGGCGTCCTTCACGTTCGGGACGATGAGCCCGCGCGCGGTGGCGACCGCGATGCCCAGGTTGACCTGCCCGTGTATCACGATCTCCTGGGCCGCCTCGTCCCACGACGAGTTGATCATCGGGTGCCGCGCCGCGGCGACGAGCAGTGCCCGTGCGACGAACAGCAGCGGGGACACCTTCACGTCCGCGAAGTCCGGCATTTCCCGCACCCGCCGCGCCGCTGCCATGGTGTCCGTCACATCGACCTGCAGGAACTCGGTCACGTGGGGCGCGGTGAACGCACTGGCAACCATGGCCGCCGCGGTGTGCTTGCGAACCCCCCGCACCGGCACCCGCTCCCCAGCCGAAGCGGCCGCCGGAACTGGCGCCGAAGCCGCCCGCTGCACATCATCCCGGGTAATAACCCCCCCAGCCCCAGACCCAGAAACCCCCGCAAGATCCACCCCCAGATCCTTAGCCAGCTTCCGCACCGGCGGCTTCGCGAGGGTTCTCGTCCCG
>JBEKHI010000573.1:0-3944 GCA_050012355.1 Streptosporangiaceae bacterium | reverse complement strand
CCAAAGTTCTCGACTTGGACCGGATATTCGTTCAGGTCGACTGGGGCGGCTTGCCGTCGGGCCTCGTGGAGGAGTCAATCGCCCGCTACGCCACCGAGATCGCCCCCGCCCTGAGGTCCGGCTAAGTCGTCAAGACTTCAAAGACGTAGAAAGACGTAGGGAGAACTTCACGATGGCGTCACTGCCGCTCATCCAGGTCATCGTCGGGAGCACCCGCGAGGGCCGCTTCGCTGATCACGCTCTCGCGTGGGTGCGAGACCGGCTTGAGGCGCGTCCGGATCTTAAGACCGAGGTCGTCGATCTTCGGGACTTCCCGCTCCCGTTCTTCGACGGGCCGGCGCCAGCGAAGAACGTCCGGCAGTACAGCCTGCCGGAGGTGGCGCGGCTCGGGGAGACGATCGACCGCGCGGACGGCTTCCTCGTCCTGACCCCGGAGTACAACCACGGCTATCCTGCCGTCCTCAAGAACGCGCTGGACTGGACCTTCGCCGAATGGTCTCGCAAGCCAATCACCTTCGTCGGATGGGGGAACACCGGCGGGGCGCGCGCGATCGAGCAACTGCGCGAAGTCGCCGTCGAGTTCGAGATGGCGCCGCTGCGTTTCGCCGTGCACGTTCTCGCCGACACGATTGTTCGCTGCAAGGGCTCAAGCGACCCGTCAGACCCCGAGAACTTCAGTCCCCTCGACCCGGCCTTGGACCGTGCGGTGACCGATCTCCTGTGGTGGAGCGATGCTCTGCGGCAGGCACGCGGATAGCCAGGAGGAGAACGACAAGTCCGCCATGAATCCGGTGATCTGCGACCCCAGCGATGGCCCACCGGTGGGGTTATGGCGCTATCGATGGCCCATCGACAGCGTTGTAGAAGTACAGCGCTGCCCGGCATAACGGATATGTCCGGCGCGCGGATCGGGGGAGGCGTGCCGCGGATCGGGGGAGGCGGCGGGCGGACAGCGGGCGGACCGGGCTGGCTGGTGATTTTCGTCACGGTGATGTTGAGAAAAACTTGCAATGTAACGCTGATTTAAGGCACACTGGTGTTGTGAAATCTGTCGGGGCGCCTGCTGAAGCGTTCCCCGCGCCCAACGACGCGGGGGGCAGGGCGCTGCCCGGATGCGGCAGCTACGACGGGGCCGCGGGTTCCCGGTCCGAACGGGGCACCCGAGGTCAGGTGGCCAGGCTGATCCTGGAGCTGGGCCCGTCGACGGCCGGCACGCTGGGCAGCAGGCTCGGGCTCACCCCGGCGGCGATCCGGCGGCACCTCGACAACCTGATAGCCGAGGGCATGATCGAGACCCGGACGGCCAGGGCTTACGGCAACCGGGGCCGGGGCCGGCCGGCCAAGGTCTTTGTCATCACCGACGCGGGGCGCAGCGCGTTCGAGCATGCCTACGACGATCTGGCGACCAGTGCGCTACGTTATGTCGCGGAGATCGCCGGACCAGAGGCCGTGGCCGAGTTCGCCAGGCGGCAGGTTTCCGACCTTGAGCGCAGGTATGCGCCAGCAGTGGCGCGGGGCGCACTCGCGGAGCGGGTGAAAGCGCTGTCGGAGGCGTTGTCGGCTGACGGATACGCCGCCTCGGCCGGACCGGCGCCCACCATCGGCGCGACCAAGACCGGCGAGCAGATCTGCCAGCACCACTGCCCGGTAGCCCATGTGGCCGCCGAGTTCCCCCAGCTCTGCGAGGCGGAGACGGAGGCATTCGGCCGGCTGCTCGGCACCCCGGTGCAGCGGCTGGCGACGATCGCGCACGGCGACGGGATCTGCACGACGCACGTGACGGATAGCTCAGGCGGTGCTTTCAGGACCACGGGGCGCGGGAAGCCCGCAACGCCAGAAGCTGTTACAACACGCAACACCACCGAGGAGTCCGGAGGGCTCGCTACATCATGACGACCACCCAGAATGACCAGCTCGAGGGCTTGGGCACGTATAAGTTCGGCTGGGCCGACTCGGACAAGGCCGGCGCCGCGGCGCGCCGTGGCCTGTCCGAAGAGGTGGTCCGGGACATCTCCGGTAAGAAGAGCGAGCCGGAGTGGATGCTGGACATGCGGCTCAAGGGCCTGAAGTACTTCGGCCGCAAGCCGATGCCGGCCTGGGGAGCCGACCTGTCGGGCATCGACTTCGACAACATCAAGTACTTCGTGCGCTCCACGGAGAAGCAGGCCGAGACCTGGGACGACCTCCCCGCGGACATCAAGAACACCTACGACAAGCTCGGCATCCCGGAGGCGGAGAAGCAGCGCCTGATCGCCGGGGTCGCCGCGCAGTACGAGTCCGAGGTGGTCTACCACAAGATCCGTGAGGACCTCGAGGAGAAGGGCGTCATCTTCCTCGACACCGACACGGCGCTCAAGGAGCACCCGGAGCTGTTCCGGGAGTACTACGGCACGGTCATCCCGCCGGGCGACAACAAGTTCGCCTCGCTGAACACGGCCGCCTGGTCGGGCGGCAGCTTCATCTACGTGCCGAAGGGCGTGCACGTCGAGATCCCGCTGCAGGCCTACTTCCGGATCAACACCGAGAACATGGGCCAGTTCGAGCGCACGTTGATCATCGTTGACGAGGGTGCCTACGTGCACTACGTCGAGGGCTGTACCGCGCCGATCTACAAGTCGGACAGTCTGCACTCCGCGGTGGTCGAGATCATCGTGAAGAAGGACGCCCGCTGCCGGTACACGACCATCCAGAACTGGTCGAACAACGTCTACAACCTGGTCACCAAGCGCGCGATCTGCCAGGCGGGCGCGACCATGGAGTGGATCGACGGGAACATCGGCTCCAAGGTCACGATGAAGTACCCGGCCGTCTACCTGATGGGCGAGCACGCCAAGGGCGAGACGCTGAGCATCGCGTTCGCCGGCGAGGGCCAGCACCAGGACGCCGGCTCCAAGATGGTGCACCTGGCGCCGAACACCTCGAGCACGATCATCTCCAAGAGCGTGGCGCGCGGCGGCGGCCGGACCTCCTACCGGGGCCTGGTCGAGGTCCGCGAGGGCGCCGAGCACTCCAAGTCCACCGTGAAGTGCGACGCGCTGCTCGTCGACACGATCAGCCGGTCCGACACCTACCCCTACAACGACATCCGCGAGGATGACGTCGAGATGGGGCACGAGGCGACGGTCAGCAAGATCTCCGAAGACCAGCTGTTCTACCTGATGAGCCGGGGCATGACGGAGGACGAGGCGATGGCGATGATCGTCCGCGGCTTCGTCGAGCCGATCGCGCGTGAGCTCCCGATGGAGTACGCGCTTGAGCTCAACCGGCTGATCGAGCTCCAGATGGAAGGGGCGGTTGGCTAATGTCGGTCAACGTCGCCGGGGCCGTTGAAACCGCCCCGGTATCAACTCTGCACGCCCCGCGGACGGAGTTCGGTGTTCCGACCGGCCGCGAGGAGGAGTGGCGGTTCACCCCGCTGCGCCGCCTGCGCGGCCTGCACGCGGACGCACGACTCCTCGCCGACGGGGTGACCGTGGAAGTTGCCCCCGCCCCCGAGGTAACAGTCGAGCAGATATCAGAACGGCGTGAGCTGATCCCCGCGGATCGTGTCTCGGCCCGGGTCGCGGAAGCAGCCGGTCCCGCCACGGTGATCCGGATCCCCAAGGAGACGGTCACGTCGGAGCCGACGGTCATCACGATCACCGGGACGGGAACCGACACGGCGACCGCTGGCCACCTGGTGGTCGAGGCGGAACCGTATGCCCGGGCGACCGTCGTTATGGACTATAGGGGTAGTGCCACTTACGGCGAGAACGTCGAGATCATCGTCGGCGACGGCGCGGACCTGTCGATCATCTCGCTGGCGGGCTGGGCGGACGACGCGGTGCACGTGTCGCAGCACTACATGACGGTCGGCCGGGACGCGCACCTGACGCACGTGGCGGTGACGATCGGCGGGTCGCTGGTGCGACTGTCGCCCTCGGTCAGCTACGCCGGCCCTGGCG
>JBEKHI010000572.1:0-3970 GCA_050012355.1 Streptosporangiaceae bacterium | reverse complement strand
GCCCCGTGAGGTACATGGCCGCCCGCCGGACTTCCGCCCTGTCCTCCGGCGTCGGATCGTGGAGCCGCCGGGCCAGCGGCATCAGGGAATTCACCACGCCTACGAGGGTGTCCCGCTCCTGCCGCGTCGTCGCGGCGTCGGCATACCGCTGGCCGTAGGCACGTGCCTCCACGACTTCCTTGGGAACACTGCCCCCGTCGTCCGGCTCGGAGAGCACGTTTATGGTCGTGACGTCGTCCAGCTTGGTGATATGGGGATACCCGGTCACCAGACCACTGGCGAGGAAGGAGCCGATCGTGTGCCCCGCTCTCATCGGCACCAAGTTCAACACCCGCACCGGGTCGTCAGCGGGGCGGCCAAGCTCTTGGCGCCTGCGGCGATAACGGTCGTCCAGATCCGGAACCCTCGACCGCAGCCGCCGCTCGAACATCTCCAGGAAACCCGCTGCTTCGGCTCCCAGGTACTCGCGCGCGCTCTCGGGCAGGGAAGCGAGCAGTTCGTCAGGGTCTCGCCGTATCAGCGCAGCAGCATGACGTTTGTCCAGGCCTCGGACCCACTCAGCGTTGACCAGCATGGCACCAGCGACGTAGAGCGTGGCCACGTGGCCCCGCAGTTGCTGAACGGCGAGATCGGGGATGTCGAGCACGTCGTACACGCGCCCTAGATCGCGCGGGACATGCCCCAGGAAACGCCGGGCGATGAAGCGGGCCGCGATTTCGTCGGCGAAGTCCAGGGCATCGGCCAGGTGGTCACGAGTAAACTCCGCACGGTCCCAGGTGTTCTGGAGCACATGCCGCAAGTAGGGATGGACCACGGCCAGGGGCACACCCTCGTTGTGGTGGCGACGCGCGCCCGGCTCAGCGCCGATGGGCCGTGGGCCGATCTTCCAGCCCTTCGCCTCCTCGGTGAGCGTCCACCCCAGCTTCTCCGTCAGGACCTGTTCGATTGGAACGTGGGGGGGATCTCCCGGCTCCCCGCGGATATCCTCGAAGGCGCTTTCAGTAGCCTCGTAAAGGGCGAACGTACTATCGGGGCCAGGACGATGGTCCTCAGCCGGCTCGTCCGCCGCCACCGCGGGTAGCACCTCGGGAATCATCACCCGCACCGCGTCACCAGAGCCGCCCGCATCGATCGCGGCTCGTTGTTTCCCGTAATACTTTCCGCCCGGCCCCTGGTAGAACCTCCTTACTTCAAAGACCACCAAGGCACCGTCCGGCCCCTCAGCGAACGGCACGCCCCGCAGGTCATCAAAGTTGGGGGCGCCATCATGGCTCATCGGGTAGGGGTACTCCCCCTCGACACTGGAGCCCTTGCCCTTCAAGACACCCAGCGGCTGGCCGAGGATCAGCCGCGCGATCGCGTTGGCGCGCTGCTTCGGCGGTTCCCGCTTCCAATCCGAGGGGAGCGCTTCCTGCTTTTCCGCCACGTCCGCCGCATCGACCGAGGTGCGCTTCCCGGCCGTCAAGTGTCCGAGCTCCTTGGACACGTGATCCTTGAGCACCGAAAGATCCGAAGGCGACAGCCCGGGCTGGCTCAGCTCGCCATCACCGGATCGCACCGCACCGGAGAGGGCACCATCCCATCCTCCGTCGAACCTCTCGATGAATTCGTGGAGCATACCTTCCCTCTTCGTACGCTCCCTCGAGGGAATCGCATCCTGCAGCAAGTCCGGCAGCAGCTGCCTGTCGGCCGCGTGCACCGCTTTGATTCCGCTGGGGCTCAACGCCAGCAGCAGCTCCAGCGCGCTTTCCCAGTCACGGGAGTCCATCAGCACGCGCAGCAGCGTCGCCTGGTACTCCGGTTCCCGGGGCGCCACGTGGTCCCCCGACACGTAGTGATGCACCTGGAGTCTGGCCGCCCACAGCCCCAGCCACCCGTAAGCTTCCTCATCCGGGGCACCGCTCAGGCTACGCGCGATGGCCCTGAGCTCCCGGCCGGGGGGCGGCCGTTGATCCCGTGCCGGGCGCGCAACCACGATGTCGTGACTGAGGGCATCCCGGCCGCCCGCGAAGGTGTCCCACAGGTACTGATCCACCACCGGCCGCACCAGGTCGGCCACCCGGTCGCTACGCGGGAGCAGGTCATCGATCCGTTGCAGGAAGCCACCGGCGTTATGTGCGATCTGGTCCAGTGCCAGGGTGCCGTCAGTCAGCCGCGCTACGGCGGCCAGCAGGCTGAGACCTGTCGCGGGTTCCCCGTCGCTCACCTCATCCCGTTCCGGATGGACATCCGCGAGTAGCGGGTTCAGCACGCCATGTTCGTCGATAAGCCACCTGACCTGCTCCTGCGACGCGTAGCGCAATGGCTGCCGCGCCTGCTGTCCGGGCTGCACGACACCGCGACGCAGGTCGGGCAGGCCGGCGCCGACGAACGTCTCCAGCTCGCGGCGGAGATCATCGGTGCGCGGGAGCAGGTCATCCAAGGCGGCCGCGAATTCGCCGTCCGGGCCGAACAGTATCGCCGGGTCGACGGTTCCCTCGGTGATCGTCTTGACCACAGCCAGCCGCTCGAGGCGGCTCAGCCGATCCCCCGTCACCAGATACCGGACCATCTGCTCCTGCTGGCCGGTCAGGTCGTACCGGCTCCGCGGCAGAAGGAAGCGCAGCAGCCGGTCGGCGACAGCCGGGCGCAGGCGGTTCTGCTCCCACCAGCCGAGGCGATCCAGCACATACGGCGGAGTACCGGATGACAGCAGCCCCCCGAATCCGCCCGGCGCCGCGGCCCACCGGGCGACGGCCGACTCGGCCTGGTCCCCGGTCAGCGGATCGGTGATGTCCAGGCCAGCCAGCTCCGGGACAGCCAGGTCCGGGCTGAACTCTCCAGGCGTGAGAATCCTGTCCGCCCGCACACGTAGCGGACTGCCCGCCGGGATCTTAGCGACCAGATCACGGAACCACCGGGCCCTGACCAGCCCGTCCCGCAGGCCGGGAGAGCCCGCCTCGATGAGGTCCAGCGCCGCGTCACCGGCCGGCCCCTCAAGGAGATCGTGCACCAGGGTCACCTGCTCGTCATAGCTGAGCGGGTGCGCACTGGACAGGTGGTCGCGCACCGGCTTGGCCAGGCGGCCGGTCACCCAGTTCAGGTACCACCGGACGCGCGCGGCCTGCACGCCCGTCAGCCCTTGCTCGCCGATGATCCGCTCCGCGACCTCATCGGCTGGCTGACCGGCCATCACCGTCCGCAAGACGTTGAGAGCGTCCTGGTTCCGATCGAGCACTTTCGTAGGCTTCAGCTCGCGCAGCTCGGAGCTGATCACAGCGAGATTGAAATCCTTCTCGGGCAGGCCGGCCACGCGGTCCCCGCCGTCTGCCCAGTCGTCCAGGAACTGCCGGGCCTGGGGGAAATCCGAGGGGTCGGATGGGAGCAGCCGGCCCAGTTCCTCCCGCAGCCGGCCCGCATTCTCGGCCGGCTCGCTGGCCAGCAACCCCAGCAGCTGCCGCAACTGGCTGGGCTTGAGCCGATCAAGCAGGGTCACCGCCAGCTGCCGCGCCGGGTGATCGGCCGGACCCAGTTTCAGCAGGCCGTCGACGGCCGACAGGATCTCCCGGGCGGCGTCCCGCCCGTCGAACTCCGCCGACTCAGGCGCTGTCATATCGCCGGACAGGTACACCAGGACGCTCCCAGCCGACCGCAGGAGCTTCAGTGCCGTATCCACCCTGGGCCGCCACGCCGGAGGGATCCGGCCGATGCGGGCCTTGAGCGCCTTGTCTGACATCTCCGCGGTCACCGTGTAGAGCCGGGCAGCCAGTTCCGGGGTTAGCGAGTGGGTCAGGTCCGTGTCCTGGTCCGGGTCGTGCAGCTCGGGGATGTTCCAGTCCGGGTCCAGGTGAGCCCACCCGAGCCGCGTGGCCGTGAACCTTGTCCGCACCAGCCCCGGACGACTGAACAGGGACCCTTGGAACCCCTCCCACCACGCGCGCAGCTCACCGTTGCGCTCAGCCTCCTGTTCGATCAGGCTGTGCAGCGGACC
>JBEKHI010000571.1:0-3986 GCA_050012355.1 Streptosporangiaceae bacterium | reverse complement strand
GCCGACGGGAGGCTGGCCGGGGAACTAGCGAAACCCACCGCCGATGAGATAGCGGCGCGGATGACCGGTCTGGAGAAGCGGACATGCTGAGCCTGGCCGGTGCCACCGTGCGCACCCGCTGGACCGCCTTCGTCGGCACCTTCCTCGCCCTGGCCTGCGGCGTGGCCTTGATGGCGGTGGCCATCCTGGTGATCTACGCGACCAACAACCTGCCCGAGCCGGCCCAGCAGCGGTACGCCGCGGCGACGGCCGTCATCGTGCCGGACAAGACCATAACCTTCACCGACCGGTACGGCGACGTGTCGCGGACGCCGGTACTTCAGCAGCCTGGCCTGCCGCGATCCCTGGTGACCGCCCTCGCGGCGGACGGACCGGTTGTCGCCGACCATACGTTCTACGCCCAGTTGCCAGGCGGCCCCACCGACCAGGTCGGGCGGGGCTGGTCCGCGGCCGCCGTCGGGGGCTACCGGCTCACCGCTGGGCATGCCCCGGCCGCTTCCGGGCAGATCGTGGTCGGCGGGGGCAGTTCTGGCCTGATCGGGAGGCGGGTCACCGTCCAGACCGCGGCCGGTCCGCTGATTGCCACGGTCACTGGCGTTACCTCGACCGTCCCGTACGAGCACGCGATCTTCTTCACGGATGCTCAGGCCGCGGCTCTGTCTCCGGCTGTGGACGCGCTGGCTTTCCTCGGCCCGGCTGGCCCTGTCCAGCAGGCCGTCGACCGCGCTGGCGCGGCCGCGACCGTCCGGGTCCTGATCGGAGCGGATCGTGACCAGGCCGATCCTCGCTACATCAGCGAAACGAACGATCTGGTCAACGTGCAGACTCCGATCGGTATGGCTGCCGCCGTGGCCGGGCTGACGGCGGTGTTCGTGGTGGCCGGTACCTTCGCGCTCTCGGTCGCCCAGCGCCGCCGGGAGCTCGCGTTGCTGCGCCTGATCGGTGCCACCCGGACGCAGACCCGTCGCCTGATCTGCTGCGAGGCGCTGCTGATCGCGCTGCTCGCTGGCGGCACCGGATGTGTCCTTGGCGCCTGCGCGGCACCGCTGGGCAGGAACTGGCTGGCCGATCATGGCATAGTGCCCGCCGACCTGACCGTACCCATCACCTGGTGGGCACTGCTCGCCGCCGTCGTGTTCGGCCTGGTCACCGCGTTGGCTGGGGTGCTTGCCGGGATGCTGCGGGCTGGCATGGTCGCCCCCGCCGAGGCATTGCGTGAGGCCTCGGCCGAGCGCGGCTCGCGGTGGGCGAACGCGGCCCGCTGGGTGGCAGGGGCGACCGCCTTGGCCATAGCCCTGGTCATGCTCGGCGTGATCGCCATCGCCTACCCTGAATACGCCGACGAGGCAGCGGACAACTTCACCGTTACGCTAACCGTCGCGCTCGCCTTCAGCATCCTTGCCGGAGTCCTGATCCGCCCGTTGCTTCGGCTGCTCACCTACCGGCCAAGCGGCCGCTCCCTTGGCGACCTCGACGCCGGCGGCGCGATCTGGAGCACGGCCCGCCGTGGCGCCCTTGACGCCATCCGCCGCACCGCCTCGGTCGGCAGCAGCGTCGCGGTCGTGGTCGCGCTCAGCGGCTGCCTGATCGGCGGACTGGACGAGGTCAGCTCCGCGCAAGCGGCAGCTACCCGCCAGCAGTTGTCCGCTGCCGAGTACGTGATCACTCCCGCCGATGCACCAGGCCTTACTCAGGCAGCTGCGCAGAGCATCCAAGCCGTACCGGGTGTGCGGACCCTTGCGCTCACCCCCACCCAGGTGTTCGCCGATCAGGGTGGCACCGCGGTAGTCAACTACCCCGCTGCCACCGCCGACCCGGACGCTCTGGCCGCGCTCGGCGGACTGGCCGTGACCGCCGGGTCGGTCACCAACCTGGGACCGGGCACGATTGTGCTGGACCGCGACTGGCCAGGGAACCCCAGCGTCGGCTCCCGCATCCGGGTATGGCTCGCCGACGGCACCCAGATGACCTTCACCGTCGCCGCCCTGTTTCGCACACCCGGTGACGGCTACCAGGCCTACATTGATCCGGCATACGCCGCGAGCGGATCGACGCCCACGCAGATCATGGCCTCGGTGGCACCCGGCGCCGAGGCAGCGGCCGCGAGGACCGCGCTTATCGCCGCCGCCCACGCCGCCGGGGCGCGCCTAACACCAACCGCGCAGGCCGCGACCTCGGCCGTGAACGCGAACGAGCAGGACACGAGGACCGCCGTCCTGATGATCCTCGGTCTGTCTGTTCTCTATGCGCTGATCGCCCTGGCCGACACGCTGGTGATGACGGTCGCCGACCGCAGGCGCGAACTCGCTCTGCTACGGCTGGCTGGTGCCACTCGGCGACAGGTCCTAGGCACTGTGCTGGCTGAGACACTGATGTGCGTCACAACCGGCGCCGTCGTCGGACTGCTAGCCACCGCGGTGAGCATCGGCGGATCCTGGGCCGTGCTGCGCCGGCTCATCGGCCCGGCGATGCCGCTGATCGTGCCCTGGGCAGTTCTTGCGGCGCTGCTCGGAGCGTGCGTGGTGGTCGCGGTGCTGGCCACAGGGCTGCCGGCCGGCCTAGCCCTCGGGAAGGACGGCCGGTACGGACTGATGCGGGAAGCCGTGGACGGCGGAAGCTGATGGACCGAGCGGCTGGTGGCGCCCCCGGATCCGCTGCCGCGCCCGCGGCCCGCGGCCCGCGGCCCGCGGCGTGCGGCGTGCGGCGTGCGGCGTGCGGCGTGCGGCGTGCGGCGTGCGGCGTGCACTGCTGATGGTTGTGGTGCTAACAGTTCAGGTGCTGCTGGTGTGACCTCCTGACTGATGACCCGTTCCTGGTCGGTGCTGCACTACCCAGGCTCTTGTGCGGGTAAGGCGACACCGCCCAGAATCGGTCCGCTGCCGCGCGGCTGGTATGCGGGGTCGACGGGTACCCACCGGCCCCACCGCGGCTGTCCCAGTTGATTACTTTAAGTGTTCATATGAAAACTTTATGCAACTTTTTGGGCTTTGGGTCTCGGCAAAAAAAATTTCTCTCGCTAGCATCGAACGGAACGGGCCACGCAAACGAGATGAAGAGTGTATAGTCGCTGACCACGTTCGTCACGATATGCAATCATATGAGCACTTGGAGTGCCTGATGACGATCGGAACTGACGACGGGACCGACCCGCCAACTCGCCACCAGCCAGCTGACGGTGCCCCGGTGCCAAGCGGGGATGTCGCGCGGCCGCCCTGGCCTGGAGCCGTGCGCCCGACCGGCTGGTTCCTGCCCCCGGAAGAGCCGCGGGACGAGGACGCTGGGGCCGGAGCCGAGGAAGAGGAGCCCGCGAGCTTCTGGCATGAAGATGCCGACCCGGTTGTCGGGCCGACCGCTGCGCTGAACGGCCGTCCCGGCGGACCGGGATTCGCGGTGCCGCCAGAAACCGTCGCCGGATGGCCGGATGATCATTCCGTCTGGGAACAGACACATGATGTCTGGCAGGACTCCGGTGTCAGCTGGGAACGCGACATCCCGGCCAACGACCCTGTCCATCCATCACAGCCGGATGAAGGCCCCGGCAGGCCAGGCTGGGCTCCGCCAGCGAGATATCAGACGCCACCCGCCTTCGGCACCCCCGTGCCGCAGGCTTTCCGTGAGCCCGCACCTGCGGCCTTCCGGGCGGCCACGCCGCCGCCGAATCAGCCGTGGGGCGCCGCGGCCGCTGCGCCACCCCGCTATCCAGGCCGGCCCTACCCGCCTCAGTCCCGCCCGGAAGAGCGGGACAACGTCCGGCAGTCGCAGCAGTCCTACTCCCCCGAACTGCCGTCGAGCCCGGTCAGGCGCCGGAAGCGCAGCCGCCGCGTGGCCCCGATGACGTTCGTCCGCCTGGGCGTCCCGGCCATGGTCATCGCTGGGGTGGGCACGGTCGCGGCGATGATGTTCATCGGCCGCGCCAACCCGACGCTGGCCAGACACGGTGCCCAGGCCACGCCGGCCACGAGCCACCTGAGCGTGGCGATGCCCGC